>MGPL01000097.1:18976-21639 GCA_001797415.1 Deltaproteobacteria bacterium GWA2_55_10
AATCTCGGGAGGATGCAGGAGGCGGCGGCCGATTTTACGCAGGCGCTCAGTCTGGAGCCCAAAAATAAAATCATGTACCAGAACCGGGCCTCGGCATATATTAACCAGGGCGCGTACGCGTTGGCCTTGTCTGATCTGCAGAAGGCCGCCTCCCTCGAGCCTGTCGACGGCGCGTCTTACACGGAGCTGGGGCTTGCCTACGCGAGGACAGGCGACAGGGAGAACGCATACGCAAGCCTTCAGAAGGCCGTCCAGCTCGGGGATAATGCCGCGCTTCAGCTCCTCAAGGCCCTGGAAGGCAACTGACGGATATTCTTTTCTTTTTACATCCTAATGGTCTTTTTATTACCTGAATGCAAAGACAAAACCCGAATGCGCTCATACTTTTAGCCTGCCTTATCGCGGCCGTTGTCGCGTTCTGCGTCTACATCCCTTCCCTTGGCAACGGGTTCGTAAACTGGGACGATTCCGAATATATCTATGGAAACCCTTACATCAAGGGGTTTGACCTTAAATGGGCCTTTACAGCGGTCATCGGGAGCACATGGATCCCGCTCACGCTCCTTTCCTTCGCGCTTGATTATGCCGTCTGGGGGCTTGACCCGTTCGGATTTCACCTTTCAAATTCAATCCTGCACACCCTGAACACGTTTATGCTTGCCTTTCTGTCGGCAAGGCTTGCAAACTGGCACGGCAGCCTTGGTCCTAAAGGCCTTTTCATGACCGCACTGGCCGCCGGGCTGCTCTTCGGCATCCATCCCATACACGTAGAATCAGTCGCCTGGGCCACCGAGCGCAAGGACGTGCTCAACGCCTTTTTCTTCCTTCTCGGCCTGCATGCATACCTGAGCTATTCGAAAGCATTGAGGCCGCTCTGGTATATCCTGACTCTTATATTCTTCGTTCTCTCCCTTCTTTCCAAGCCCATGACGGTCACGATGCCCTTAGTCCTCCTTATAGTGGACTTCTACCCTCTCGACAGGCTTAAAACAGCGGGGTTCAGGAAGCTCGTAATAGAGAAGCTGCCCTTTTTCGGCTTGAGCGTCCTCGCGGGGCTCGTATCCGTCTGGTCTCAGAGCTTGGATGCGATGACGCCGATCGAAGGGCTGCCCCTGCTCGACAGGCTCCACATCGCCTTAAGGGGGGCGCTCTTCTATATCTACAAGAGCATAGCGCCGCTCGGCCTTGCCCCTCTCTATCCCAGGGACTTTGAGACGGGCATCAATATCCTCTTTGCCGCGTATGCCGGGTCAATCGCCGCCATAACCGCGTTCACCTTTTTCATGCTCAGGAAGACAAGGGCTTTCTTTTCAGCATGGGCGTATTACGTCGTCACACTTCTTCCGGTAATCGGTATCCTGCAGGTCGGAAGGCAGGCGGCGGCGGACAGGTACGCGTACCTGCCGTCAATGGGGCTTGTGCTCCTTGCCGCAGCCGGAACAGGCTATCTCGTTCACAGGAAGGGAAAGGCCCTCGTCCCGGCAGCGTGCGCCCTTATGATTATATCGGCCCTCCTCTCTTTTCTGACCGTGAAGCAGACAGGCGTCTGGAAGGACTCTGTCTCTCTCTGGACGCAGGAGATAAAAGTATTCCCGGATTATGCAAATGGGTACGTGGGACGCGGGGTATCCCGCGTGTTCAACGGAGACTTCCATGAGGCCGCGGCTGACCTCACGAGAGGCATAGAGCTCAAGCCCGGCTCAAAGGTCCTCTTTGACGCCTATTTCCACCGGGGCATCGCGTTGAGCAGTATTGGAAGGATACCGGAGGGCATAGAGGATTTCACCCGGGCCCTGGACTTTGAACCAGATAAAAAGGGAGATTACAGGCCGGTCTACCATAACAGGGCAGCGGCCTACACGATAGCCGGCGAATACGTATTGGCCCTGGAAGACCTCCGGAAGGCTGCCTCGTTTGAGCCTGTCGATGCGGAGTCTTATACAAAGCTGGGGCTGGCATACGCGCGGACAGGCGACAGGGAAAACGCGTACTTGAACCTGCAAAAGGCCGTCCAGCTCGGCGATAATGACGCGCTTCGGCACCTCAAGGCCCTGGAAGGCCGCTGACAGCTCAATAAGATGCCGTTTTCCCTTGCCGCATGCCTTTTCAAAAAAGAAAGTAGACTTGCATCCGGCGGCGTGGTTATAATAGCGGCCGTACAATCCTGAAAGGAGAAAACCCCATGGCAGGCGTAAACAAGGTCATACTGGTCGGCAATCTCGGAGCAGACCCGGAGATGCGCTTCACGCCCGGCGGCATGGCCGTGGCCAACTTCAAGCTGGCGACCTCTGAGAACTACAAGGATAAAGAGGGCAACAAACAGACCAAGACCGAATGGCACAGGGTCGTTGCCTTTAACAAGCTTGCGGAAATATGCGGGGAGTACCTTTCAAAGGGCAAGCAGGTCTACATAGAGGGCAAGATACAGACCCGCAGCTGGGAAGACAAGGACGGCAACAAGAAGTACACGACAGAGATAGTCGCCAACAGCATGCAGATGCTGGGCAGCAGGGGCGGAGAATCAGGCGCGGCAGCAAGCGCCTCGGATATCTCTGCCGACGAGATACCGCCCTCAGACATAGACGACGTGCCGTTCTAAACCCTTCGATCCGCCTGAATGCTTCCCCTCCCTTGACGGGAGGGGATCGAGGGGAGGGGGAAAA
>MGPL01000097.1:21673-22602 GCA_001797415.1 Deltaproteobacteria bacterium GWA2_55_10
TATCGCTCAAGGCCGCCGTAGACAGCGGCGCTGACGCCGTTTACCTGGGCTTCAACGACGCCACGAACGCGAGGAACTTCGAGGGGCTGAATTTCACTCCGGCGGAAATTGCCGAAGGAATAAAGTACGTAAGGTCGAAGAACAGGAAGTTCTTCGTAGCCATAAACACCTTTCCGCAGAATGACACCTGCCCCAAGTGGTACAAGGCAGTCGACCATGCCGTCGAGCTTGGCGCCGACGCGGTCATCATCGCCAATATCGGAGTGCTCCGCTATGCGCGGCAGCGTTACCCTGACGCCAACCTTCACCTCTCCACCCAGGCAAGCTCGTCAAACTACGAATCCATAAACTTCTATAAAAAGCACTTCGGCATAAAGAGGGTGGTGCTGCCCAGGGTGCTCACCATCGCCGAGATGAAGGAATTGAAGGAGCATACGGACGTCGAGATAGAGGTCTTTGCATTGGGCGGCCTCTGCATAAACATAGAGGGCCGCTGCTATCTCTCTTCATACGTCACCGGCGCGTCGACCAATACGGAGGGCGCGTGCTCGCCATCTCGCTTTGTCCGCTTTGTCTCGAACGCTGACGGCGGCATGTCCATTACCCTCAACAACATGACTCTGAACAGGCTCGGCAGGGACGAGTCGTCCCCCTACCCCACCTGCTGCAAGGGGCGCTATATCCGGCCTGACGGCGAGTACGCCTATGCGTTCGAGGAGCCTGAATCGCTCAATATTCTGGAGGTTTTGCCGGGGCTTATGGATGCGGGCATCGCGGCATTGAAGATAGAAGGGCGTCAGCGGACAAAGACATATGTGGCGGCGATGACAGGCGTGCTGAGAGAGGCCATAGACGCCTGCTACAAGGACTGCGCCGGGTATAAAGTGCGCCCCGAATGGAGCGCGAGGACTGTAGCGACCTTCGAGGGC
>MGPL01000098.1 GCA_001797415.1 Deltaproteobacteria bacterium GWA2_55_10
CCTTCTCCCTCCATTTTATATTACTTGCTGAAGCCGCCGTCCACCTTGATTCCTTTTGCCTCAAGCTCTTTTGCCGCGTTCCTCACACCCTCCGCAAGGCTTCCGGACATCCGCCTTACTCCACCGGATGGCGTCTTTTTCGACATCGCCTTTCTCAGGCCGTTGAAGCCATTCTCGAGCTCAACCGCCCTCTTCTGTGATATGTACCTCCTTATCGCTATCTCCATATTCGCCTCTTCGCTTTCAAAGGTCCCGAAGTAGGCGTCCGCCACCTCTTCGATTGCCTCGGCGCCCTTGCCGCTCTCATATGACTTTACCGCGCCGTTAAGCGCCTTTTCGATATCTTCCGCCGCCTTGAGCCAGCTCGTCCCGGCGTGGGCCTGACCTATGCACAAGAACGCGAGCAGGGCCGTCATCAGCACCTTCATAACCGTACTCCTTTTGCTGTTTTAATCAGAAGAGAACGCTATACCAGAGCCACGCGACCAGCCCGATTCCGAGCATGTTCGGAAGGACGCCTGGGCGCGGCCCCTGTATCTTTACTGCCAGGTACACGCTCCATATGGCGCCTGCCGCGAACAGGGCTGCCGGCAACAGCTTGCCGAAAGAGCCGAGGGGCTCAAAGAGCATGATGCCCAATCCCAGGACAAGCGATACGAGCGCGACAGGCGCGTACGCGTATCCTGCGGATGCCGCCCTTTTCCAATACTCCAACTTCTCCTTCGGAATGAGGGCCGAGGATATGAGCAGGATGAGCAGGGCGCCCATCACCGCGACCATCGTGCCCAGCATGAATGTCGCGATCGATATGAAGTCGAGCCAGTTGAAGGTCTCTCCGGCCCAGGGGTAGTTCACCATGACCCACCACGGCCCGCTCTGCCCGATAAGGCTGCCATAGCCCAGGTCGATAAAAGCATTGCCCAGGAAGTCCCTGTAAAGTGTGTACATATCGCTCTCCGTCCAGTAAAAGGCGCCCAGGGCAAGTCCCGTTGCGCCCAAGAGGAAGAGGACCTCCCATATATCCGGCTCTCTCTTCCCGATCTCCTCTATCTCCCTGCCCGGCCTCCTGAGCTTCAGCCGGAGCGTACTTTCAGATGCAGGGTTGACGCACCTCATGCACGCTATGCAGTTCGAGCTGGCGGTCTTTGTCTGCGTGTTGATGAACGTCGGGCAGGCCGCGCTTGTGCCTGTTCCGCCGTTTTTGTCTATGCCGGCAGAGCCGAGCCGGGAGAATATCCCCAGGAGGGGGCCTGCCGGACACAGGTGCCTGCACCAGGCCCGCCTGTCCTTCGTATAGATAAAACCTGTAAGCGCGGCCAGGAGCATCGTGCCGCCGAGTACCTCGAGAGCTGCCAGCGAGTAGTCCCTCACGCCGACGAGCTGGCCAAGCACCGTTATAAAGACAAAACTCGCGAAGGGCAGGCCCTTCCAGCGCATCCACCCGGGTATCGGCCTGTTAAGCCCCCTTTTTGACATGAACTCGGTGAGCGCGCCCTGCGGGCAGAGGAGGCCGCACCAGAGCCTGCCGAATAGCACTACCGAGAGGAACATCAGCGGGAACCAGAGCCCCCAGACGATGAACCTGGCAAGGAGCTGGAGGTTCGTCAGCGCCGTATCGTCGTCTGCCGGAAATGGAAAGAATACCGGGATGGCTACAAGCGCGAGAAAGACGACGGCCATGAAGGCATGGACATATCCGAAGCGTGCCCTGTGACTCACCAGGAATCCCTCGACCTTGCCTGAGAGGCCTGCAAGGGGCCGCGCCGTGCTGCCGGGCGTCAATTCGATAACCGGGTCGATAACCGGGCGGCGGCAATTGCCTGCCTTGTCCGCGCCGACCGGCTCCTCAGCCGTCTCCTCTTTTATCTTCATACTACCTTGAGTGCGCATCTGAGGGTCCTCCTTTCTCCCTCGGCCTCAACGCGAAAAGAATAGCTGCCGCGAGCGCTACGACCAGTAGCGCTTGAAGGGTCAGCCCCTCGATGGTGGGGTATATGCCCAGCGCATGTATTACAGGGACCATGTCAACCGGCGTGGACGGGACGATCCCGGCCTCCTGCAGTTCGAGCACTCCCTTGCCCGTAAAACTGAAGGCCAGGTAATAGAGTAGGACCGAGGTCGCCGCGAAGAACGGGCCTATCGGCAGGCGCATGGAGGTGTATTTGATGATGTAAAAGCATGCGACCAGCGCCGAAGCGCCTGCCCAGAAGCCGCCGAGCATGGACACGCCGTCGCCTCCTGAAGAGGAATACGCCGCGCTGTAGAAGAGTATCGTCTCAGCCCCTTCCCGGTATACGGCCAGGAACGAGGCAAAACCGAGCGAGAAGACGTTGGCCCTGGAGAGCGCGCCTTCGGCTACCGATTTGATGTGGCTCTGCCACCTGGCCGCGCTCGCCCTGGCGATAAGCCAATAGCTGACGTAGAAGAGAATTGCCGCCGCAAGGAGCATTGTCGCCCCTTCGATAGCTTCCCTTCCCGCTCCGCTTATTGGCAGAAGGAGGTGCAGGGCGAGCGCGGTCAGTACGCTGGCAACGAGCGCAAGCAGCGCGCCCATGTATACTATCCGCACCTTGTCCGTGTGCCCGGATTTTACGAGCCAGGCGGAGAGAGCGCTGATGACCAGTATCGCTTCGAGTCCCTCCCTGAGGATTATGAGAAATGAGTTGAAAAAATTGACCAGCGGCGAGCTGCCCTCTTTTTCGATCTTATTGAGGGCCGCCGCGTCCTTCTCGATGGCAGCGGCAAGCGCCGATGCCCTGCCCTTCACATCTTCGACCGGCCTGCCGGAGGAGACAGCGCCCCTGAGGCCGGCAAACATGCTCTCAAGCTCCGCCTTACGCCCGTCCCCGATGCGCTCGCTTACGGCCGCCTCCATGCCTTCGCCCTCGAAGAGCTCGAAGTAGGCGCCTGTTACGCGCGCCTTTGCTGAAAGGGCGTCCCCGGCCTCATAGTCGGATACCGCCTTTCGAAGCTCCTCCCCTATCCTCGATGAAGTACCGGCCCGGTCGTTTTCTGCCCCGTAAGCAGGACCGGCTGTGGGGAAGAACAGGATAAGGATATAAAAGAGGACGCCTATCGTACGCACAAAACACCCCGCTGTTGTGAATTTGGATATCATTTTCATTATTATAGTTTTAAAAAAAGGTTTGTCAACCGGCCCACGGGAACTCAGGGCATGATATTGAATATCATTTTCAATTATAATTGTCAAGAGGCAAGTTGCCATTATTTTTTACGTCGCGTCCGTTTACAGGGTTTAATCACGCAATTCCCCGCAGCTTGCTGCGGGGAGGTTCATTGCGGGAAAGGTTCAGGTATTTAGAGGACAACGGGGAAGGCACCGGCGGACAACAGGACATTCCAGGGCAACCTCCCGAAATCATTGGATTTTTTTACGATCAATGACAAAACTCGAGAATGATGCTTTCCCTCCGCGAATGATGCCGGCTCCACGGCACTAAATCAGCTATTCTGATATAATAAACCATAACCCTCCAGGAATCTCTCCAGGGCTGCAAAGGGCAACACGTCCGCTTCTTGAAAGACTGATACCAGACCTCCTCCTTTGACCGCTGTCAGCGACAGAGACCCCTCATAAGATAGCATACGCCTCGATTGAAACGCTTGCGCTGCCCGACTTGATCATCAGGCCTGTTTACATCTCATCTTGCCATGTATCCGTTATAGCTTCATTCAAAGAATATCGCACAGGAGGTGACCAGAGCGAGGCAACGCCACCAGGGATCGGCTCTCAATATACAAATTTCAGGATAATCCGCCTTGAGGCTGTCGGAAGGACTTCTGTACTGATGTTCTCTTATCCCTGGAGGCCAGAAATGAAAAAAATCCTTTTAGCGGGACTCTTCAGCGCGCTTATCGCAACCGAATCAAATGCGGCGGTAGTCTACGACCCCGGCACGACCTACGAGACTACGGCATTGACCGGCTTTTTGACAACCGGGGACATGATGGACGGCATGACTATAACCGCTTTTTTGAGCAGCGGAGCCGCCGAGAGCTTTGTCTGGTATGACATAGGCAACTTGATGGGGGGTATTTACGGCACCGGCTGGTATTTAAGAGTCTATGGAGACAGTTACCTTTATGACTGGATACTCCTGGCGGATGTATTTATCGACAGGATAATCATTGACGCCGGGCCCGGGAACTCTGTCTTTGACATCTTATGGCAGAATAACCTGAACGGAACAGCGGGTTCCGCAAGGGGCATCACCTTTTCAGTCGTAAGCGGCCTTTCAAACGCAAATGTTACGGCTACGTACCGCGACATGGTCGCGCTTACCGGATCTGATCCTGTAGGCGACCTGTGGAAGGTGCTCGATATAAGCTTTCATGCGCCTTACAGCGGGTATCTCAGGTTCAAGGCCGATACGGACAACATAGCCATACCGGGAGACCTTGACGCGCTGCCTGACCCGGATAGCGCACCGGTTCCTGAGCCGTCGACGCTTATTCTTATAGGAAGCGGCCTGGGGATAATAGCGATATCGCGAGGCGTAAAAAAATCAAGGATTTGTGCCGCGCGCTAACCCGCTGAAGATATATCCGGATATGATAAAGGGGTTACGCCGAATTACGCGTAACCCCTTTTATATTTGAGAGCCGACCGATGATCAGGCCTTTTTCAAAAAACACGTCTTGAGCACCAGGGTTGTCTTTCCCTCGCGGCACTCGATCTCTTCGTTCTTGGAGGTGAGGCGGATATTTTTGAAGACCTTTCCCCTCTTGAGCGCAATTGAAGAGCCCTTCACCTTCAGATCCTTGATAACCTGCACTGAATCGCCTTCATTGAGAACGGTCCCGTTGCTGTCTTTTACGTCCATGTCCGCGTTTCGCCTTTCCTTATAAAAAATGTCTAATCACTTGAACACAAATAACATACAATCTATTTACACGATACGCAACCCGGATTTAAAAGATGCGGCTCGAATCAGCATGGCGCGATTGTGCGCAGCGCCTTATTTCTCATCTGCTTCTATTTTCATCTCTTTTATTACCTTCGAATCCCAGGGGCACCATTTATTGCCCGGCAGAAAATTCCCGCCGGCTTCCTGAAGACGGTCCTCGACGTCCCTTATCCCTGCGTTGCAGGTTTCATTGTTGTTCTGAAAAAAACTTATCGAATCAGGAGCCAGATGAAAACTCCAGGGCCTGTTGTAATCCGCAGGCTCTTTGACGACCCTGCCGGAGACATGCGTCCTGTCCGCCTGCATGCCTCTTATTATCGACCTTGCCTCCTTTATCCTGACCGGGTCAGTGAGTTTAATGACGAAGGTCTCGTTATTCGCTTGAGAGCCGAAGACGAAATAGGCGTCTGAATTTTCCGCTGACACAACTGAATTCAGGCACAGGATAGAGATGGCCATGAGACCGACAACGAGCGCCTTTCGGCAATCCGATCTTCTTTTTTCAGACACGAGTCCTCCCTGAATATGCGTCAGCAAACTTATATATTTTCTGTCGAGGATATCGGATTCCGCCTTCGTGTGCCGACCTGCAGGGCTATAAACAACTTTTATTGAAATCCATCCGTTTTCTATTATTCAGGTCGAGCATCTCGACCTTGCCATCCTGCATGGAACCCTGCGGCTGGTATTCCAGATACACTACCTGCCCCTGATTGATCTTGACACATCCCTTTGCCGCCGAAGCGCGCCGCCCGAACCGGCCATACCATATCTCGAAGGAATGGCTTCCTGCAGGCAGATTGACGAATCGGCTTTCAGACCAAGGGATCTCGATGGTCTCATTCTGGTCGATCTTGACGGAGATCCCGGAAGAAAACCAGAGTTTCCGGTTATCCTTAAATGTTCCGGCGATCATTATGCCTTC
>MGPL01000099.1:0-4215 GCA_001797415.1 Deltaproteobacteria bacterium GWA2_55_10
TAATCTCTCGCCTACGCACGTCTTCACGGTCCTTACGGACTTGGCGTAAGCGTGTCCGGAGGGCATATCAAGCTCGCCCCATATATCTTCAAGCTCCTCTCTGGCCACGCCTATGAGGGCTATCCTCTGCCCGCCGGTGAGCTTGACCAGAGGCACGCTGTGCCTCTCGGCCACTTCTGCTATTTTTCTGAGCTCGGCCGGCGTCGTCACGCCTCCGTACATCCTCGGCACCACCGAGAAAGTCCCGTCCTTCTGTATATTGGCGTGCGCGCGCTCGTTTATAAGCCTTGACGTCAGGTCGTCGTCCGCCTCATCAGGCCATACCATCGAGATATAATAATTTATGGCCGGCCTGCATTTGTCGCACCCTACCCCTTCCCATCCGAGAGTTTCCATTACATCGCTTACGGATTTCAGCCCTTTTTCCCTTATGTTTCTCAGGACGTCCTCCCTTGCGTAGCTCGTGCACGCGCAGAGGGCCTGGCTGGAAGAGGCCTGGAAAGCAGCGCCGAGCGTCTCTTCGAGCACCATATCCACCAATGGGGCGCACCCTCCGCAGGAAGACGAAGCCCCTGTCTCCTTCTTCACTTCCTCTCTCGTGAAAAGCCCTTTGGACTTTATCGCGGCCGCTATCGTGCCCTTCGTGATCCCCTTGCATCCGCACACGATCGTGTCTTCCGCCATCCGGCCGGCCGCTTTTCTTTGAATCCGTTCCCCCGAGAGGAGTTCCTGTCTTCTGTGGCTTACATCCTCTCCGGAGGAAAGCAGGCCGAAGAGTTCAGGGCCGGCTGAGCTCTCTCCGAAAAGGATGAAGCTCTTTATCCTGCCTTCTTCGAGCATGACTTTTTTGTATATGCCGGACCTCCTGTCCAGGTACTCGATCGTGTCATCGCCGCCGCAGGGATGGCCTGCCGAATAGAGGTCGATACCGGGTACCTTGAGCCTGGCCGAAGCGGGGGAATTCCTGAATGAACTTCTGCCGTCCCCGGCGAGCTGGTTCGCGGCCACCCTCGCCTGCTCGAATACCGGAGCTGCCAGCCCGAACGTGGCGCCCCTGTGCTGTACGCATTCGCCTATGGCATAGACGCTCGGGTCAAAGGCCTGCATGGTGTCGCTCACGACTATTCCTCTTTCCGTATATATGCCTGAGGCCCTTGCAAGCTCGATATTCGGACGTATGCCCGTTGAAATGACCGCCAGACCCGCATCCATTGCCGAGCCGTCCCTGAATATTACCCTTTCCAGCGCGCCCTGGCCCTCATAGGCGACGACCTCTGTCCTCAAAAGGACCTTGATCCCCATACCTTCAAGGGCTTCCTTCAGGAGCGCGGCAGAGCTCATGTCCAGCTGCCTTTCCATGAGCTTGTCCATTATGTGGACTACCGTTACTTCCATTCCGAGAGAACGCAGCGCCCCGGCGGCTTCGAGCCCCAGAAGCCCTCCCCCGACCACGACCGCCTGCTTGCCGCTGACGGCGAACCTCTTTATCCTGGCGCAGTCCTCGAGGTCCCTGAAGCTTACGACGCCATCCAGATCCGTTCCCGTCGCGTCCGGCATGAGCGGGAGAGCGCCGGTCGCGAGGACGAGCCTGTCGTATTCCGCCTCGCGGCCGCAATCCGTCAATGCCCGGCGGTTCTTCCTGTCGATGGAAATGATCTTTTCGGACGCGCGCACCTCTACGCCGCGCTCCCTGTACCATTCGGGGCCGTGCATAGCCAGGTCACCAGGCCTTTTCTCTCCTGTCAGCACATGTGAGAGGAGCACCCTGTTATAGCTCGGGTGAGCCTCTTTGCCGAATACAGTCAGGCTGTAGAGCTCAGGGTTTATCCTGCATATCTCCTCTATAAAGGCGTTCGCGGCCATCCCGTTGCCGACCACGACAAGGCGCTGTCTCCCTTTCTTTCCCATTGTCCCCTCCCTTAAAAGTGCAAAGGCGCCCGAAGAGTTACAGGCGCCTTTGCCTTTTTTTCATTTTTTTGTCGGCAGCTTGCTGAAAGACCGGCCGTATTATACAGGCTGCTCAAAATGCGAGGCGTCGAAGACAACGAAGCAAATGGGCCTATTTAATGACCGTCAGAGCGAATACCCGCTTTCGCTGTGCTGCGTTATATCCAGCCCCCTCAGCTCGTCCTCGTCGCAGACACGGAGGCCGACTGTCCAGTCTATTACCTTGAGTATTCCGAAAGTGACCAGGAACGAGTAAGCCGCGCTCGCGCCTATGGCAATGAACTGTTTGAGGATCAGTTCCGAGTTTCCGAAGAAGAGGCCGTCCGCGCCGGCAGCGTTCACCGCCGTCGTCGCAAAAAGGCCTGTTGCGATCGCGCCCCAAATGCCGCCCACGCCGTGTATGCCGAAGGCGTCGAGCGAATCGTCATATCCCAGGAGCGGCTTTATATAGCTTACCGCGGCGTAGCAGACCACCCCCGCCGCGAGGCCCAGTATTATCGAAGAGACCGGGCCGACAAAGCCCGCTGCCGGAGTTATGGCGACCAGCCCGGCCACAAGACCCGAGGCCAGCCCCAGCATCGTGGGCTTGCCCCTGTGCAGCCACTCCGCCCCCATCCAGGATAGCGCGGCGGCGGCTGCCGCCGTATTGGTCACAAGGAAGGCCGTTGCCGCCAACCCGTTGGCGCCCAGCGCGCTCCCGGCATTGAAGCCGAACCACCCGAACCAGAGAAGCCCTGCTCCCAGCACGGTAAGCGGCAGGTTATGCGGCATCATGACGTCCGTCTTATAACCTTTTCTCCTGCCGACCACGAGGGCCGTTGCCAGGGCAGCCGCGCCTGAGCTTATGTGGACCACGGTGCCGCCCGCAAAGTCCAGCGCGCCGAGTTCACGGAGCCAGCCGCCCACGCCCCAGACCCAGTGCGCAAGCGGGTCATAGACGATCGTCGTCCAGAGCAGCGTGAAGATGATGAAGGCGGAGAACTTCATCCTTTCCGCAAACGCCCCGGTAATGAGCGCCGGCGTTATGACCGCGAACATCATCTGGAAGATCATGAAGGCCTGATGCGGTATGGTGGCGGCGTAGTCGGCATTCGGCTCTTGTCCGACGCCCGAGAGCCCCACCCACTCAAGGCCGCCGATGAGGCCCCAGTTGTCAGGCCCGAATGCCAGGCTGTAGCCCAATAGCACCCATTGTATGCTTACGACGCAGAGCACGGCGAAGCTCTGCATTATCGTGCCGAGCACGTTCTTTCTCCTCACCATGCCCGCGTAGAAGAGAGCGAGCCCCGGCGCGGTCATGAGGAACACAAAGGCCGTCGATATGAGCACCCATGCGGTGTCCCCGGTATCCACCGCGGGAGGGCCCTCCGCAAAGGCAACGAACGGCAAAAACAACAAAATGGCTATAGCGTATATAATGGACTTCATCTCTTATCCTCCGTTGAATTCGTAGTCAAAGCGCGTCGCTTCCGTGTTCGCCTGTCCTTATCCTTATGCTGTCCTCGACCACGCTTATGAATATCTTGCCGTCGCCTATCTTGCCTGTCCTCGCCGCATTCATGATGGCCTCAGCCAGTTTCGCGGCAAGATCGTCCGTCGTGACCACCTCTACCTTTATCTTGGGCAGGAAATCCACCTGGTATTCGGCCCCCCTGTAGACCTCGGAATGCCCCTTCTGCCTGCCGAACCCCTTTACCTCAGTTACCGTCATCCCCTCGATATTGAGCTCGCCAAGTACGCTCTTCACCTCGTCGAGCTTGTGCGGCTTGATGATCGCCTCTACTTTCTTCATCGCTCCACCTCCTGGGTTTAAAAAACAAAAGGGCGCCCGGATACCGATAACCAGTATCCAAAGGCGCCCTTGCCTTTAAATTGGCACAGCCCTGTGCCGTTAAACTTAATTAAAAACTGTACAAATAGACTCCGCCGAGTTCAGGCTTCAAATAAGCTCCATATGCGAGGCCCCGGTTAAATCGGGGAGCGAGGAATGAGGCGTACTCTTTCCGTACGCCGCAGTAACGAGCGACGCTGACAACAAAGCAGATGGACTTATTGCATGCCGATTACATGGAGTACCCGCTCTCCTCGTGTTGCGTAATGTCCAGTCCTTGAATCTCTTCTTCGTTTGTGACCCTCAGGCCGACTATCATGTCGACTACCTTCAGTATTACGAGCGTGCCTACGACCGAGAGGACTATCGTCACGCCCACGCCCAAGGCCTGCTTTGTAAGCTGTGCAGGGTTGCCGTAGAAGAGCCCTGTTGCGTTT
>MGPL01000099.1:4238-10091 GCA_001797415.1 Deltaproteobacteria bacterium GWA2_55_10
GAGTGTACCCCACGTGCCCGCCACTCCGTGTATGCCGAAGACGTCGAGCGTGTCGTCGTACCTGAGCCTGGGCTTCGCCATTGTGACGGCTATGTAGCAGAGCGCGCCTCCGACGACGCCGATGAGAAGGGCCGCCTGGGGGCTGACGAAGCCCGCTGCGGGCGTTATCGAGCCGAGGCCCGCGACAGTGCCTGACATGGCGCCGAGCATGGTCGGCTTGCCCCTGTGCACCCACTCGATAAAGGCCCATGTAAGGGTGCCTATGGCGGCCGCGGCGTTAGTCGCTACAAAGGCGTTTACCGCGACTCCATCGCTTGCCAGGGCGCTGCCCGCGTTGAAGCCGAACCAGCCGAACCAGAGCACGCCCATGCCGATTACCGTAAGGGTCAGGTTGTGAGGGGGCATAAGCTCCCTGGGCCAGCCCCTTCTCCTGCCTATGTATATGGCCGCGACAAGTGCCGAGATGCCCGAGCTCATGTGCACTACGATGCCGCCCGCGAAATCCAACACGCCGAGGCTCTGAAGCCAGCCCCCTCCCCAGACCCAGTGGCAGAGCGGGTCATATACCAGAAATGCCCACAGAAGGCTGAAGAGCACGACCGCCGAAAATTTTATCCTCTCTGCGAACGCCCCTGTTATGAGCGCGACCGTTATGGCCGCGAACATGCCCTGGAACGCCATGAAAAGGAGATGCGGTATCGTGCCCTTCGGCTCTATGCCTACCCCTGAGAGGCCCGTGAAATCCAGCGCCCCCAATACGCCGCCGAGGTCAGGCCCGAACGAGAGCGTGTAGCCCATCACCATCCACTGTACCGTTATGAGGCAGAGTATGAAGAAGCTCTGCATTATGGTGGAGAGCACGTTTTTCTTCCTCGCCATGCCCGCGTAGAATATCGCCAGCCCCGGGACCATGAACATGACCATTGCCGTAGACACCATCATCCAGGCCGTATCGGCCTTGTCTATCTCGGCGGCATCGGCGGCAAGCGCTCCGGATGCCCAACCGAACAGGGCTGCCAGAAAAATCCCGGCGTACAGAAACGTCTTCATCTTTTTCCATCCTCCTGATCTTCTTTGATCCTTCAAGCCCCCTTGCGGGCGCGGGCGTCTTCGCCGGCTTCATTGTGCGCTCAATCAAAAATGGTATATCGCGTTGATGCCTATGGTGTCCTGGCTTTCGGATGTGCCGCCGCCCTCGCCAAAGGCCTCCTGGTCAGATTCGTCGTGGCGGTACTCGCCCCTTATGAGGAGGTTTTCGTTGAGCGTGTACTCGGGCGTCAGCGTTACTTCCCAGAGGTCCTGCTCCGTGCCGGTCCTCGCGCCGTCGTCGTCGTAGAAGACCTCAGCCCTCGCGTTTATCGCGAACTTCTCGGTGATCGGGAACCTCAGATATCCGGCCAGCGCCTTCCATGTGCTGTCTCCGATTCCCGGCACATCTTCCTCTTTGCCGTAGGCAAGGTCAGCCCGCAAAAGGAGCTTGTCAATGGCGGTCGAGAGATTGACGTTTACAAGGTGCCTGAGGTTGCCGTTATTATCGGTCTGCTCCGCGCCGACCATGTATTTAACCCCGATGGTCGTACCCTCGACAGGGGTTATGTAGGCGAAGATGTGCCCTGACTTGCTGGTGTTGTTGTCGGTCACGTTGTCCCAGCCGTTGACGATAGCGCCGGAGAGCGTGAGCTTGTCGTTTACCGCATACGTTCCCCTTACGCCCGTGTGGGTAAAAGGTATCGCGAAGTAAAAGAGCAGGGAGCGCGAGTAGTTCCAGTTCCAGTCCTCGTAGCCCTCTATGACCTCCATGCCGTGGTCTGTCACGAACTTGCCGAAGTCTATTTTGAGGCCGCTCCCGACAGGGGCGATATAAGAAATGAAGGCCTGTCTTACATCGAGATCATCGGAGCTCGACGCGCCTGTCGAATGGATTGTCTTTGGCACCGTGTAGCCGAAGTTGAGATCAAGCCTGAAACCGGCCTGTTCCGGCTCTGTCGCGTCCTTGTGAAAGACGAGCTGGGCAAGTTCCAGCGTAAAGCTGTCGTGCTTGTCATTGAACGGCCTCAGGTCTATGCCCCTGTCATGCGGCTCGTTCCAGTTATAGTTGTAGCCTGCTGAAAGGAGGCCGTTTATCTGCGTCTCCTTCAATACGTCTGCCACCTTCAGTTCCTCTGCCCTTGCGACCCCGGCAAACAGGACCAGTGTCCATGCCGTCAACATCAGTACCGCCCTTACCATCGTCTTCCTCCTTTTTTTGGCGGCGCCAAAAAATAAAAAGGCGCCTCTTCTCGCTTCCGAGAACAAGGCGCCATTGCCTTCTTCTTTTATTAAGGACTACTCCCTTGTAGCCCCGCAGGCATGAAATAAGTCCATCTGCTTTGTTGTCTTCGTCGCGGCAAAAGCGACGTACATGAAGAGTACGCCTCATTCCTCGCTCCCCGATTTAACCGGGGCCTCGCATATGGAGCTTTTTGAGCAGCCTGGAAAAAATCAAGTTTTCAGCACATTGCTGTATTTCACATCATGCAACCCTTATGCCGTTGCTGATTCCTTTAAAATCAGCCCTCGCCATTATCCCCCTGCACACATTGCGTGCAGCGCCTGCCTATTTTTCAGCCATCCTCAGGAACCTTGCCACAAGGGCCTTGCCCATGCTGTGCAGCCCTTCTATATTGGCGGGGGTCTCCTTTAATATGGCCTCAGGGTCAATCTTGCCTTTTAGCGCGCGCAGCTCGTCGTTGTTTATCCAGACCCATTCCCTTATCATCTCTTCCGTGACCTCGAGATGGAACTGGATGCCGTATGCGGACGGCCCGACCTTTATGACCTGGTTTGGAAAGAGCTCTGAAGAGACAAGCCTCACACTGTCCTTTGGAAGATCGAATGTATCCCCGTGCCACTGGAATACCATGAACTCATCCGGGAAGCCGAGGAAGAGCCAATCTTCCTTTATCTCCCTCTCGATCTCTACCTTGTACCAGCCTATCTCCTTGTCTTTGCCTTTATAGACTTCCGCGCCGGCGGCCTTTGCCAGGAGCTGAGAGCCGAGGCAGATGCCCAGGGTCGGGACCCTCGATTTCAAGGCCGACTCGATGAGGCGGAGCTCGTGCTTTATGAACGGGTATCTGTCTTCTTCATAGACGCCCATCGGCCCGCCCATGACTATAAGGGCGTCGTAGCCTTCAATCGCAGGCGGCAGGGCCGCGCCCCTGTACATATCAAAGTACTCGACTATGAAGTCCCTCTCAAGCGGCCTTTTTATTATTCCAAGCCCCTCGTGCGGGACATGCCTTATTACCAGGGCCTTTGCCATATCTATGCCTTGCTCCCCTTCTCAAGCGCCATTATGAGCACCTCCGCTATCTCGGACATGCTCTTTCTCTTGTCCATGCTTATTTTTCTTATCCTTGAAAAAGCCTCGCCTTCGCTGAGATTCTCTTTCTCCATCAGAAGGCCCTTTGCCTTCTCGATGGATTTACGCGCCTCAAGCGCCTTCTTGAGGTCCGAGTTCTCCTTGCGGAGCGCCTCAAACTCGTTGAACCTGGATATGGCGAGCTCTATTGCCGGACAGAGTTCCTCCGCCCTCAGAGGTTTCATGAGATATGCCATGACCCCTGCCTCCGCGGCCCTTCTTATAGTCTCCTCGTCGTCGCTCCCGGTAAGGAGCACTATGGGCTTGGGGCAGAAGCTGTTGATCTCGGCAGCGGCCTCGATGCCATCCTTCACAGGCATCTTTACGTCCATTATAATGAGGTCCGGGTCCTTCTTCCTGCATATATC
This sequence comes from Deltaproteobacteria bacterium GWA2_55_10, assembly GCA_001797415.1. Classification (GTDB taxonomy): domain Bacteria; phylum Desulfobacterota; class GWC2-55-46; order GWC2-55-46; family GWC2-55-46; genus UBA5799. The sequence goes on from MGPL01000099.1 coordinate 8,010, forward strand.
GAGCGCCTCGGAGCCGTCAGTGCCTTCGGCAACAAGCGAGTGGCCCGCGTCTTCGATGAAGCCCTTCAGGACGAGTCTTTCAGATGCGTTGTCGTCTATAATCGCTATTTTTCTCATGTCTCAAGAGAAAAGCAATTTGAGTGCCAATCGAATTTTTAATGATTATATCAGTTTACGGCGGGTATCTTTACTTCTTTCAGACAGGGTTGTGCGTCTTTTTGAGGCTTGGATGATTAAGATTTGTGCAGTCTTGCCTTGGCAGCCTTGTAGACATCCATATATTTTTTGGCGGCATCATTCCAGGAGAAGCTCTCTTTCATGCCCCGCATCTGGATTTCCGTCCAGGCCTTTTTATTGTTGAAGACCTGCAAGGCCTCGGCGACCTTCTCCACCAGGGCATCGGCGGAGTATTCTTTGAATTTGAACCCTGTGCCGCCCTCTTCAGAGCAGTCTTTTACTGTATCGTCAAGGCCGCCCGTTGCGCGCACTATCGGAACGGTCCCGTATTTCAGGCTGTATATCTGGTTCAAGCCGCAGGGCTCGTAGCGCGACGGCATGAGGAACATGTCAGCCCCTGCCTCCATGAGGTGCGAAAGGTGGCTGTTGAAGGCAATCCTTACCGAGAGCCTGCCGGGGTAGTGGCTTGCAAGGTCTGCAAGGAGCTCCTGGTATCTCCTGTCGCCTGAGCCGAGTATGGCGATCGCCAGCTCCATCTTCATGAGCTCTGGCATTGCCTCGGCGAGTATGTCGATGCCCTTCTGGTCAGCGAGCCTCGTTATCATGCCGATAAGGGGCGTTTTGATTTTGAGCTTCAACCCAAAGGCCTTCAGGAGCTTCTTCCTGCACGCGGCCTTGCCCTTGAGGTCTTCCGCCGAATAATTATGCGGCAGGGTCGAATCTGTCTCAGGGTCCCATTCAGTGTAATCGACGCCGTTCAGTATGCCGAAGAGGTCGGCCTTGCGCTTTTTCAATATCCCTTCAAGCCCGTAGCCGTAATCGGGCGTCTGTATCTCTTTGCTGTAGGCCTCGCTCACTGTAGTTAGGGCCTCCGAGAAGACTATCCCGGACTTCAAGAGGTTTATATTCCCCCAGAATTCAAGCGCCTCGGGGTTGAAGAGGTAAAATCCCAGCCCTGTCGTGTCGTAGAGATTCGCAGGAAACTGCCCCTGGTAGGCAATATTATGGATGGTGAATACGGTCGCGGTCTTCTCAAAGGCAGGGTCGCCCCTGTAGATGTCGTTAAGGTATGCCGGAATGAGGCCTGTCTGCCAGTCATTGCAGTGTATGATGTCGGGTTTGAGGTCCCTTAACTTTATGATCTCCAGCACTGCCCGTGAGAAGAAGGCATATCGTTCTAAATTGTCAAAATAATCGCCCTCTGGCGTGCCGTAGAGGTAAGTCCTGTCAAAGAACTCGTCCCTCTTTATGAAATAGACAGGTACGCCGTGGAGGTGGCCCAGGAGCACCTCTGCCCTTACAGTTCTCCTGCCCATGTTGACCGGCACCTCAAGGCCGGTCGGTTCGACCTCAAAGCCCTTTTCGGCAACATCCCTGTAATAGGGCATGAACAGGAGGACCCTGCACCCGAGGTGCTTCAAGGCAACGGGCAGGGAGCCGGCTACGTCAGCCAGCCCGCCGGTCTTGGCAAAAGGCGCGGCCTCGGATGCCGCGATAACGACAGTCAAACCCATAGATGGAGAACTTAGCAGAAAAATGGCGGGGTTTCAAGTGAGGGGTGTCTTTTTTATTCGACAAATGCATAAACCGGCCACTTCTTCCCATTGCCACTAGACTCCCCTTTATGTTACTTTGAATGATGTCATTCTTGAGAAAGCCTGATTAATTCTGGTTTCTGCTGTCATTGCGAGGAGCTTTAGCGACGAAGTAATCTCACGGCGAGCGGAAGACCTGAGATTGCTTCGCTTCGCTCGCAATGACGAATAAATTAATTCAAATTCAACCGTGATCCACCCATAGCCCCCTTTATAAGGAGGGGCATGTCATTCTGAGGAGCCGAAGGCGACGAAGAATCTCAGCGTAACGCATACCCCCAGATTCTTCGCTTCGCTCAGAATGACATCT
>MGPL01000100.1:0-314 GCA_001797415.1 Deltaproteobacteria bacterium GWA2_55_10
GCTCTCCCTCCAGAGGGAGGGTAGAATCGGCACATACGCCTCTATCTGGGGGCAGGAAGCCTCCCAGATAGGCTCTGCCTTAGCCTTCAATAACGAGGACTGGCTCTTCCCCTCATTCAGGGAGTCAGGGGTGTTTGTGGCAAAGGGATACCCTATATGGATGCTGTACCGCTACTGGGCAGGGGATGAGAGGGGCATGCAGATACCTCCTGAGTTCAACCTGTTCCCCATGAGCGTGCCTGTAGGCACCCAGATCCCGCATGCCACGGGCGCGGCCTGGGCCATGAAACTGAAAGGCCATAAGAAAGTCGCAG
>MGPL01000100.1:369-2076 GCA_001797415.1 Deltaproteobacteria bacterium GWA2_55_10
CTTCGCCGGGGTCAACAAGGTCCCGGCAGTCTTCCTGTGCCAGAACAACCAGTGGGCCATATCCGTGCCCAGGTCAAGGCAGACCGCCGCAAAGACCATAGCGCAGAAGGCCGCTGCCTTCGGCTTCGAAGGCGTCCAGGTCGACGGCAATGACATCGCGGCGGTCTACAAGGTCACTAAAGATGCCGTTGACAAAGCCAGAGGTGGCGGCGGGCCGACGCTCATAGAGTGCTTTACCTACAGGCTCGACGACCATACCACGGCAGACGACGCCTCCCGGTACAGGACAGACGAGGAGGTCGAGGCCTGGAAGGCAAGGGAGCCTGTTGTAAGGCTCCGCCTCTATATGGAAAAGAAGGGCTGGTGGACAAAGGAGTACGAGGAAGGCGTCGCCAAAAAAGCGCAGGAACTGGTCGATTCAGAGATAAAGAAAGCCGAGGCCTATCCCCCGCCCGACCCGGCGGACATCATAAAATACACCTACGCAGAGCTCTCGCCACGCCAAAGAAGAGAGCTCAAGGAGTTCGGATGGCAAAGCTGAACCTGGTGCAGGCCATAAACCAGGCCCTTAGCCAGGAGATGGAGGCTGACCGCGATGTCATCATCCTCGGCGAGGACGTGGCAAAGGACGGCGGCGTCTTCAGGGTGACGCAGGGGCTCCTCGACAAGTTCGGCCCCGAGCGCGTCATTGACACGCCGCTTGCCGAGCTTGGGATAATCGGCGCGGCGGTGGGCCTCTCTGCCTACGGCATGAAGCCGGTTGCCGAAATACAGTTCATGGGCTTTACCTACGCCGGGCTTGAGCAGCTATTCTCGCACGCGAGCCGCATCCGCTCGCGCTCAAGGGGCAGGTTCTCATGCCCCATGGTCTTGCGCACGCCGTACGGCATAGGCATAAAGCCGCCGGAGCTCCATTCCGAATCATCGGAAGCGCTCTTCTGCCACATGCCGGGGCTCAAGGTGGTCATACCCTCGAACCCGTACAGCGCAAAGGGCCTGCTCATCTCGGCCATAAGGGACCCTGACCCGGTCGTCTTCCTCGAAGCTTCACGGCTCTACAGGTCGATTAAGGCCGATGTGCCTGAAGAGTCGTACACGATACCCCTTGGCAAGGCAGCCATCTACCAGGAAGGCAATGATATAACCGTGGTCTCGTGGGGCACGATGCTCCACAGGGCTGCCGAGGCGTCAGAGGACTTTGACTGCGAGATAATCGACCTGCAGACGCTCCGTCCCTTTGACGAGGAGACCGTGGTAAATTCGGTCAAGAAGACCGGGAGGCTCGTCATAGTGCACGAGGCGCCGAGGGTCCTGGGCTTCGGCGCAGAGGTCGCGGCACTTGTCGCCGAAGAGGCTTTCGAGTACCTGAAGGCCCCTGTAGTAAGGGTCACAGCCCCCGATGCAGTCATCCCCATGGCAAGGCTCGAAGACCACTACATGCCCTCTCAGGAGAGGATAAAGAAGGCATATGAGAAGGTGATGCAGTACTGACGACTACTAAAAATTGTTATTCCTGATCTCTGTGTCAGGGCTGAAATAAAAATGCTCACATATACACTACATATGCTGCGCTTTTATTTCCACCCTTCCTTGACCTCAGAAAAAATTCCTAATTTTTAGAGTGGCCTCAATTCAGCTATCAAATAGGTAAATCCTGTACGCAAAACATGATCAGTCTCAAAGGGAGATTACGATGGAGTTTGATTT
>MGPL01000100.1:2155-3170 GCA_001797415.1 Deltaproteobacteria bacterium GWA2_55_10
AGTATCGGTCGTGGGCGCGCTGCCTGAGAAGGAAGAGGTAACCGCCGCTCCAAAGGCAAGGGCCCTTGCGAAGAAGCTCGGCATCGACCTGGCGAAGGTCTCTGGCACCGGCCCCGGCGCCATGGTGACAGAGGCTGACGTAAAGGCCGCTTCAGAAGGCAAGGCGGCGGTCCCAGCACCGCCAATACCGGTAGAAGCACCAAGGCCGGAGGCAAGGCCCGAAGAGAAGGCGGAGGCCAGGCCGGCCGGACAGGACAAGTACGGCGAGATAGAGAGGATACCGATCAGGGGCGTAAGGAAGGCCATAGCAAAGAACCTTATCGCGAGCCAGAAGACCGCCGCCTTTGTCACGGGCATGGACGACGCCGATGTGACGGAGCTTTGGGCGCTCCGCAAGCGCGAGGCAAAGGTCGCCAAGGAGAAGGGCGTTCACCTGACCTTTCTTCCGTTCTTCATGAAAGCAGCCCAGCACGCTCTCGCCGCATATCCGTCGGTCAACGCGTCGGTCGACGAGAAGGCCGAGGAGATAGTAGTAAAGAAGTATTACAACATCGGGGTGGCTGTCGACACGCCAGAGGGCCTCATGGTCTCTGTGGTGAAGAACGTCGAGAAGAAGACCATACTCGACCTCGCGATGGAATTGCAGGAGCTTTCCATAAAGGCGCGCGACAGGAAGATAACTCTTGAGGAGCTCAAAGGCTCTACATTCACGATAAGCAACTACGGCACATTCGGCGGCACCTACGCGACGCCGATAATCAATTACCCGAACATAGCCATACTCGGCACAGGCAAGATAAGCGAGAGGCCCTGGGTCGTGGACGGCTCAATAGCAGTGAGAAAGATACTCCCCATCTCATTTACATTCGATCACAGGATAATTGACGGAGCGGACGCGGCGAGGTTCGTGAACAGGGTTATTTCCTACCTGGAGGACCCGGGCAGGATATTCATCGAGAGCGCCTGAAAAACCGGGACGCAAGAAGCGTGAGCGTAAAGAGGATGATTGGCGCGT
>MGPL01000100.1:3203-4279 GCA_001797415.1 Deltaproteobacteria bacterium GWA2_55_10
CCATCACGGTAGTCACCTCGAGCGTGAGATATACGAACATGAACGCTGCCATTACTGAGAATATGACGATGTAAAGGTATTTGAGGTCTGACCTGTAGATCTGTTTGAGCCCCAATATAAATGAGACTGCCAGGGCCGGGAACATCAGCCCGAAGTTGGCGGTGAGCATCCATTCCTTCAGGCTCTTTCCGATAACCTCCCAATGTATGCCCTTTGGCGCGCCCTCGGTGTAGAGCGGGTCGCTCAGCCAGTTGAACTCCGAGCCGCCAAGCCCGTGACCGAAGCCGAGGCCCATCGCGAACTTCGCAACAAACCAGGGGCCTGCGAGTATTATGACCGGCAGAGCCAGGCTCGCAAGCTCTCTTAAAAACGCGCCCCTGCTCTGCGCCTTGCCGTATCGTGCGAGAATAAACGCAAGCCCAACGGCAACGATATAGAAGAGGCCTTCGTTTTTTGTGAGGACCCCGAAGCCCAGCATCGTGCCAGCCACCACAAGCAGCCCCTTCCTTTCGGTAGCAAGAAACTTCCAGAAGCAGACGACGGCAGCCAGAGAGTAGAAGGCGAGCGGCAGGTCAGCGTAGCCGTCCTGCGCATGATAGGTAAGTATCGGTATGCTCGAAAGGAGGTATGTGCCGACGAGGGCGAATTTCTTTCCTGCCTCGTCCTTAACCGCTACATAGAATAAGGCGAGCATGGCGAGAAAATAGAAGAATGAATATATCTTCACGAGTGCCTCGTCGAACCTGCCCAGCCAGAGGCCGCTCCAGACCTGCATGAAGGTGGCGTGCAGCGGATGTCCCATGAAAGGCCTGTATCCCTTGCCGAAGAAGTGCTCGTCGGCACTGTCGAGCAAGAGCCCTTTCTGGTAGAAGAAGAGCTTCGCGCCCGCAGACCAGTTGGTCCAGGTGTCCCATGAATATACGGGCCTGTGGGTGGCCTCGAAGAATACGAAGAGGAGCTTGAAGGCTATCAGGACAACGAGAATGGCGGATATTATCCGCCAGAGGACGCTGCTCTTCTCCCCTGCGCATTCGCAATTGCAGAATGATGAAAACTTTAGCCTGTAGACGAGCAGG
>MGPL01000100.1:4423-5017 GCA_001797415.1 Deltaproteobacteria bacterium GWA2_55_10
ATCATCTTGTTATTACCTCAAAGAGCGCAGCCGCGTCCCCGTACTGCGCATAGAGGCGAACCCTGTATGGCAACTGCTCTCCGTTCATGCTGAGAGTCCCGGAAGACGGGTCGAACTCAAGCCCGGAAATGCCGTATACCCAGACGATGTCCGGGTCGCGAGAGGTTATTATCGGGAGAGCATAATAGGCGACAAGCGTTTCGAGCGGGTTTCCCTTTTTCCGGAACGCGGCAGATATTTTCTTGTCCGCGGGTACAACCGACTTCATATATGCCGTGAAGTCGACAAATTCATTGATATCCCTGTTGTTGACTTCTTTTATTCTCTCGGACTCTTCCTTTCCGTACAGGTCAGTGAACTCCTGACCCAGTATCACGAGCCAGTTGTAGTCCATCCTTACCGAAAGGGCTATCCAGCCCGCGATGAGAGAGCCCATGACTATCCTGATGGCTGCTCCGCTCTTTATGGTCCGCTGCCTTATATAGACGGCCAGTATTATAATGAAGGCTGCCAGGAGTGAAGCCAGGACGATTATCGGCGGAAGAGGGGTGTTGGCTATTGTGGGGGTAGTTACGAAGCTTATTGTCCAGGTAT
>MGPL01000101.1:0-5955 GCA_001797415.1 Deltaproteobacteria bacterium GWA2_55_10
GTCGGCAGGGGATCGACCCATATACTCTATCTGGAGGCAGGCGAGGGCAGGACCCCTATCAAGGCGGAATTGCCGAACTTCGTGCTCCGGAAACTTGAACTTGCGGTAGGGCTGAGGATAAGGGTATCATTAAAAAAGGAGAATATCTGGTTAATACCCTGATTTTCAACAATAGGCTGCTGAAAAAGTCCATCTGCTTTGTTGGCTTCAGAAGCGGCAGAAGCGACGTACATGAGAGTACGCCTCATTCCTCGCTCCCCGATTTAACCGGGGCCTCGCATAGGGAGCTCATTTGAAGCCTGAACGAAATAGAATTTTCCATTAACCAGTTAAACGAATAATATGGAAGCCCACGAACAGCCCCATGCCCATGACCACGACCTTGATGAGAGGGTCAAGCGGCGCCTGCTGATATCGATTGCGCTCACGAGTCTTATATTCATCGCCGAGCTTGCGGGCGGCTACCTGACCAATTCCCTGGCCCTCATGACAGACGCCGCGCACGTCTTCATGGATGTATTCGCCCTCTCTTTGAGCTTTTTCGCCATCTACATAGCGGAGATGCCCCCTACGGAGAAGCGGACCTACGGCCTCCACAGGGTCGAGGTATTCGTATCATTCATAAACAGCTTCGTACTTATCCTCCTGACCATCTTTATCTTCTACAAAGGTCTTGACCGCTTCTGGAACCCGGAGCCCGTAGAGAGCGTTGGCATGCTCGTTGTCGCAGCCATCGGCCTTGCCGTGAACCTCATCGTGGCCATGTGGCTCCACCGCTACGCGGTAAGCGACTTGAACGTAAAGAGCGCCTTCATACACGTCGTTGGCGACGCCGCCGCCTCAGTCGGCGTCATAGCCGCAGCCGTCATCATCTACTTTACGGGCTGGTTCAAGGCCGACCCGCTCATAAGCATGCTCATCTGCCTCATCATCGTAAACGGGGCTGTAAAGATAATACGGGAGTCCTCCCACATACTCCTCGAGGGCGTACCCAGGGACATAGACCTCAAGAGGGTCAGGGACGAGATACTCGCCTTCGAGGGAGTCGGCGGCGTTCACAGCCTGCACATCTGGTCGATATGCCATAATGTCTATGCATTGAGCGCCCATGTCGATGTAATCCCCACCCAGAGGTGGAGGATGGCGGAGATTTTCGGGGATATAAACGAAAAGCTCGCCCATGACCACCACATCTTTTATACGACACTCCAGGCCGAGTGCTCGGGCTGCAACCCGAACGACATATACGGCAAGATAGCCCACAAGGAACGCGGGCACCTCCATTAGCCCGGATATGTTATAATTAAGACGGAAAACAGTAGCTGAGGCCTAAAAAACAGCCCAGGGGGAGATCATGCCTAAAGTCAACCCATTGCCGGTGGAAGAGCTCTTCTGGAGGTGCCCTCCGGAGAGGTTTTCGTTTGCAACCACCGAAGAGCTCCCTTCGCTCTCCGAAATTATAGGCCAGGACAGGGCGCTCCGCTCCATCGATTTCGGACTCGGGATCACCAATCACAACTATAATATTTTCGTCCTGGGAGAGACGGGCGTCGGCAAGTCCACGACCGTAAAGGACATAATAGAGGCAAAGGCCAAGCGCGAGAGCGTACCGGACGACTGGTGCTATGTCTTCGACTTCGGCGACCCGGACACCCCCACAGCGATTAACCTGCCCCCTGGCAGGGGGAGCGAGTTCTCGACGGAGATGGATGAGCTTGTTGAATCGCTCCGCAGGGACATCCCCAGGGTCTTCGAGTCAAAGGACTACGAGAAGCACAGGGACGAGATACTGGAAGGCCAGCAGGAGCGCACAAGGGCGCTTTTCTTCAGGCTCGAGCAGAGGGCGCTGGAGAAGGGGCTTGTGCTTAAGAAGACCGTGAGCGGTCTGGCCGTAGTGCCTGCAAAGAACGGCAAGCCCATGAGCCAGGAGGAGTTCGAATCCCTTCCGGCGGAGAGGAGGGCCGCTATAGAGCAGGACCTTGTCGTCATGCAGGACAAGCTCTCTGACGCCATCCGCGAGGCGAGGGCCATTGAGAAGGACACGAAGGAGAGGATAAACACCCTCGACAGGGAAGTGGTCCAGTACGTGGTCAACCCCGCGATAAACGAACTCCTCGAGATGTTCAAGAACTTCAAGGGGGTCGTCGAGTACCTATACAAGGTCAAGGAGAACATACTCGACAATATAGACGACTTCAGGCCAAAGGAGGACGTGCCGCTGGCGATAGGCGGCATAAGGCTCCAGAAGCAGGAGCCTACCTTCGAGAGATTCAAGGTGAACCTCATAGTGAGCAACAGGGAGAACGAGGGCGCGCCTGTGGTCTTTGAATCGAACCCGACCTATACGAACCTCTTCGGCAGGATAGAGTACAAGGTCCAGCTCGGCGTGGCAACGACGGACTTCACCATGATAAAGGCCGGGTCGATATTGAAGGCCAACGGCGGCTACCTCATCGTGAACGCGCTCGACGTGCTCAGGAACATCTTTGTCTATGATTCGCTCAAAAGGATGATAAAGAACAGGGAGGCGCGCATCGAGGACCCCTGGGAGCAGTACAGGCTCGTATCATCCACCACGCTCAAGCCCTCTCCGATACCCGTGAACATAAAGCTCGTCATCATCGGCGAGCCGTTCATATATTACCTCCTCTACAACCTCGACACCGAGTACAGGAAGCTCTTCAAGGTAAAGGCGGATTTCGACACCGTGATGCCGAGGAGCGATGACAATATAGAGAAGTACGCCCACTTCATTGCCACGCGCTGCAGGGAGGAGGGGCTGCTGCCCTTTGACAGGACGGGCGTGAGCAGGATAATAGAGTACGGCGCGAGGCTTGCCGGCGACAAGGATAAGCTTACGGCCAGGTTCAACGACATAGAGAACATGATTGTCGAGGCAGGCTACTGGGCGAAGGTCGAGGGCGCAAGGAACGTATCTGCCTCCCATGTGGAGAAGGCGGACGCCGAACGGGTCTACAGGAACTCAAAGATCTCGGATAAGCTCAGGGATTATATAACCGAGGACACCATAATGGTCGCCACCGGCGGCAAGGTGGTAGGGCAGGTAAACGGCCTTGCCATTCTCGACCCCGGAGACTACGCCTTTGGCAAGCCTTCGAGGGTCACCGCAAAGGTCTTCATGGGCGACTCCGGCGTCGTTAACATAGAGAGGGAAGTGAAGATGAGCGGACGCATACACAACAAGGCGCTCATGATCTTCACCAGCTTCCTTGGCGAGAGGTTCGCTCAGAAGTTCCCGCTCACGCTCTCGGCGTCGATAACCTTCGAGCAGCTGTACGAGGAGATAGAAGGCGACAGCGCGACCTGTACTGAAGTTTACGCCCTCTACTCGAGCCTGTCCGGGAAGCCGCTTGACCAGGGAATAGCAGTGACCGGCTCCATGAACCAGAGGGGAGAGGTCCAGCCCATAGGCGGGGTGAACCAGAAGATCGAGGGCTTCTTCGAGGTCTGCAAGGCAAAGGGGCTGACCGGGGCGCAAGGCGTCATAATACCTAAGAGAAATGTGCGGCACCTGATGCTCAAGCGCGAGGTCGTTGACGCGGTAAAGGACGGCAAGTTCGCCGTATACCCCATAGAGCACGTGGACGAGGGGCTTGAGATATTGACTGGCATGCAGGCGGGGGAGAGGGACACTAACGGGAATTTTCCAGAGGGAACTCTCAATGACCTCGTTGAAAAGAGGCTCCACGGCCTTGCGAAAGACCTGAAGGCGTTCGGCAGGCCGCCGGCAAAAAAGGAGCTCTCCGGAAGTGAGACAGGCGAGGCAGCCAGGGAAATAGACGGGAAGGACAGGAAGGCTTAGGATGTACGTTTGCGAGATATTCAAGAGCATACAGGGCGAGTCGACATACGCGGGGCTTCCCTGCGTCTTCGTGAGGCTTTCTGGCTGTAACTTGAGATGCACATGGTGCGACACGACCTACGCAAGGGGCTCTGACGAAGCCATAGAGCTGCCGACAGATGAGGTGCTCCGCAGGGTCTTGGAGTTCGGCTGCTCTCTTGTTGAGATAACCGGCGGCGAGCCCCTGCTGCAGGAAGAGGCAAGGGAGCTTGCCTCGAAGCTACTCTCTTCCGGATATACAGTGCTGGTCGAGACCAACGGCTCCGTGCCGCTCGCCGGCCTCGATGAGGAGGTAATAAAGATAGTCGACGTGAAAGGCCCTTCCAGCGGGCACGCCGGCAGTTTTCTTGTCGAGAACCTTCGGCACATCGGCCCTGAGGACGAGCTCAAGTTCGTCATAGGCAACAGGGAGGATTACGAGGCCGCAAAGGGTTTCCTGGAGGAAATGCTCAGGGGCCGGACCGAGAAGGTCCTTTTCGCTCCCGTGAGGCCTGGGCTGCACCCGAAAGAGCTTGCCGAATGGATATTGAAGGACGGGCTCCGGGTGCGCCTTCAACTGCAATTGCACGCCTACATCTGGCCCAACGAGCGGGGCAGGTAGTCCTTTACTTTTCTGCCCCGTGCCTGTTAAAATTCCCTCAGGCTTGAAATGAGTCCATCTGCTTTCTTGGCTTCAAAGCTCGTCAGTGCGGCGTACGGCAAAGAGTACGCCTCATTCCTCGCTCCCCGATTTAACCGGGGCCTCGCATATGGAGCTTTTTGAGCAGTCTGAAAAAAATGCTTTAAATACGACCCGGAGTCTAAAGTCCAAAGATGAAGCCGTTCCTCATAGCAGCCATAGCCCTGTATGCCCTGAGCCTCATTACCGTATTAATCCACCACGCATCGAAATCAAAGCCTGTTGGCGGCGCGTCAAAATGGCTCCTCGTGGCCGGCCTTCTGGTGCACACGGGCGGCCTTCTGGAACGCATCTGGTCGACCGGACACGCGCCGATGGCGTCGATGTACGAAACGCTCGTCTTCTTCAGCTGGACGACCGTGCTTGTGAGCGTGATAGTCATATTCAGGTATGATGAGCGCGAAACAGAGATAGTCACGGTGCCTGTCTCCATCCTCGCTATCCTTTTCGCACTGGCGAATGAAAAGCCCGGAGGGCCGCTTACGCTGATCCTCCGCACCCGCTGGTTCGAGACGCACGTTACCGCCTCTTTCGCCGCGTACGCGCTCTTTACGCTGGCCTTCTCAGCCGCCGCTATCTATCTTTGGAAAAAGTGGAGGAGGACCGAAGAGGAGGAATTAAAGAAGTTCCAGGACATTGCCTCAAGGAGCATCCTGTGGGGCTTCTGCTTCTTCTCGGCATCGATGTTCGCGGGCGCTGTCTGGGCGTATCTCGCGTGGGGCACCTACTGGCTCTGGGAACCCAAGGTAATATGGTCGTTCATCGTATGGTTCTTCTACGCCGGAGCCATGCACGCCTGGTACGTAAGGGAATGGCGCGGCACAGGCCTTGCCATCGCAACTGTTCTGGGCTTTATCGTCGTGCTCTTTACCTATCTTGGCGTTTCTCTCCTGATGAAGAGCAGCCATAACTTTTAGCCCGGTAATAATTGCCGGAAATTTTTTCAGTACTTTTAGGCTGCTCAAAAAGCTCCATATGCGAGGCCCCGGTTAAACCGGGGAGCGAGGAAGGAGGCGTACTTTTTGCCGTACGCCGCACTGACGAGCTTTGAGGCCAACAAAGCAGATGGACTTTTTCAGCAGCCTAAGCCTTTTTCCACCACATGACAGCCGACGTCTTGTGGAACTTCGCCAGCAGGACGCCCTTTTTCTTCACCAGTTTCTTTTCAAGAAAATCCTTCAACTTCCTGTCATGCTCCTCGGTCACTATGCCGATGTACTCCTTCCAGAAGTCCATTGCCTCCTCGATGTCCTCGAACGGCTGGTCAAAGTCGTAGTCGATTATCTCGACATTGGCGTAGATGCCCATGTTGTGGAGCGCCGAATAGGTCTTGAAGTAATCGGACCTCTCCCCGAACGGCCTGTTGAAAAGAAGGGGATATAGCTCCTTGTAGTAGAACTTGTCCGCTTTCGGG
>MGPL01000101.1:6037-7907 GCA_001797415.1 Deltaproteobacteria bacterium GWA2_55_10
CCTCCTCCCACTTGGCGAGGAGCGGCTGTACTCCTTTTATGCCCTCACTGGCGATATCCTCCTTCAAAATGTCTATCATGGCTGCGGATGAATCAAGGGCGGTAACCCTCTTTCCCGCCCTCGCAAGCGGTATGGCAAGCGTACCGCAGCCCGCGCCGACATCGAGAAAGGTCCTCGCGTCCTGTGCCCTGGGGATTATTATTGAAAGGGCCTTCTGAGGGAAGTCCGTGTGGTCGAGCCCCTTCCTGTACCAGTTCGCCTTGAGCTTGTTCCAGAAACCCTGCATTAAATGCTTCCTCCTATTCGAAAAATCTTAATGGCGCGCGTAAAAGCCGCTGAAGTATGCCGAAGATGTTCTCCGTCATGGATTCTACCGGCAGAGGCATGACATCCGGGTCCTTGAGCGGCCCCTCCAGTTCGAAATAGAGGCTCACTGTGCTCTCCCGCTCGCCTGTAATTATCCAGCCCGCAAGAGGTATGTTGGATATTATCTTGTCTATGGTGACGAACGGGTGGAGGGCGAGGGTGGCGTATATGGTCGAGGCAGCGGTGTCTATTTCGCCTACCGCTGACATCCGGAGCGTGTCGCTGTCGAGGACCAGGTCGTCCGTCGTCAGCACTCCGTCGATCATCATGAAGCGTCCGTCTATGCCCTTGTGCTGCAATCCGCTCTCAAAGAGCTCGTCGATTGATATGATGTTCACGATGGAGAATATGTCCGAGAGAAAGCCGAACTTCCAGAGCCTGCCTTTTCCGGTGTAAAGGTTCACATAGCCGTTCATTCCGCGAGCGAAAGGCTTTACCTCGCGGGAGGCCGACAGGAGCAGGTCCGCCCTGAGGTCGCCTGAGAGCACCCGCTTCTTTTTGCCGAAGGCGGCGAGCATGGTCGGCATATCGATGCCGGTGAGCTTGAGGTCGACGGTAAAGAGAAGCGGCTCTGTTTCTTCCAGGAAGTAGCTGAAACTGCCGTAAGCCGCGCCGCCGTCGATATTGATATGCAGGGGATAGAGCTGGATTATCCTGTCGCCCAGTATGACGCCTGTTTCAAGGGCCGTGAACTTGTGGCCCCAGAGGTCGCCCTCGGCGGCCTTTATCTTTCCAGTGCCGTTTATCTTGGCTGCCTCTTCCTTCGTCTCCTCCTTTGCCTCCTCTTCCTTCTCCTCTTCCTCGTCTTTGTCCTCATCCTTCTTCTTTTTTATGAGGTCGGCTGAATGGAGCGTGGGGAAGAAGAGGTCAAAGCTCACGGTCCTCTTGTTCATGTCGAGCACATCCACCCTGCCGTTCATGGCAGTCGTGCCCGTGGAGAGATTATCTATTACGAGCGACCCCTTGTTGCCTTCGAAGTCGGCCCTGAGGTTCACGTTCTCGACAGGCGCGGGGATTGCTTTTGTCGAGAATTTCCCGTCCCGCACCCCTATCTGCCCCTCGTAATGGGCGGGAGCATCAGGCGTTTCCCTGCTTGTCTTTATTCGAAGGGAAATAGCGCCGGAGGAGGCGTAGTCCTTATTAAGGAAGGGCGATACCCCGTCGAGGTCGGCAATGAGTATCTGCTCTGATATTATTGAAAGCGAATATGCCCTGGAGCCCTTGATGAGCCTGCCGCTGGCATTTATGGAGGACGTTCCGAAATCCAGACGCGCGTTATGGATAGTCGTCTCTCCGCCCTGGCGTTCAAATTCTACGCCGAATTTAAGGGGAAAGCCCGCCTTCTTGTCGATAGCGTCCTCGTAAAAGAACTTTGGTTTCGTGGCATCTATAGCCGCCTTTGCCCTGAATGCCCCGGGAGAGCCGGACGCGGCAAGAGTAAACGGTATCGCGCCCTCTATCTCGACCTCATCAGGAGTCTTTTTAGCCAGATTTTGGAGGGTCT
>MGPL01000101.1:7917-26822 GCA_001797415.1 Deltaproteobacteria bacterium GWA2_55_10
AAGTATGTTTACCCTGTCCTGGTCAAAAGAGGCCCTGGCATCCAGGTAATCGACGCTCAACGGCGCGCCTTCGTAGCTGAGCGCGGCGTCAGAGAGCCGTGCCTCGCCGGAATATTTATAAGGCTCCTTGCCCTTGAGGCTGCCTGCCACACTTGCCTGGAAGCTCAAGGCCCCCCCTGCAGCTGACTTTGAAAGCCGCTCCTTGAGGCTGCCTTTGGCAAGGTCTGTCGCGATGCCGAGCGTTTCGTTTACATCCAGCGAGCCGGTCAGGTTGATCTCAAAAGGGGCCTTGCCGAGTATGTCCTTTACCGTGCCTTCGAGGCGCTCTATCGTCTCCTTGCCGTACTTGCCTGTGATGCCCGTGAGGTCCAGGCGGGTGTCCTTCAGCGATAATCCGCCGGATATATCCCTGAAGGCCTCTTTGCGGCCTTTCAATCTGAATGAAGCGCTATCGACAATAGCCGTCAGCTCGACGCTGCCCGGCTTTTTGAGTATGGCAGCGCCTTTGAGCTCATCGGCCTTACCTTCGACCCTGATGCTTGCGGTTACGCTCCCGTTGAGCGGCTCGATCCCCCTGATGGTCTCCGCCGTCTTTTTGGGCATGGTCCCAAGCGGCAGAAGGGCCTTGAGCGTGGATAGCCGTACAGGCGTTGTCGATGCAAGAAGGCGTATGCGCCGCTCCTCTTCAGGGCCGCTTAGCCCGAAGCTCCCCGAGAGAGTGAACCCTTCCATGTTTATCTTTATATCTTCAGCGGAAACATCGACGGATGAGCCTTTAGAGACGCTCACCTTTGCCTGGCCCGAAGGAGATTTTACATTCCTGGCAAGCACCGAAGGGAACGAGGCTTCAAGGCCCCTGTAGGATACGAGGGCGGCAACAACGTCCTTGCCGTCATACTCATAGGTGAGGTCGAGGTCCATCCTGCCTTCGATGGAAGCCCCCGGCGATTTTGCGCGTATATACGGGTTGAATCTTGAGATGGCGAGGCCGTCAATGCTGCCCTGCCCCGTGATCCCGCCTTTCCCGTTTACCTGGCCTGAGAAGGCCAGAGGCGTAGCCGGCAGGAGCATGCCCTCTGAGCCGAAGGAGTATCCGGAGGGGGTCTTCTCCATCATGGCGTTAAGACCGGTGACCTCGAAAGACGCGCCGCCCGGCGGCAATTCGTCTATGAACCGCGCATGGCCGCCCCTCAAGTCAAGGGTCTTTATGGAAAGCCTTCTCTCTTTATCCTCTTCTTTTCCTTCCGCCTCTTTTGCCGGCTCTTTTTCTTCTATCTTCTCTTCGGCCTTCTTGGATTCAAGGAACTTTGAAATATTGAGATCCCCTTCCTTATCCCTCTTGATGACAAGGTCAGGCGAGGCCAGCTCAAGGACCTCGAATACGACCGTACCCTTAAGAAGGGGCAGAAGCTCGAGCCTGGCCCTCAGGCGCTCAGTAGAGAATATCCGCTCGCCGGCGTGCGAGATGGACGCGTCCGTAATCTCGATATCGGGGGAGGGCAGAGCCTTTACCACGATGCGGCCAAGCTGGAGATCGCCGGTGACGCTCTCCTCGATAGCCGCCTCTATCCTTGGGGCGAACCTGGTAAGGTCACGGGCGGTGAACAGTAGATAGAGTACTGCCATGAGGGTAATCGCGAAGAGAGCGAGGATTATCCAGGGGTATGTGCGCCATTTTTTCGGGGTCTGTTCAGCCAAGGTAGCGCCTTTCGGTGGCAGGCTGCTGAAAAAGGCCCATCTGCTTTGTTGTCAGCGTCGCTCGTCAGTGCGGCGTACGATAAAGAGTACGCCTCCTTCCTCGCTCCTCGACGCCTTGCATCTGGACCTTTTTGAGCAGCTTGGAAAACCGAGCTTTCACAAACCTATTATGGAAAGGCCTGGGTATCCGATCACTTTGCAGAAGGCTCTTTGGAAAAGATGAAATTGCCGATAAATGATTCGGCAGCGCTCTTTGTATCGTCGGAATCTATCATGACGGACAGGCGCCCGGCCTGCGGGGGCTCTTCCTTGAAGAGCGTCCTGTAGTCCTCGTAGACGTTCCTCTCCTCTTTGAGCCATTTTCCGAGCTCTCCGGGGCCGCTCCTCAATACGATATACCTCGTATTGACAGTCTTTGTGCTCTGCACAATGGAGCCTGCCGGGGCGGTCGAGTCCCATATATAGCCCACAAGCCTGCTGTTGACCGCCGCGGGCCACCTGGGGAATACGACATAGACCTGCGCCGCCTGGTCGTCCCTGTTCTTGCGCCGCACGTCTCCTCCCGTCGGCAGGGCCGTTACCTTCCAGTGCCAGCTGAGATATGGATAGTCCCTTATATCGAACTGCATCTCCCTGTAAAGGGCCGATGAAGTGGAGGAGCTCTTCAGGTTTATCGCGCTGCCGAAATCGGCTTCCATGACCGAGAACGCGGCCTTGCCATTCCATTCCTTCACTTTCCAGCCCTCGGGCGGCCCCTGCGAGGACTTGCCAATGGGCACGCTCATCACGCTCGAGGCAATGGCCTTGCCGAAAAGGACCAGGGAAAAGAGGGCCGCGAAGATTAGCAGGAACTTGACAGGCGTATTAAAAAAAGACTTTTTCATCTATGATTTCCAATAGTTCAGACTTCGACAAAGTTAAAGTATATAGTAGAAAACCAGTAGCCGCAAGACAATTGGAAAGTGCCTTTTCTGAGCTAAGAAAGGACCGACAAGGCCTTCTTGAGCCAGCCGTCTTTTGGCGAAATAGCCCCTTCAGGGCACATCTCCTGGCAGCAATAACACCTGATGCACATGCCGTAGTCTATTATTATCCTTTTCTCCTTGCTCATGACCTCTGCCGGGCATACGTTTACGCAGATGCCGCACAGGGTGCAGTCCTTGTCAGTTACATGCGGCCTTGAGGTTATGGATTTACGGAGCGGCTTGTCCAGAAAGCCGGGGAGCATTGCCGCGAAGTTTGTGTGCATCGGGGGAGGGAAGTCGAAGTCCTTTATCCTGAGGGCCGCCGGGTCAACGCCGGACACCTCTATATTTTCGATCTTCGCTGAATCCATGCCCCTCTTGAGGGCCGCTTCGAGTATGGGCACGTCCTTCGGAGATGCCCCCAGTATGGCGGCTGCCGCCGTGTCCATCGCGACGGGGTCCGCGCCGGCAAAGACAAGGCCTAATTCCCTCGGCTTGCCGCTTCCTGGGCCGTTGCCTTCCATGGCGACTATGGCGTCCATTACCGTAAAGCGGGGCGCGAGAAAGACGGAAAGGTCGAGGAGCATCTGGGCGAAATACGAGCTCTCGACCCCTGCGGAGAGGTGCCACTGGGGCTTCAACTTGCCGGGGACGCACCCGAAGAGGTTCTTAACCGCCATCGTAAGGTACATCTGCGCGTGGGTCTTGAGCTTCGGGAGGTTCACGATGCCATCGAACTCAAGGGCCTCTTTCGCGACTTCGAGCCTCTTGAAGATATGGCCCCCGGGGTTCGGGGCTATCTCCAGGGTCTTCAGCTCTATGACCTCGACACCGAGCTCGTTGCAGACGGACATGATGCCGCACTTGTCCGCGACGCTCCTGGCGGCCCCGAAGCCGGGGCTGTCCCCGACGACTGGCGTCACGCCAGCCTCTTTTAAAATGATGAGGACGGCGCGGACTATTTCAGGATGGGTGGTCACTGCCGCCTCAGGCGGCTTGCCTGAGAGGAGGTTTGGCTTGACGAGTATGCGCTCGCCGCGCTTTATAAAGGCGGATGCGCCCCCCAAAAGGCCAAGCGCCTCTGTTACGGCCTTGAGGACTGCCGCTTTATCGTATGATGCGCATCTTGTGACGGAGACCTTTGACATGAAGACCCTCGTAGTTTAGTTAAAGGGTATTATGTCATGTGGGCGGGCTTTTCCGCAATAGCGTGATCAGGCCGGGATTGAATCGGGCGTGAAATCAGAGACAGTTACCCTGTCCCTGCCTGCCGTTTTGGAGGCGTACATGGCCTTGTCAGCCGTCCTTATGAGGTCGTCTATGCTGGAGACCCTGTCCTGCGGAAAGAGGGCGAGGCCGATGCTCACGGTTATCCTCAAGCCTGGACATACCGGTGAGAAGTCATGGTCGGCCACGAGCTTCCTGAACCTCTCGGCCGCAAGCCGGGCGTGGCCGGAGTCGGTGTTGAAGAGGCACATGATGAACTCTTCGCCTCCGAACCTGGCCAGTATCTCTCCTTCGCGCTTGCAGGCCCTAAGGAGAGAACCGAGTTTTTTCAGCACCTCGTCGCCTGCCGCGTGCCCGTAGGTGTCGTTTATCTTCTTGAAGTGGTCTATGTCGATGAGCAGGCAGGCTATCTTGAAGCCGTGGCGCAGCCCCAGGGCCATCTGCTCTTTTACGGCCTCGAAGAAGTGCCGCCTGTTATGGAGGCCCGTGAGCTCGTCGGTTACCGCGAGCTTTTCAAGGAGGGCGTTCTTCTCCCTCAGCTCCTCCATAAGGTTTCTCATCTTCAGGAGGGATTTGACTCGCGCAAGCAGCTCCTCGCCCTCGAAGGGCTTCAGGACGAAATCGGAAGCGCCGAGGTTGAAGCCGGTCAGTTTTTTCTTGAGTGAGTCCTTGGTGCCGGAGATGAGGATGATGGGGACGTCCCTGCCGTCCTCCATGTTGCGGATGGTGGAGATGAACCGGTAGCCGTTGATGCTCGGCATCTCTATATCGGTTATTATGAAGCCGGGCTTTTCCTCGACAAAGGCCTTTATGGCCGCTATCCCGTCCTCAGCCTCGATAAATGAGGAGAAGACGCCCTTGAGGGCGTCCTTTAGCGCGACCCTTGCCTGGCGCGAATCGTCTACCAATAAAACTTTTTCTTCCATCTATTGCGGGGACTCCGTAAACAGCACTTCGTACCTTATCGGCAGGCCCCCTTGAATCCTTGATGACTACCTATAAAAATTGTTATTTTTGGAGGCAGTCAAAATGTATGCCGTTTACTTCAGGGCCGCGAGCCTCTTCTTTGCCAGGCCTGCCTCGGCGCTTGCCGGGAACTTCTTTATGACATCGTTGAGAAGCACCCGGGCCTCTTTTTTCGCGCCTATCTTCTCGAAGGCGAACCCCTGCTTCAAGAGCGATGCCGGGGTCTTCTCGCTCTCAGGATACTTCTTGACGGCCTTGTCGAACTCAAGGATCGCCATCTCCCAATCGCCCCTGGCATAGTATATCTCGCCGAGCCAGTACTGGGCGTTGCCCGCGTACTTATGCCCGGGATAGGCGACAAGGAATCTCTGGAACGTGTCGATGGCCTTCGGGTAATCCTTTGAGGTGGTCTCCTTGTAGCCCTTCTGGTAGAGCGTCTCGGCCTCTTGCTCCCTGGGGGCCAAGGCGTCCCCGGCCTTCATGGAGGCCGCCTCGCTCCTTGTCTCGGCTATCGCCTTTTCAAGGGCCGCGGCCTTTTTGTCGATTGCGGCGACAGCCTCCCTGACCTCAGAAAACCGTCTGTCCTGCTCGTCGTACGAAGTCTCGAATGAGCCGAGCCTGTCCTGTACGGACTTTATGGAGGTCTCGATGGATACGAGCCGCTGGTTCAGGTCCTGCGTGTTGGAGAGGGCCGCCTTTGCCTCTTCGGTTATCTTCTCCCTGTCGTGGGCGCCTTCCTCGATGTTGCCCTTTACAAAGGCCAGCTCCTGCCTGATCTTCTCAAGGCTTACGTTGGAATCGGCAAGGCTCCTCTTGATGGATTCCATCTCCTCCTTGAGACCGGCCCCTCCCTCCAGCCTGGCGACCTTGGCCTTAAGGGTTTCGTTCTCCTTGTTGAGCCTCTCGACGTCATCGACGAACTTCTCCTGCTCGGCCGTCATTATCGGGAAGCCCGGTCCGCAGGCAGGAATTGAGAGCGCGAGGATAAAGAGCGGTATTAAAGCCAGGTGTCTTTTCATCTGCGCGTCAGTTCGCTATGATGACGAACTCTGCCCTCCTGTTCTTTGACCAGGCGTCCTCGCCTTGACCGTCCATGGCCGGCTTCTCCTCGCCGTAGCTCACGACGTCCAGCCTCTGGACCTGGATGCCCATGTCCTGGAGGTACTTCATCACGCTCCTGGCCCTCTTGTCCCCGAGCGCGAGGTTGTACTCGGTCTCGCCGCGCTCATCGGCATGGCCCTCTATCCTGACCTTTATCGAGCCGTTGAGGCCGAGCCATTTGGCGTTCTTCGTCAGGTTTTCCATATCGATGTCCCTGATGGTGTACTTGTCGTACTCGAAGTAGATGGTGAAGAGTTGGCCCTTCTCAACGGCCTTCTTCGTGAGCTCGTCCCCGCCGGGCGTGAGCGATGCGTAGCTGCCGCCGAGCCTGGCGTCCGAGTTGCCCTTTATGTCCTCGGCGGTAACGACCCCGCCTTCGCCTACTGCTCCGCCTTCAGGCACCACTTCGGTCCCTGCCACATTCGACTGGGCCTGAGTCGAGTCTGCCTGTCCCGCGAGGTCTTCAGTGGACACCCTCTTCTGACAGCCCGTCACAAATAGCGCCGTACCCAGAAATACGACAGGTAGTATTCTCACAAAAATTCCGTTCATTCCATGACCCTCCTTGCGTTGAGTTACTCCCGGTCACTTCAGATAGGGCGACCAGGCAGGGGCCCTTTCGCCCCCGATGCCAGTATTAAGCTTCATTATCTCGGCGCCGTCAGAGCGCATTATCTTCAGAGACGCCGAACCGCGCGCAGCCGAACTGTAGACGATGTATCTGCCGTCCGGAGACCAGGACGGGTTCCTGTTGTCGCCTTCAAAGGTAAGCTGGGCGAGCCCTGTGCCGTCAGGCCTTATGGTCCAGATATTGAATTTTCCGCTGTCGGAGCGTGCGAAGGCGATCTGTCTGCCGTCAGGTGACCAGGCCGGGCTCGAATTGTACTTGCCGTTAAAGGTTATACGCTTGGTATTCTTGGTAAGTAAGTCTAACACATAGATGTGCGGATTTCCAGAGCCGTCGGATACATACGCGAGCTTCGAGCCGTCCGGAGACCATGCGGGGGAGACGTCTATCCCGTGATTATCAGTGAGTTTTTTATACTCTTTGGTATTGAGGTCCAGGATGGAGAGCTCAGGGGATTTTTCCCCGCTCAAGGTAAGGGCCACTTTGTTTCCGTCAGGCGAAAACCTGCCAGAGATGTTTATGCCGGACTTCGACGAGAGCTGCTCGTCCCTGCCCGTAGTGAGGTCCAGGAGGTACATCGCCGGGGTGCCCTTCTTGTAAGAGACATAGAGCATCTTTTTGCCGTCAGGAGACCACTGCGGAGAGAGGTTTATGGACCTGTTCCGGGTGAGCTTCATGGAGTTCCTGCCGTCGTAGTCGGCTATGTATATTTCCTTGTTGCCGCCAGAGTTGGATACGAAGAGGACCTTTGTCGTGAATACGCCCTTGTTCCCTGTAAGCTCCTCGTAGAGCGAGTCTGAAAAGAAATGTATTATCCTCCTCGGGTTCCTCATCGACCCCACGAGCCTCTTGCCCAGGACCTGCCTTTCGGTCGCGGTATCGAAGAACCGGACCTCTACGGTGAGCCTGTCGCCCTCGACCAGAAAGCCGCCCTTAACGAGCGCGTCGGCGCCTATTGCCCTCCAGCTCTTGAAATCCGTCTCAGCCGCCGTGATGCCTGATGAGGCCGGGTCTTCGAGGTTCGCCTTTGAGTCTATTACGCTGAAGAAGCCGGAGAACTTCAAGTCTGTTACGACAGCGTCGAAGAGCTCTTTTTTGAGCTTATCCCGCTCTGCCTTGTCCTTTGCGGAAGGCGCGCCGCTCAAGTCCTTGAACTCCTGTACGCCGATGGGGACCTTCTTGCTGGCAGGGGCGGCCAGGTCTATATAGACCTTTCCCCATGCGGGAGAGATCAATACGAAAAGGAAGACGGCTATTGTAAGGGTCGCTTTTTTCAATGATTTCATAGCTGGCAGCCTGGGCAGAACCGGATCCCTGTCTCCAGATAGTTGCCCTCGAACTCCACGGGGAGAGGAGGGAAAGGAGAGGCCTTCCAGACTGCGCTGAGTAGTGATTCGTCGAATACGGTGTTGCCTGAGCTTTTCTCGACAGACGCGTCGAGGATCTTGCCCGAGCGCGCTATCTTGAGCGAGATTATTACAGATGTCTTGCTCTCCCTGGTGCCCGGCGGATATATCCAGTTCTGCTGAACCCGGTCCCTTATTATCCCGTAATAGGCCGGGTATTTTGATTCGAGACTGCCTCCCGTGCTGCCCGCCCTTGCCGGGGCGTTGCCTGGCTTCGCCGCCCTCATTGCCGCTTCTGTGGGAGCGGGCCTTGACTCACTGGTGCTGAGCTCCTCCCTTAACTTCGAGAGTTTCGCGTTTGCCTCTTTCTTTGCCTCGACCCTCTTTCTTATGTCGTCGATGCTTGATGAAACAGCTTCCTCGTCGTTCCTTCTCTGGACCTTCTCGGAGATGGCCTTCAAGGCATTGTCGATTGAGGCCGGCTTCTCTTTTATCTTCACGGTCGGCGCGCTCTGCTTTACGGCGGGCGCCTCCTGCTTTGCCTCCGGCAGAGGAGCTTGTTCTTTAACTGCCGGCGCCGGTTCAGGCCTGGCCGCCCCTGCATCCTTGCCTTTTGGCCCGGGCACGAGGTCTACCGTGTAGACCGGAGATATGAATACCCTGCCTGATTCAGTGCCGAATACAAAGAAGGCGAGGGTGAAAAGGAGCGCGTGGAAAATGGCCGAGCCTGCGAGCGTCTTGCCGAAGCCCTTCATTTCGGACTTCATCTGGCCTGATCTCATCTGGGCTCCGCGGGCTCTGTCATCATGCCCACCCTGGTCACCCCGGCCTTTCTTATCTCCGCCATCGTGCTCACCACGAAGCCGTAGGGAACGGCCTCGTCGGCATTGAGCAGGACCATCTTTGAGCCCTTGGACTTTGCTATGGCCTCCAGCTTCGCCCTCAGGTCGCGCTGCCTCATGGGCCTGTCGTTAAGGTACAGGCGGCGGTTCTTGTCGATAGTGACAATGAGGGGCGCGTCGTCAGAGCTTATCGCGGTTGCCTCGACCTGGGGGAGATTGACGTCAATCCCCTCCTGCATCATCGGCGCGGTTACCATGAAGATGATGAGGAGGACGAGCATGACATCTACCAGGGGCGTGACATTTATCTGCGACAGGAGCTTCTGTTGTCTTCCGTTGCCGAACTCCATGCCTTATCTATCCCTTTTTGCCTGCCTGCTTCTCTAAAACATTCATGATATCGGATGCGAAGTTGCTCATGTCCGTAGAGAGCCGTCCTATCCTGGTCATCAGATGATTATAGCCCATGACAGCCGGTATGGCTGCAAGAAGGCCCATTGCGGTCGCTATGAGGGCTTCGGAGATGCCCGGGGCCACAACCGCGAGGCTGGCCGAGCCTTTTGCCCCGATGTCCCTGAAAGACGCCATTATGCCCCACACGGTGCCGAAGAGGCCTATGAACGGCGCGGTGTTGCCGGTCGTCGCGAGAAAGCCGACCGCGTACTCTATCTTGGCGGTCTCGGAGTCTATGGCCTTCCTCAAGATCCTCTGGAACCGCTCGATATCTTCCTTTTTAAGCCAGGGCTCCGCGCCCTCGGCGGATTTCATGAGCCCGGTTATCTCGTTGTACGCGGCCCCGAATATCTGCACAAGGGGCGTGTGCTTATAATTCTTGCTCGCCGCGAACAGGTGCGCGAACTGCCTCTTCTCCCAGAAGAGGTCGTAGAAAGACGCTGTCTCTTTCTCAATCCTGCGGAGCAGGAGTAGCTTGTACCCGATTATTGCCCAGGAGAATATCGAGAAGAAAAGGAGCACTACGAGCACGAACTTGACCATCGGCCCGGCGCTCCATATCATCTCCCAGAGCCCTGAGTTGTTAGCAGCTGAAGGCATGTCCAATACAAAATCTCCTTTTTATTTCCATTCGAAAAAGGCTTTTAAAAATACAGTTATAGCCCATAGGGAAGGGTGTTTCCGTGACTTTGCTCCGCCACGCAGGCATATCCTCTAAAGTTAACATCATTGTCCGCGGTAGTCAATCAGCATCGGCTTGAAAATAAGGAGTTGCCTTTGAATCCCGTTTTGAAATAAAATAGCGCGAAATACTTTCAGCCGGGGTACCTGGTTTGCAGAAGCTCATCCTCATAGCCGCCGCCGGGGCAGCGGGTACGCTCGCTCGCTACTTTTTAGGGGGCCTCGTACAGAGGCTCTACGGCGGGGCCTTCCCCTGGGGCACCTTTGCCGTGAACATGTCGGGGACGTTCCTCTTCGGCTTTGTCTGGGCGCTCGCGGAGGAGAGGCTCGTCATATCGGGAGAGGCCAGGGCAATAATACTCGTGGGCTTCATGGGCGCGTTCACGACCTTTTCGACCTTCATGTTCGAGACAGGCGAGCTGCTGCGCGACTCGGAGTTCGCGCTTGCCTTTGGCAATCTTGCCCTGCAGAATATAGTAGGCGTAGTCTTTCTTATCCTGGGCCTTGCAGCCGGAAGGCTCCTGTAAACGGAGGAATATATGAAACTGCCGGAAGAAGCGGAACTGCTCAGGATATTCATAGGAGAGAGCGATAAATTCGAGGGGCGGCCCCTTTACCAGTCAATAGTCGAAGAGGCCCGGAAGCGCGGCCTCGCGGGGGCGACGGTCACGCGCGGGCTCATGGGCTTCGGCGTGACGAGCCGC
Organism: Deltaproteobacteria bacterium GWA2_55_10; assembly: GCA_001797415.1. GTDB lineage: Bacteria > Desulfobacterota > GWC2-55-46 > GWC2-55-46 > GWC2-55-46 > UBA5799. The sequence goes on from MGPL01000101.1 coordinate 18,529, forward strand.
CTCCATACGGTCAAGGTGCTCCGTATTTCCGAGGACCTGCCCATAGTAGTCGAGATAGTCGATAAGCCGGAGCGCATAGAGTCATTTTTGCCCCGGCTGGATGAGATGGTGGGCGAGGGGCTCATAACCCTTGAGAATATAAAGGTCATTGCCTACAGGGGCCGCAAAACAGAAAAATAGCCCCTGATCCGACTGGTTTACCCGGCCCATCCTCCCTGGGTTTATTTTTTCCTCCCCGGAATCTATTTTTGCTTGACACGCACAATATATTGTGGTTTACTGACGCACATCATACAACATAGGCTATTATTTAAGAAAATCAACAAGTTAAAGGCAGCTTGCCCATTGTCTTCATTGCAGTGTCCGCAGGGCCTTTTCAGCATATTCAAACAATAGTGTCAGGGGGGTAGAGAATGGAGGACGTCTACAGCCGTTTGCTTACGAACGAGCCAGCAGCAAAGAAGTCCAAGAAGGAGGCCGCGGCTCCGGGGACCCGTATCGATATCAGCGAAAACGGACGCAGGGTCCTTGAAAAGAGATATCTCAAAAGGGACCTTGACGGCAAGCCTCTCGAGACCATCGAGGAGATGTTCTGGAGGGTCAGCAGGAACATAGCCGAGGCTGAAAAGAAGTTCGACCCCAACGCGGACGTCGAGGCAAAGGCAGGGGAGTTCTACGGGATGATGGCCTCCCTCGAGTTCATGCCGAATTCCCCGACCCTGATGAACGCGGGAAGGGATCTCCAGCAGCTCTCGGCCTGCTTCGTCCTTCCGGTCGAGGACTCGATGGAGTCCATCTTCGAGGCCGTCAAGCACACGGCGCTTATCCACAAATCAGGCGGCGGCACCGGTTTTTCGTTCTCAAGGCTCCGTCCCTCCGGCGATTCGGTCGGCTCCACCTCCGGCATCTCCTCCGGCCCCATATCCTTCATGACCGTCTTTGACAGCGCGACGGAGGCCATAAAGCAGGGCGGCACGAGAAGGGGCGCCAACATGGGGATACTGCGCGTAGACCACCCGGACATCATGAACTTCATCACCTGCAAGGAGGACAACTCCAAGCTCAATAACTTCAACATCTCCGTGAGCCTCACCGAGGCGTTCATGAAGGCCGTCGAGGCGGACGGCGACTTCGATGTCATAAACCCCAGGGACGGCAAGCCGGTGGGCTCGCTCAACGCGAGGGAAGTCTTCGACAAGATAGTGAAGATGGCCTGGAAGAACGGCGACCCCGGCATAATCTACATAGACAAGATGAACGCCGATAACCCGACGCCGCATGTCGGCCAGATAGAATCGACGAACCCCTGCGGAGAGCAGCCTCTCCTGCCTTACGAGTCCTGCAACCTGGGCTCGATTAACCTGAGCCGCCTGGTAACACCCAACGGCGACGGCTACGGGTTCGACTGGGCAAGGCTCGAGGAGGTCGTGAAGAATTCCGTTCATTTCCTCGACAACGTCATCGAGATGAACAAGTACCCCATCAAGCAGATAGAGACCGTAACCAAGTCGAACAGGAAGATAGGCCTCGGCGTGATGGGCTTTGCCGACCTCCTCATCCGCCTCGGCATACCGTACAATTCAGAAGAGGCCATAACGCTCGCGGAAGAGATAATGTCCTTCATACAGAAGAAGGGCAGGCAGGCCTCACGCGACCTCGCCGGGGAAAGGGGAGGCTTCCCCAACTTCAAGGGGTCCATCTTCGACGGCAAGGGCAAGGAAGTGCGCAACGCGACCGTAACCACGATCGCGCCCACGGGCACCATCTCCATCATCTCCGGCTGCTCCTCAGGCATAGAGCCGCTCTTCGCCCTTGCCTTCACCAGGAACGTAATGGAGGGCACCGAGCTCATCGAGGTCAACCCGCTATTCGAGGAGTTCGCGAAGGAGAGGGGCTTTGACAGCCCGGAGATAATGAAAGAGGTCGCCCGGAAAGGCACGCTCCACGATATAGAGGGCATACCCGAGGACGTAAAGAGGATATTCGTCACTGCCCACGACATCACGCCCGAGTGGCACATAAAGATGCAGGCCGCGTTCCAGAAGTATACCGACAACGCGGTCTCCAAGACCGTGAACTTTCCGAACGAAGCCACTATCGAGGATGTCGCCTCAGCCTACCTCATGGCATACAAGACCGGCTGCAAGGGCATAACCGTCTACAGGGACGGCTCAAGGGATGTGCAGGTCCTCACCCTCGGAAGCGAGAAGCAGGCAAAGGCAGAGCCCGAGGTCGTCGCGGAACTCCCTGCCATTGACCATGCGTCCGCAAAGCCCAAGGCCAGGGGCGAGGTCGCCTTCGGCATCACCAGGAAGATGAAGACCGGCTGCGGAAACCTCTACATCACCATAAACGAGGACGAAGAGGGCAGGCCCTTTGAGATATTCACCCAGATAGGCAAGGCAGGCGGATGCGTGGCCTCACAGTGCGAGGCAATGGGCAGGATGACATCGCTGGCCTTGAGGAGCGGCGTGGAGGCCATTGAGATAGTAAAGCAGATGCGCGGCATAAGCTGCCACCTGCCCGTGGGCTTCGGGGCCGGAAAGGTCGCGTCCTGCGCCGACGCGATGGCCCAGGCAATGGACTGGTATCTCGGCTACAAGAGGCAGACCGGCAGCGCAACCTTCGCCGACAGGAGCCTTGTCGACAACCTGCCCAAGAACTTCACCATGAGCCACGAAGTATTGAACCGCGGCGCATGCCCTGACTGCGGCAGCGCCGTCGAACACGCGGACGGCTGCCTCGTATGCAGAGGCTGCGGCTACAGCGAATGCGGCTGATCCAGCGTTGATGCGGGAGAATTGAGAGAACCTTTTTTGTAAAAAAGGCGCTCTCAAACTCTCTCCAAAAAACTTTCAGTTCTTCCCGTCCGGCCCCTCAGAGAAGCACGGGGGGCCGGACGGGAACTAAAAGTCTTTGAAGGGGGTCTGGGGGAAACTTTCTACAGAAAGGTTCCCCCATTCCTTCCTGCACCATGCCGGAATCTGCCGCAAACAATCGGAGAGGAGAGGCGTTGATGGATATAGAGATGGATTTCGAGTGCCGCGAGTGCGGCTGGGTCTTCACGCGGAGCTTTCTTCTCCTTGAGCACGGGCGGATATTGAAGTGCCCTTTTTGCAGCGGGACCAGGCTTGGCGTGAGGCACGAGGCTGTTATAGAGGAAGGCATTGCGGAAAGTCCGGCGGAGAGGCTGCCTGGCGAGGACCACTATGTTGAGCTAAAGATAAAGCTCTAGCAGGCTGCTCAAAAAGTCCATCTGCTGTGTTGTCTTCGTCACTCATCACTGCGGCGTACGGCAAAGAGTACGCCTCATTCCTCGCTCCTCGACGCCTTGCATATGGAGCTTTTTGAGCAGCCTGAATTTGCGATCGTGAAAAGCGCCGGGAAAACCCCGGCTTTTTTTTATTTGGGTTAAGAATACCTTTTTCCGCGCTGCCGCGCGGTTCTGGGCATAAGGCTCCGCGCGCTTTCTCCCTCCATCCTCCGGGCTCGCCCCTTATGTCGCTCGGCTAAAGTCTAAAGAAGGCCTCGCTCCTGCTTTCCCCGGCTCGCCCGCCCTGCCTCCACCCCTATGCTCGCTACGCGTTATGCCCGAAGTTGTTATAATACAAAAACAAAGCTATCCAATCCCCTTCACCCTCTCTTGAAAAGCCCCCTTCACCCGGTTTTCGACCTCCCCGCGTCTTTTTTGCCCGATGTGGCCTAACCCCTTGTTTTATCGAAATTAAACTAAATTCTTGACGCGGAGAGTAGCTTCATATATCTTTAAACCTATGAAGAATTTAGCCTCCATCATCCTCGCGGCGGGCAAGGGCACGAGGATGAAGTCGAACATTCCAAAGGTACTGCACAGGGTTGCAGGCTCTCCGATGCTCTTCTTCCCCATAAATGTCCTCAAGACCCTCAAGGCCGGCCGCGTGGTCGTAGTCATCGGCCACGGCGCCGAAGAGGTAAGGGAGGCGTTCAAGGGCGGGGAAGTATCCTTCTGCGTACAAGTTGAGCAGCTCGGCACAGGGCACGCCGTGATGGTGGCGTTAAAGGAGCTAAAGGGCTTCGAAGGCGACGTTCTCATCCTCTCCGGCGATGTGCCTCTCATAACGGTAGAGACCATTACCGCCCTTATGGAGCTTCACAGGAAAGCGGGCCGGAAGAAGGCCGCGCTCACCCTTGTCACCACCGTGCTTGAAAATCCGAACGGTTACGGCAGGATAGTACGCGGCGACTTGGGACACATCGTCCGCATTGTCGAGGACAAGGACTGCAGCCCCCTGCAGAAGAAGATAAAAGAGGTCAACGCCGGGATATATCTGGCCTCATTGAAGTTTCTGAACGACAACATAAAGCGCATAGGCAAAAACAACGCGCAGGGCGAGTATTATCTGCCCGACCTCGTAGAGCTTGCCGTCTCCGAGGGAGATAAAGTAGATGCGCTCATCGCCGCCGAGCCCATAGAGGTGATGGGCATAAACAACAGGGTCGAGCTCTCGAAGGCTGATTCATACATGAGAAGGCGCGTGAGCGAATCACTTATGCTCTCCGGCGTGACCATCGTGGACCCTGATGCGACCTATATAGACTACGGCGCATCCGCGGGCATGGACACCATAATCTACCCCGGCGCGCGTATTTCCGGCGACAGTGTAATAGGCTCAGGCTGCGTGATAGAAGAAGGATCGAGGATAGACGCTTCGAAGATTGGCGACTCCACCGTGATAAGGAGCTATTCGGTCATCGAATCATCCGAGATAGGGAGCAGGGCTGCCATCGGCCCCTTCGCGCACCTGAGGCCCGGGAGCACGGTCGGCGACAACGCGCATATAGGCAACTTTGTCGAGCTCAAGAAGAGCGTTATAGGCAGGGGCAGCAAGGCAAATCACCTGAGCTATATCGGAGATTCCATAGTGGGCGAGAATGTCAACATAGGCGCGGGCACAATAACCTGCAACTATGACGGCATCAAAAAGCACCAGACGACCATAGAGGACGGGGCCTTTATCGGCAGCGACTCCCAGCTCGTTGCGCCGGTAAAGATCGGCAAGGGCGCGTATGTCGGTTCAGGCACCACTGTCACCAAAGACGTGCCAGCGGGCGCGCTCGTCATCACCCGCGCGCCTGAGAAGGTCATCGAGGGCTGGGTTGAGAAGAAGTTCAAAGGCAAGGAGAAAGCATAGATAATGTGCGGAATCGTCGGCTATATAGGGCCAAAGGACTCGGTCGGCATACTGCTTGACGGACTCAAGAGGCTTGAGTACAGGGGATACGACTCATCAGGCGTTGCCGTTTTGAAAGAGGGCAGGATAGAGCTCAGGAGGAGCGTCGGCAAGCTCGAGAAGCTCAACATCGAGCTCGGCAAAAAGCCCCTGACCGGCAACATCGGCATCGGACACACCCGCTGGGCGACCCACGGCAGGCCCTCCGAGCAGAACGCGCACCCGCACCTCGAGGGCGGCGTGGCTGTCGTGCACAACGGCATCATAGAGAACTACCTCGCGCTCAAGGAAGAGCTCCTCGGCGAGGGCGCGAAGTTCAAATCAGAGACAGACACCGAGATAATAAGTCACCTCATACACCGCGAGATTAAAAGGGGCAGGACGCTTGATGAGGCCGTTCGCGCGGCCATAAAGCTCATAAAGGGCACCTACGCGCTCGCGGCAATATCAGAGAGCGAGCCTGACAAGGTCGTCGCCGCCCGCATGGAATGCCCTCTCATCCTCGGCATCGGCAAGGGCGAATCGATTCTCTCCTCGGACATACCGGCGATACTCAACATCACCAGGCATGCGATATTCCTCAAAGACGGCGAGATGGTGACCATGTCAAAGGAGGGCGCAGAGATAACCACCTTTGACGGGCAGAAGGTCACCAGGGAGCCGAGCGTAATAAGCTGGTCGCCCATCATGGCTGAGAAGGGCGGATACAAGCATTTCATGCTCAAGGAGATATTCGAGCAGCCCAGGGCGATGACCGATACCTTCCGCGGCATAGTCATGGAAGAGGCCGGGGATGTTTTCCTCAACAAGTTCAACATACCCCTCGACGAGATAAAAAGGATATATATAGTCGCGTGCGGCACATCGTGGCACGCCGGGCTCGTGGGAAAATCGCTGATCGAGTCCTTCTTCAAGGTCCCCACGGAAGTCGACCTCGCTTCCGAGTTCCGCTACAGGGACCCTCTCATAGACAAGAACTGTCTCGTTATCTCCATTTCACAGTCGGGCGAGACAGCCGATACGCTCGCCGCCGTGAAAGAGGTCAAGAGGAGGGGCGCGCATACGATCTCGGTCTGCAACGTCATGGAATCGAGCCTCACGAGGGAAACCGACTGGTCTTTCATGACCCATGCGGGCCCGGAGATCGGCGTTGCTTCTACAAAGGCCTTCACCACCCAGCTTACGGCGCTCTACCTCATCGCCCTGTACATGGGCCGGACCTCAGGGCGGATAAGCCGCGAGGCAGGCGTGGCCCTCATACAGGAGCTTGTAAGGCTTCCCAAAAAAGTGGACCTCATCCTGGACAAGGCCGGAGTCATAGAAACGCTGGCGAAGAAATATTTCCATTACAGGGACTTCATATATCTGGGCAGGGGATTGAATTTCCCCATAGCCCTCGAAGGCGCCCTGAAGCTCAAGGAGATATCCTACATCCACGCCGAAGGCTACGCCGCCGGAGAGATGAAGCACGGCCCCATAGCCCTCATAGACGAGGACATGCCGGTAGTTGCCATTGCTCCAAAAGACGCGAGCTACCCCAAGATGCTCGGCAACATGGAAGAGGTCAAGGCCCGCGGAGGCCGCCTCATCGCCGTGGTGAACGACGGCGACAACGAGGCGTCCTGTAAGGCCGACGACGTCGTGAGCATCCCCGGGACCTCCGTCTACCTCACGCCGATCCTCATGTCGGTGCCCCTCCAGCTCCTTGCGTACCATATAGCGGTGTTGAAGGGCACTGATGTCGACCAGCCGAGAAATCTTGCAAAGAGCGTCACAGTGGAGTAGAATAATCCGAGGTAAGTTCCCCGGGTATGCCCGGGGCCGCCTGCGAAGGAATCTCATTCCATCATGGTAATGCGCCGCAATTCCCGGCGCATGCTGCTCATCCCGTAAGCCGTTGCCTCTTCCCGTCGATTCCCTGCAGGAAAAATTCTTTTCCGTTGCCGTAATATCTCTTTCATCCGTCTTATAACCTGCAAGCGCGGAGTGATCATGGCAGACCGGGAATTCAGGACAGTTATGATAGTGGAAGACAGCCGGGTTCAGGCGCTCGAGCTCTCCGAGCTACTTTGCGGCAGCGGCTATGACGTGCTCCTTGCCGGCAACGGCAAAGAGGCCCTCGCGCTCTCAAAACGGGTAAGGCCCTCGCTGGTATTGAGCGACGTGGTCATGCCCGTAATGGACGGCTTCAGCATGTGCAGGGAATTGAAGTCAGACCCCTCTTTAAGCGGCATCCCCGTCGTACTCCTTACGAACCTTGCGGCCCCGGAGGACATAATCCAGGGCCTTGACAGCGGCGCTGACGGCTACATCACCAAGCCGTTTAGCCCGGATTTCCTGCTCGCCAAAGTGGCTTCCCTGCTTTCAGGTCCCCGCCATATCTTTAACAACCCGGAAGAAAAAAGGATAGAGCTCGAATACAACGGCAAAAAGTTCATCGTAAACGCCGGAAGGGCGCAGACCGTAAGCTTCCTGCTCTCGACATACGAGAACGCGATCATGCAGAACAGGGCCCTGAGCAGGGTGCAGCAGGAGCTGAAGGAGCTGAATGAAAGGCTCGAGGACAAGGTAAGGGAGAGGACTGCCGCCCTCTCCGCCGAGATAGGCGAACGGAAGGCGGCTGAAAGGGCGCTCCGTGAAAGCGAAGAGACCTTCAGGGCCGTTATCGAGGCCGCAAACGACGCGGTGATCTGCCTGGGCATGCCCGATGTAATCCATGTCTGGAACAGGAAAGCCGAGGAGATGTTCGGCTATCCGGCTGCCGAGGCCATCGGCAAGGGGCTGCACTCGCTCGTAGTGCCGGATGAATACCGCGACAGGGCCTTTTCGAAATTGAAGGATTTCTTTCAGACCGGCGAGGGCGAGATGCTCGGCAGGACCGTAGAGCTCAAGGCATTGAAGCGCGACGGCGCCGAATTTCCGGTCGAGGTCTCCATTTCCGCCTTCAACGTAGGCGGGCAGTGGAACTCGGTCGGCATCATAAGGGACATAACCGAACGCAAGCTCCTGGAAGAGGACATGAGGCAGAACCTCGAGGACGTCGAGAAGATGAACAGGCTCATGGTCGGCAGGGAGCTCAAGATG
>MGPL01000102.1:0-4171 GCA_001797415.1 Deltaproteobacteria bacterium GWA2_55_10
CCCCGACCTGGGAGCCTTTTGTCGAGGCCAGGACCTTGCCTTCGATAGAGAGAATATCTATCCTGTCGATGTATTTATCGAGCGGGAGCTTGTATGTCTTCAGGTAATGAGCGAGGAGTTCCGCGTCACGCTTATTGCCTTTGAGGATGCCTTCGGTCCTTTTGACAATCGTGCCGCCGGTGGCAAAGTCCCTTGCCCTCCTCTTGACCATCTCAAGGTAGAGATAGACCTGCCCCTCATAGGCCTCGGCGGCGACCGTAAGGTCGTCGAGGGTCTGGTCCATGAGCTCTTTCCTGTTCTCGAAATAGCTATGAAAAAAAGAGATGGAAAGAGGAAAGAGGATGAGGAGCACTCCGATGAGCGCCTTCTGCAGTAGCGAAAGGTTGTCAAGCTTCATCGATATCCGCCTGAGAGCGATAATTGCGAGCTATTCGAGATCAAACGAGGTGCTGGGGTCTATCTAAATGGCGCGAATGGAAGAAAATGAGAGTGAGTAACCCGGGGGCGCTTGAACCAGATGGACTAGAGCCAGCCGGAGGTAAGTGTATCCTTTATTCCTCTTGGAAATCAAGCAATTTCGGCACTGAACAGCAAAGCCATTGTTAACTTCAGGATTAGAATTCACGGCGGAATGCAATCAGGAAGGCCTATTTGGATCGAGGTGAGAAAATCATGGAGAGCCGGAATAGGTGCGATCAGTTGTCCGAGTGTATTATCTCCCTGACGGCACTGCGTATGTCGCTGATGGAGGCGGGTTTCTGGATGAACTTGAGGTTATGGTCACGGAAGAACCTCAGTCGGTCAGCGTCGACCATGGCAGTAAAGAAGACGAACCTTGTCTTGAGCTGAGGGTACCTGTCAACGGCCCTGGAGTAGAGCTCGATGCCGTCCATTACAGGCATGTCTATATCCGCGACTACCGCGGAGAAACTCACGGATTCCATTATCTTCAAGGCCTCGTCGCCGTTTGTAGCGGCCTCGAGCGAGCCTTCGCCTTCGAGCACAGCCTGCAGGAGCTTTAGATTGGCGTCAATGTCCTCCACAAGCAGTATCCGGTCTTTGACAAGCTTTGGGAACTGGCCCGTCCTCCTTAAAAGCTCCTCAAAACCGGGCTTGCCTAAAAAGGCCTTTATGCGCTCCTTGTGCTTTTCGATTTCGCGGACAGCCAGGGAGAACTGGCCTGGGGAGCTTTCCCTGAGGGAGTCGACGGCGTAAAGGAAGATGTCGTTGAGCTCGGAGAACTCGAGGGTTACGATATCGCCGGCCAGTTCCTCCCTCGAAAGCCCTCCATCGAGCTTTTCCTTGAGCTCATCGAAGCGCCTCTCCACCTTGCGCTTTGTCTCGGGGTCGAGCGTGATGAACCCGTCCTCCCCGCTGCCGTGAATCGAGAGCCCGGCCTTGACAACAAGCTCATGGTGAAGCCTCTCGTCAGCCGACAGGCGCCTCAGCAGGTCTGCGAACTCCTTGTCATCCTGGTATATGAGGGCCGCTTTTTCATAGAGCCTGGCGGATGTCTCCTCTACCCATGTCAGCCATTCTATTATTTCATTCAATGTGCTCATACTCAAAACCCGGAGAGACAAGGCCCCGGGCTGGCCTGCTAAAAATATTATAGCAAATAAAACCTTATCGGACAACGCCGGGTATTATTAGCAGGGTGTTGAAAAACACCCTGCTAAGGCAATCCATGGATGGATTGCCAAATTGCGAGACTTGAACAGTCGAGTAATTTGTAAGACTTGGACGAATTCACTTCGGCCAAGTCGTATTTGAAAAAGTCCAGGACGGACTTTTTCAACATCCTGTTAGATTGCTGGGCAGGGATAGTCTTGTGAAGATGAAAGCGGGCGGCTCAGCCCCTTTTCCGGGCTGAATAATAGACATATACGGCTATTGAGGCCAGCATGGCCTGGACAAGGAAGCCCAGGGCTACGATTGCAAGGAAGCCGTAATCCGGCACATAGGCGCCGGTCTTCTCATCATAGGTATAGCAGAGGCTCTTCAAAAAGCCTACAAGGCCCGAAGGGGGCTGGCCGTACGCCGGGCTCTCCAGGTTCTGCGACCGGGCAATGGAATCCATCAGTTCCGGGCCTTCTATTTCGGTGCCGTAAAGCCTCTGAAAGACCCTGCCGTCAGGCCCGATGACAACGGCCATGTTCGGGTGGTCAAAGCCGCCCTCTGTCTTCCTGTACGAGAACCCCGCCTCCCTCATGAGCCTTTCCAGGGCGGCCTTTTGAGCGGAGGCGAACCTCCACGCGCCGAAATCATCCGTAAAGTTACTGCCGAACTCATGAAGCGCTTCCGGGGTGTCTTTCTCGACATCAAAGCCCACGGTAAGCGACCTGAACCCGCTGCCAAGACCGGGACCGGGCAGCTCAAAGGCCTTCTTGAGGCTTGCGGCAAGCGTTCCGCAGGTATGGGTGCACGAGGTATAGATGAAGCTCAGGACAAGAGGCTTGCCGTAGAGCCGGCTTAATGTGAATGCCTTGCCGTCCTGGTCCACGAGCTTCTGGTCGGTAAGACGCCCGCCCGGCGGCACCTCGGCATAAGCCGCGAGCGGCACCGCGAAAAGCAGACCGAATAAAATGACCCTCAGCGCTCGCATGACCGTCACCTTACGGCGACCTCCAGGAGCACGCCAGCGAAGAGTATGCCCAGGTAGGCCATCGATACCTTGAAGTTCTTCCAGGCCAGGGCCTTTGTCGTGTTAAGGACGAGCCGCGCGTTCCAGTAGAGGAAGTACGCGCCTGCGGCAGATGCCGCAATTGCGTATATGGGGCCGAAATATCCCATGAAGACCGGCACGGCCGAAGAGGCCACGAGGAGGACCGTGTTGACCATGATGTACTTTGCCGCCCTCTCGTCGCCGACGACGTTCGGGAGCATCGGGACCCCTGCCCTCTCGTAGTCGTCCCTGTGCACTATGGCGAAGCTCCAGAAATGCGAAGGCGTCCAGAAGAACATCACGACGGCGAGCATCATGGGCTCGAGGCAAAACCCCGGCTCTGCCGAAGCCCCGCCGGCAAGCACTGCAAAGCTCCCCGCCAGTCCGCCGACTATAATATTGAGCCAGCTCCTTCTTTTGAGCCAGACCGTATAGACTACCGCGTACACGAACGCGCCCAGGAAAAGGTGAAGGGTCGCCATGTAGTTGAGCTTATAGACCGATACGGCAGCCGAGACAGCAAGCAGGATGAGGGCCGCAATGGGCGCTACCGCGGGGGATGAGCTCAATGCCAGGGGCCTTCCGCTCGTCCTCTTCATGACCGAGTCTATGTCCCTGTCGAAATAGTGATTGAGCGCGCTGGCCGCCGCGGAGGCGGTCAAAGTGGCAAGCGCGAGGAAGGCTATCGTCGCCGGGGCCGCGTTGGAAGGGGCTGCCGCGAGGCCGACCAGCGCGCTCAGGGTTATGAGCCAGCAGATCCTGAGTTTGAAAAGCGGCAAATATTTAGCTATCGCCGTCATGGGTCCCTCCTTTGCCCAGGCTATGCATCAAGGCCTGAGTCCGGGCGCACCTTGTAAAGATGGGGCAGCTGCCCGGACTGCACGCCGGGCATGCTGCCGTATTATCCGTTTCTTCATGCAGCGGGTCAGAGAGTGTCCCTGCCTTTGTCAATCTACCCTCTTGCTATTTGCCGTAGCCGTACGGGTCCCAGTCATCGGGGATCCTGACCTCTCCGCCGTAGTTGCCCGGAGGAGGGGGCGAAGGGGCGTGCGTCCACTCGAGCGAGCGCGAGCCCCAGGGGTTCTGCGGAGCCTTCTTCCCCCAGAACGCGCCGTGTATCCAGGAGATAAGTACCACGATAGCGCCAAGGAGGATTATATACGAGCCGACGGTGGCCCACTGCTGCAGCGGCTCCATCTCCGGGAACTGCTGGTAGTCGTAGTAGCGTCTCGGCATGCCCTTGACGCCCATTATCATCGTGAGCATGAAGGTTATGTTCACGCCTATGAAGAAGAGGGCGAAACCTATCCTACCGAGCGTTTCACTGTACATGCGCCCGGTCATCTTGGGGAAGACATAGTAGGTGCCCCCTATTATGGCGGTCGTCATGGAGACGGCCATGACATAATGGAAGTGCCCCGGCATCCAGTATGTATCGGTGAGATGGACGTATATAGCCGACATGGCGTTAGGGATGCCCGTGAGGCCGCCTATGAGGAAGAGGAA
>MGPL01000102.1:4226-4958 GCA_001797415.1 Deltaproteobacteria bacterium GWA2_55_10
GCGAGGGCGACCACGCCCATCACGCCGTAGTAGACCATCTTCTTGTAGTTGAAGATGGCGTTCCTGGAGAAGGTCGCGACTATCTCGTAGATAATCCCCATCGCCGGCAGGAATATGACGTAGACCGCCGGGTGCGAGTAGAACCAGAAGAGGTTCTCGTAGATGAGCGCGCTCCCGCCCGCGGCGGCGTCGAAGAAGTGAGTCCCCACGTACTTGTCCAGCGTGAGCATCGTTACTGCAACGCCGAGTATGGGAACGAAGATGAGCTGTATTATGAAGGCCGCGAGCGTGCACCAGATGAACATGTTGAGCTTGCCCCAGGTCATACCCGGCGCCCTCATGTATATGATGGTGGTGAGGAAGTTGACGCCTCCCGCAATCGATGAGAAGCCCATGAGAAGGACCGTGAAGGTGTAAAATGCCGTGTTGCCGCCTGTTATGATCGAATAGGGCGGGTACCCGGTCCACATTACGTCAGGCGGGTCGGGTATTACGAAGGTCAGGAGAGCCATGACTATGCCCATCCAGAAGAGCCAGACGCTAAGGGCGTTTACCCTGGGGAAGGCCACGTCCTTCGCCCCTATCATGAGAGGGACGTAGTAGTTGGCGAAAAATCCGGTGAGGGCCGGTATCTGGTAGCCCAGTATCATGGCCGCGCCGTGGAAATAGAGCCAGACGTTGTAGGTATTGGGGTTTGCCGTGACCGTCGGCCCGAGGCTCGCGAGCTCCGTC
>MGPL01000102.1:4972-8231 GCA_001797415.1 Deltaproteobacteria bacterium GWA2_55_10
TTTCAGTAACCATGGTTGAACTCATTTTAGCCTCCTAAGATTTTTTCGGGGTGTTGGCCTTCAGCCATTCCTCGAACTCGGCCTCGGGCATTACGATGACCTTGCCGTACATGCTCGAATGCAGCGTGCCGCAGTACTCGGCGCAGGTGATGACGTGCTCTCCGGCCTCCTTGCCGCTGAACCATAGATAGGTGTTCATCCCCGGAACGGCGTCCCACTTGACCCTGTAATCCGGTATGAAGAAGCTGTGCAGGACGTCCCTGCTCGTGAGGGATACCTTTATGGGCTTGCCCACCGGGACCCGAAGCTCGTTCGTGGCGGTGGCCCCTTCGGGGTATGTGATGTCCCAGCCCCACATGAAGCCCTCCACCTTGACCTCATACGCGCCCTCCGGCACTTCCCTCATCTTGTTCCATAGCTCGAAATTCTTTGCCGCGAGGAATATGTCATCGGCCATGAAGATGAAGGCCGGGATAAAGACCCAACCGGCTGAGGCAAGCTGGGTGAGCTTTACTCCTTTGCCCTCCTCGTCGCTCCGCCTCCGGCGGTACTTTATAAGAAGATAGACGGTGATCAGGGCGAAAATGACGCCTATGACGGTGATGTCGATCATGAGCTCCCGCCACAGGTGGTTCCAGCCCTCGGTTATGTCAGGCGCCCCGCCTGTGTTTTCGGCCAGAGCCGCGGCCGGGGCAAACAGGAGAGCGGCGAGCGTAAGCCGCATTAGCATTTTCATATATTCCGCTCCTTTCCTTTTTGTTTGGCGCGGCCCTACCAGAAATAGAGCTGCGAGACGACAAAGAACCAGACTATATCGACGAAGTGCCAGTAAACGGAGGCAGACTTGACGAAGGTATCGTTCACCTTGCCGGAGAGGGCCGGCAGGAGTATGCACAGGAACAACGCGAGCCCGACGAGCACGTGCGAGCCGTGGAAGCCCGTGATCGAGAAGAACGACGATGAGAAGACGTTGGTGCTGAAGAAAAAGCCCTCATGGTAGAGCTCGGTCCATTCGAAGATCGATATCCCCAGAAAGGTCGCGCCCAGGACCATCGTCACCATCAGCCAGAATATGAAGCCGCTCCTGTTATAGCGTTCCTCTTCGAGGTGGGTCTCCGCCATGTGTATCGTGAAGCTCGATGCTACGAGGATTATGGTCATTATGACGGGGACTGCTACGGATATCTCCGGTGTGCCCGCGGGCGGCCATACGGGGGCCGTCAGCCTGGTTACCCAGTACGCGACGAAGAAGCCCACGAAGAGCATCGCTTCAGCCAATATGAAGAACGGCATTGCCCAGAGGGAGAGCCCCATTCCGATACCGTGCTCGTCCTCCATGCCCTCCCTGACCCAGCCGACAATCGATATGAGCACCAGCGGCGCGCCCACGCCCATACACATGACCGCCGCGAGAGGCTTGTGATATACGAAGTAGAAGCCGAACGCCAGCGGGAGCAGGAAAAGTATGCCAACGCTGACCAGGAGCGGCCAGTAACTTGTGTGCCATTTCATCTCATGCGCATGCCCGTTCATCATTCACCTCCTGATTTATTTTCATTTTTTTAGGATAAATCGGGTCTGTTTAGTCCTTTTTATCTGCAAAAAAAATTCAACCTGATACCCGCTATATTTTCCGAGGAAAGGACCCCGGTGACCCCCTCCGCGCATCGCTTGAGCACGCCGTAAAGCTGGCAGGCGGCAGAATCCGGGCACTCGTCCGCGTTCCGTATGCACCTCGCCTCGACAGGGCCGTCTATCGCCTCCACAACGTGCAGGAGCGTTATCGCGCCCGGCTCCTTGGAGAGCATGAATCCGCCGTCCCTGCCCCTCGTGGACGTTATTATGCCCCTGGCCGCGAGCGTCCGGAAGAGCTTCGCGAGGTATTGCCTCGAGATGCCGGTCGCCCTCGATATCTCCTCTATTCCGGTAAAGTAGCTCGCCGGCCTGGAGGCCATATATACGAGGCCGGCTATCGCGTACTCGGAACCCTTGCTCAGCCTGAACAAAGAAGCTCCTTTTCCATTTGAGCCGGAGGGACCGGCCTGTGCGCTGTTTATCTATACAGAATTTTCCCTGATATAGCTGCAATGGCCGTGCCATTGAAAACAGGGCCTGTTTTCATCATGTTTTGAAAATTGAGATAGGCGTGAGGTGCGGCAGGTTTGCGAAGGCGACGTTTTGTTTTTACGGGATTCTATAGAAAATACGGGGGATTTACTTCTGTTTGTACAATCCTGCCGCATGCGTCAGGATTGTACGGGACTTAACCGCCCTTTTTAAGCCCGTAACGGGCTATCTTCCTCTGGAGGGTACGCCGGTCAATGCCGAGGGCGCGCGCCGAGCGGCTGACGTTCCAATTATTTGATGCAAGCGAGGCTGCCATGCACTCCCTTTCAGCCTCGTCCAGCGTGGATATATCCGCGCTTAAGGCCGCAGTGGCGTTCGGGTTCATGCACTTCGACAGGTGCGAAGCGGTTATCTCGTCCTCCGCGCTCATCACGGCTGCCCTCTCGATGAGGTGGCCCAGCTCCCTCACATTGCCCGGCCAGCTGTGGCGCGAGAGCAATTCAAGCGCGCCTGGGCCAAATCGAAAGCTCCTGCCCCGGCCTGAAGAGGCCCTTTTGAGGAAGTGCCCGGCGAGCGCCGGGATGTCTTCGGCCCTCGCGCGAAGCGGCGGCAGGTGCACCCTGCAAACGTTCAGCCTGTAGTAGAAGTCCAGCCTGAACCTGCCGGATGAGACCTCCTTCTCGATGTCCTTGTTGATAGCAGCGACTATCCTTACGTCAACGCTCTGCTCCCGGCTCGCGCCAAGGGGCCTGTATGTGCGGGTCTCGATGAATCGCAGCAGCATGGCCTGTACTGCGAGGTCCATGTCGCCTATCTCGTCTATGAACAAGGTACCCTTGTCAGCGGCACGCAGCAGGCCCTCCTTCAGATCTACGGCGCCGGTGAAAGCGCCCTTTACGTGGCCGAAGAGCTCGTTTTCAAGGAGGCCCGGCTTCAACGATGCGCAGTTTATGGCGATAAAGGGGCCGTCCTTCCTCGCGCCGTCGAAATGGAGCGCCCTTGCCACAAGCTCCTTGCCTGCCCCGCTCTCGCCTGAAATAAGCACGGGAAGGCTGGTGTCCTTGACTCGCCTTATGAACCGCACTACCTCTTTTATGCCCGGACTGCCGCCTATTATGCCCTGGTACGCCTCTGCCGGTTCGCCCAGCGCGTTATTATTGATGCTCCCGATGGCCGTCTCTATCTCGTCTAT
>MGPL01000103.1:0-2398 GCA_001797415.1 Deltaproteobacteria bacterium GWA2_55_10
GGCGCATATATACTTGCGAGGGCGCTGGACAAGGCCGGGCTGGCGCCGACGGAGGCGCATATATACTTGCGAGGGCGCTGGACAAGGCCGGGCTGGCGCCGACGGATATAACACTGGTGCCGTTGGCCGTTGACGAGCATGAGAGGGCTTTTCTCAACAACGCGACGGACGCCGTTGTCACCTCCGAGCCGGTGAGGTCGAAACTGGCGTCAAAGGGGGCGCGTGTCCTCTTCGACAGCGCGGATATGCCAGGAGAGATAATAGACGTTCTTGTTGTAAAGGAGAGTTTCCTTGAAAAAGACCCTTCAAGGATGAACGACCTTATCAAGGGCTGGTTCAGAGGGGTTGAATACATCTCAAGGTCGCCTGACGACGCGGTAAGACGGATGAAGGCGAGGCTCAGGCTCAAGGACGATGAAATTAAGAAGACGCTGAAGCTTATCTACTTCCCGCCCAGGGATGAAAATATCAATATGCTCGGCAACTCGCTGCCTTCGAGCGCGCACATGCTCGAAGATGTCATGCTGGAGAACAGGCTCATTTCATGCAGAGTCGACGTTTCCTCTCTTATAGAGGACGGGCCGTTAGGGGAGCTTGAATGAGGAGAGCCTTTTTCCTGAATAAGATACCGCTGCGCTACCTTATCCCCGCTCTGCTCACGGTCTTCGCCGCCGTCATATTCCTGTATACCCTTCAGGTATATGTCCCCATCGTGAACAGCCAGCTTGAAAGGGACGAACTCGAGGAGATAACCCAGGAGCTTGCCTTTTTGCAGAGGCACTTCGAGAGGGAGCTGTTGAAAGGAGAGGTCGAGGAGGTGCAGCAGGAGGTCTCTTCGATCGGCGCAAATCCCTCGCGCGAATTCGCGCTCCTGCTTGACGAAAACGACCTTGTCATCGCGGCCACCCGGATAAGCTGGGTGGGGCAAAAGGTCGATGAAATACTTCCGGGCGTAATCGACAGGAATGAGTTCGGGAAGGCCCGCGATAATTATCAGGGCAGCATGGTCTTCTCTGACGACAGGGAGAAGCTCACGGGCTATTACCCGGTCGGGCTGGGCGCGGCCGAGAATGAATTAAGGCCAAGCAGGGTAGGCATACTCCTGATGAGGCACGACCTGAGCCCTGAAAAGGCCGTGCTGAAAAGGAACGTCGAGCGGCACCTCTTTCAGATATTCCTTATCCTCGGAGTGATAGCCCTCATCATCTGGCTCATACTTCACGTCTCCCTTACCAAGCCTATAAAGGCCCTCACGCAGGCCGCATCCCGGCTCGCCTCCGGAGACCTCGATGCGCGCACCGGGTTTTCAGGAGAAAACGAGATAGACGCCATAGGCAAGGCGTTTGACGTCATGGCCGAAAGGATAGGGCAGACGCAGAGGAGCCTGGCCGAAGCCAGTGAGAGGCTCAGGGAGGCCCAGGAGATAGCCAGGCTCGGAAGCTTCGAGTTCATTCCGGACAGCGGAAAGCTCATCATCTCGGGCGAGCTCAGGTCCATTCTGGGCCTGTCCTTCGAAGGGCCTGTCACTGTCGAAAGCTTCATAGGCCTTGTCCACCGGGACGACAGGGAACTCGCTGAAACGTTCTTTTCATCCGGCATGTCCGAGGGATTCGATCTGAGGATCGAGCGCTCCGGCGCATGCAAGACAGTGCACGTCAAGGCCAGGAGGGACCGCGGCGCAGGCCCGGGCATGCATGTGCTCGGCACCATGCAGGACATATCCGAAAGGACGACCTCCGAGGAGGAGGCAAGGCGCATGCACTCGCAGCTCATCCAGGCAAACAAGATGAGCTCCATAGGGACGCTTGCCTCCGGCATAGCTCACGAGATAAACAACCCGAACAACTTCATCATCTTCAACTCCAGCCTCATCGCCGATTCATGGAAGGACTGCATGGAAGTCCTTGAGAATCGCTACAGGGAGCACGGCGAGTTCACCCTGGGCGGACTGCCTTACTCGGAGATGAAGGAGCTTATGCCGGACCTCCTTAACGGGGTGATCGAAGGGTCGAGGAGGATAAAGGGCATAGTGCAGGACCTCAAAGACTTCTCGAGGGTGGACAGGACAGGCCTTGACGGGAGCTTCGAGGTGAACAGGGCCGTGCTCTCGTCGTGCTCCATTTTAAGAAACCAGATAGACAGATACACCGAGAAGTTCGAGGTGAGGTGCTCGGACGGCCTTCCCCAGGTCAAGGGAAGTCTTCAGAAGATAGAGCAGGTCATAATCAACCTCATCATGAACGCGCTGCAGGCCCTGCCGGATAAGTCAAGAGGGGTAGTCGTGGAGACCGCGCTCAAAGGGGACGGAGTCCTCATAAGCGTGATGGACGAGGGCGCCGGCATGGGCCGGGATGTCATGGACAGGATAACAGAGCCGTTTTTCACGACCAAGCTCGGC
>MGPL01000103.1:2445-2788 GCA_001797415.1 Deltaproteobacteria bacterium GWA2_55_10
CCGTCATCCCTTCGAGCCTCCTGACCCTTTCCTCGGTCGAAGGGTGGGTGGAAAAGAGCCTCGCGAATGCCTCGCCGCGGAGCGGATTTACGATGAACATGTGAGCGGTAGCGCTGTTGGCGTGCATGGGTATTCGCCTGCCGTAGAGTTCGAGCTTTTTCAGGGCGCTGGCGAGATATGCGGGATTCGATAACCTTGCCCCTCCATCGTCGGCGCCGAACTCCCTTGACCTCGATATGGCGAGCTGTATCACCATTGCGGCGAGCGGGGCCACTATCATCATTATGAGGAGCGCCAAAGGGTTCGCCCCTTCCCTGTCGTGCCTTCCGCCGAAGATGGAGGC
>MGPL01000103.1:2840-4647 GCA_001797415.1 Deltaproteobacteria bacterium GWA2_55_10
ACAGTTGATATGAGAATGTCCCTGTGCCGTATATGCGACAGCTCGTGCCCTATGACGCCTTCGAGCTCTTCCCTTGTAAGGACCTTCATTATGCCGGTCGTGACCGCGATTGCCGCGTGCCCGGGGTTCCTGCCAGTGGCAAAGGCGTTAGGGGAATCCTGTTCTATCATGTAGACGGCAGGCATTGGCATCCCGGCCCTCATCGCAAGGCCCCGCACCACATCATAGAGACCTGGCGCGCTCGACTCGTCCACCCTCTTTGCGCTGTACATACGGAGGATTATCCTGTCGCTCATCCAGTACGCGCCGAAGTTCATCACGCCAGCGAATATGAGGGCTATTATCGCGCCCTGAGAGCCTCCGAGCATGTCCCCGAAAAAGACCAGCATGGCCGTAAGTACGGCAAGCAGGACGGCTGTCTTCAGGTAATTCATCCCGACCTCCCGGGGTATTGAATACCCCAAGAAAATAAAGGTCCGCGGACCAGCCCTGACCAAGGGCGGACCATATATAATTATAGCTTAAAGGGGAGTCAAACGTGCTGGTTCGAACGGGAGATCAGGGGCGTCCGGCAAGCTCTGAGATGGCGCGCCTTATGTCCTGGATGGCAACCCCGGTTTCCATGCAGTAGCCGCGCGGCCTTTTGTTCACTATGGCGTAGACGGGAAGGGGGTAGGCGTCCTGTAGTCCGCTGGCGAGGTCCCTTTCGCAGGCGACGGCTATTACGGCCTGTGGCTGCTCCTCATATACCTTTCTGCGCGCTACAGTGCCGCCTGTGGAGATGAACAGGTTCACCCCGAACTCGTCAGAGAGCGAGACCAGCTCGCCTATCTCGCACTTGCCGCACCCCACGCAGTTGCGGACGTTCCTCGTCACCTTTATCTTGCAGTCGTCGAACTGTATGCAGTGGGGCATGAGGATGAGGAGCCTCTCTGGTTTGATCCTCCGGCCCATCATCGCCACCATCTGGTTGTTTATCTCTATGAAGGCCTGCTCTATCCTTATCTTGGGAATCTTCAAGAGCCCGCCTGCGATGGCCATCACGGGCAGGTAGAGCCTCATGATGAGCCATCTTAAAGAGGGCGAATAGAAAGGGACTCTGCCCTTCAAGGCCGCGTTAAGGATGAACGCGCCGCCTCCGAAAAAGGCGGCCGAGAGCGCGATTACGAACGCGCCGAGAAGCCACGGCAGGGCAGGGTGGATGCTGCGCAAGCCCACAGTTGGTATGTACCAGAAGAAGTAGCCTATTACGGAGACGGCGAAGGCCAGAATGAGGAGCAGGGTTATGAAGACGCCCTTTCCAGGCTTGTAGGCAACGCTCTCCGGGCTGCCGTGCCATTGTTGGCCTGAATCAGGCAAACCGCTCTCCTTTTGAAAGCCTGTATCCTTTTATGAAATCAGCCGCGCTCATGCGTTTCTTGTTCTCCGGCTGAAGCTCCGTTATCTCGAATACGCCCATGCCGCAGGCAACGAGTATGCCTTCTTTTGTGACTTCGATTATCGTGCCCGGCTCCGCGCCTGATTGAAACTCCGCGTCAGCGACCCGGCCTTTGTGGACCTTCAAAGTGCCCTTCCAGGCAGTGAACGCGCCCGGCCAGGGATAGAGGCCCCGGAGGTGGTTTTTGATATCGACCGCGCTTTTGCCCCAGTCTATCCTGCCGTCCTCTTTCTTGAGCATCGGCGCGTAGGTAGCCTTTGAATCGTCCTGGGGGGTCGGAGTTATCGAGCCTTCGATGAGCCTGTCTATTGTAACGCGAAGGAGATCAGCGCCTTTGGTTGAAAGCGTCTTGAAAAGGTCCTCGGCCGT
>MGPL01000103.1:4655-8712 GCA_001797415.1 Deltaproteobacteria bacterium GWA2_55_10
GTATTTCGGGAGCAGCGAGGCATGCAGGTTGACGCAGCCCCCGGGAGGGAGCGCGAGTATTGATCGGGGGAGTATCTTGCCATAGGCGACGACCACTATGACCTCTGGGGCGAGGACCTTCAATTGATGGATAAATGACTCGTCCCTGAGCTTTGTGGGTTCAAGGACGGGAATGGCTTTCGATGTGGCCAGCTCTTTTACGGGCGAGGGGACTGTATCGAGGCCCCTTCCCCTGGGCTTGTCAGGCTGGGTGACAACGGCAACGACATGATGGCCTTCGATGAGGGCGCGAAGAGACGGCGCCGCGAACAAAGGCGTGCCCATGAATACTATCCTTGCGGGGCGGCTGGTCAACTTAAAGCGCCTTCTCCTCGGCTTCGAGCGCCTTCTTTATCTTCCTCTTAATCATCTCCCTTTTGAGCCTTGAGAGCCTGTCGATGAAGAGGACGCCGTCGATATGGTCTATCTCGTGCTGGAGCGCTATCGCGAAGAGGCCCTCTGCGCTTACTTCAAAAGGCCTGCCTTCCCTGTCGAGCGCCCTTACCTTGAGCCTTGAGAAGCGCTCCACGTCAGCGGTGATGCCGGGCACGCTCAGGCAACCCTCTTCGTATATGGTCTGCCCCTCAGAGGAGACGATCTCCGGATTTACGAGGGCGATGAGGTTCCTCCCCTGTACGCGCTCCCCGTCACCATCGCCCGGAACGTCCAGCACGATGACGCGCTTGTCCACCCCGACCTGCACAGAGGCAAGGCCTATGCCCTTTGCCTTGTACATGGTCTCGGTCATGTCGTCTATGATTTTTTTTATCCCGTCATCCACCTTCTCGACAGGTACGGCCTTTGTCTTCAGGAATGGATCCGGGAATTTCAATATCTCTAATATCATGGTTCGTGAACAGGCCTCTGGTCTCCGGCCCTTTTTCTGATTATAACCTGAATGTCGGGGCCGAAGCCCCTTTGGATATGATAATACAAGGGCCAGCCCCTTGTAAAGATGGTAATAGGGCAAAAAAAGCCCGTACGCAAAGCGTACGGGCTTTTTATTGAGGGGAATGTGAAGGTACTACGCAGCCCTTCTGCCGCCGCGCTCCCTTTCCTCAGCGGAAACGCCTGCCGCAGTCCTCTCTTTAACGCGGCCTACCCAGCCGCCGAAGACTGCCGCAGCCGCCGTAAGAAGCAGCGCGAAGAAGCCCCAGAGCGAGGCCCTGGAGGCCGTATCAAGGGCTGTTTGGGCCATCTCGGGGGTGATTCCGGGCATCTCGCCTGCTATAATCGCGGCATTCCTGCCGATTATGCCTGCAAATGAGCTGATAAGCCCGCCAGCGGCCGTGGTCATGAGGTAAAAGGCCGTAAACGTAAAGAGCGCCCATACCACCAGGCCGTGAAGGCCGCTTTTGAACTTATCGGAAATGCTCGATATCCTGGCGCATACCCAGCCGCCCAGGAAGAGCGAAACCAGGCTCACCGCAAGGATATAGATGCCTGACCCGGTCCCTATGCCGCCGAAGCCCTCTGCGGTAACCGGGCTTATGATGCCGAAGCCTATGCCCATGCCCAGGAGCATCCACAGAAGCTGGTTGCCGAGGGCCACAAGCGTTCCGGCAAAAATGCCTCCCCAAGAGACTCTGTAGTACCATGGCTCATCCCTGTACATGCCGGGGGTACCGGTTTCGGAAATATATGCCATAACGAACCTCCTCTTTCCTTAAAACGCAGATGTAGCAAGTACTTACGCTATCCTAATATAAGTCTACATCAGGGCTTGGGGGGTGTCAATTTCAGGTACTTTGGCCGACGTTAAGCCACTGTGGCCGGATCCATGTCTATGGCGAGGTTGACAATGGTCTTTTGCGAGTTGAAATGGATCTTCAGGGCGCCTACAAGGGTGTGCAGGGCCTTTATTTCCTTTGCTTTCAGCAGTATCTGCCACCTGTGGCGGTTCTTAACCCTTTGCACAAGGGCCGGGGCAGGCCCAAGCGCAAAAATTTCATATTTTTTTATTTTTATTATCTTGTCAGCTGCCGCCTTGAGCTCGGAAGCGCCCTTGAGGACATCGGCCTCCCTGGCCCCGTCGAGCCTCAAGGTGCAGAGGCGTGAAAACGGCGGATAGAACAGCTCCTCCCTGGTCTCTATTTCTTTTTCGAAGAAAGAATCATAGTCATGGGCCACAATCGAATTGTAGCAGTAATGGCCCGGGTTCAGGGTCTGGATGACGACATGGCCGGGGTCTTGGCCCCTTCCGGCCCTGCCGGCTGCCTGGGTTATGAGCTGGAAGGTCCTCTCCGATGACCTGAAATCAGGGATGTTGAGCGAGGGATCTCCGGAGACTACGCCCACGAGCGTTACCCCTGGGAAGTGGTGCCCTTTCGAGGCCATCTGCGTGCCTATGAGCACATCGAGCCTCCTGGCTTCGACATCCTCTATTATCCTCCGCGCAGCGCCCTTGCCTGAGGCAGTGTCCCGGTCCATCCTCCCCACCCGGGCATCCGGGGCGATCTTTGCGACCTCCTCCTCAACCCTTTCAGTGCCAGCTCCGG
Organism: Deltaproteobacteria bacterium GWA2_55_10; assembly: GCA_001797415.1. GTDB lineage: Bacteria > Desulfobacterota > GWC2-55-46 > GWC2-55-46 > GWC2-55-46 > UBA5799. Next base: position 7,193 of record MGPL01000103.1, read on the forward strand.
GGGTGACGAGGTTAATGCCGTCGCACTCCGGGCAGAGATCTGGGGCAGGGATGGCGAGGTCGCAGTAATGGCATAGAAGCCTCCTCTTTCCCTTGTGCAGCGTGAGCGTAACCGAGCAGTTGAGGCACTCGAACTGGTGTCCGCAGTCCCTGCAAAGGAGAGAACTCGAAAATCCGCGCCTGTTAAGGAAAAGGAGTGCCTGAAATCCAGAGCCGATAGTCTCTTTTAGAAGGCCTGAGAGCCTCTCCGAGATGACTTCCTTAGAGCCCTTCATGTCGAGGACCTCTATGGTCGGCAGCGGCCTTGAATCGACCCTGTTCTTTATGATGAGCGGCTTGAGCTTGCCTGTCTGCGCGTTATGGAAGCTCTCGACGGAAGGCGTGGCAGAGCCCAGGACAACGGTTATGCCGAGGTGCTTTGCGAGCATCATGGCCGCGTCTCTGGCGTTGTACCTGACCCCGTCCTCCTGCTTGTAGGACGTCTCGTGCTCCTCGTCGACTATGATGAGCCCCAGGTCCTTTACCGGCGAGAAGAGCGCCGAGCGCGCTCCGACCACGATATCTGCCTCGCCGTTCAAGACCCTCGTCCACTCGTCTATGCGCTCGCCCTCGGAAAGGCCGCTGTGGCTTAGCGCGACCCTGCCAGGAAATAGCGCCCTCAAGTAGGCAGCGGGCCAGGGCGTGAGCGCTATTTCCGGCGCGAGTATGATGGCCTTTTTGCCGAGCCTTACCGCTTCCCCAAGGGCCTTCAGGTATACGAGGGTCTTGCCGCTGCCTGTTACTCCGTAGAGGAGGAACGGCGAGTAGCCGCCTTTATTCAACGCATCTTTGATCCCGTCTATAGCGGCCTTCTGTTCTGCGTTCGGCTCAAAGGGCGCTTCTTTGGGTGCAACCTCCGAAAAGGGGTCCCTCATGACCTGCCGTTCTTCTATACGGACGACGCCCTTTTCTTCGAGCCTCTTTATCGAGTCCCGCACCTCTCCGAGGGAAGCGCAGAGAGCGCCGAGCGATATTTCATCGTTGACCCTGGAGAGGTATTCGTATGCCTTCTCCTGGTTTGGCGAGTTTTTGAATACGGGTCTCTCGATTCCTGGGATGAGCCTTACGAACCGCTCTGTCCTTGTGCTGCCGCCGCCCAACAAGTCCTCTTCTTCAATCAGGAGCCCCTCTCTTTTGAGCCGCTCTATGGCGCTCAAGACCGGAGAGCCCCTGAACCGTTTTTTGAGGGCCGAAAGGGAGACGCCTTTTTTAGCCGATTCAAGGATATCCGACTCAAGGGGCTTTAGCGCACGCGTGGGCGTATCGCCAGCAGCCTTGAATAGTCTGGAGCTTTTCAGGTTCAAAGAGCCGGGGTGAGTTAGCGATAATACCTCGCCGAGCGGGGCAAAATAATACGAGGACATCCACCTGAAGAACTTGAGGCGGGCCTCGTCGAATATGGGCAAAGGGTCGAGTATGTCGGCTATCGGCTTTATTCCCTTTACGGCGGGGGGAGGGGAGGAAATGATGCCGACTATATAG
>MGPL01000104.1:0-368 GCA_001797415.1 Deltaproteobacteria bacterium GWA2_55_10
TCAAATCGGGCAATTCGACCAAGACTTCGGCAGCACCACGGATCACCGCAACCGGTGTACGCAGTTCGTGACTGACATCGGCGGCGAAAAAACTTTCCCGTTGCAGAAAGCCATAAGTCCGCGACGAAAAGCGATCGAGTTCGCGAACCAGACGCCCCAACTCATTTTGCGGATAACTTTCCGGCGAAAACTTGATCGGGCCACCGGTCAGCGTGACCTGGCGACTCTTCTCTGAAAGATCCTCGAACAAGCGGACAATCGGTTCAAGTATTTTGTGTGACAGACGCAATCCGACAAGCAAAGACACTAGGGACATCAAGCCCGTACACAACAGCAACAACAGAGCAAGCGAGGCGAGACTGTGTTGA
>MGPL01000104.1:419-11539 GCA_001797415.1 Deltaproteobacteria bacterium GWA2_55_10
AGGTGGCCTCCACCGCGCTCGTCATCAACCGCCTCGGCGAGAGGTCGAAGGAAATAGGCAAGATACTGACGGTCATAAACGACATAGCCGATACCACGCACTTGCTGGCCTTGAACGCGACGATACTCGCGGCCCAGGCAGGGGAGCACGGCAAGGGCTTTGCCGTCGTGGCAAGGCAGGTAAAGGACCTTGCCACCAAGACGACTGCTTCGACAAAGGAGATAGCGGAGCTCATCAACCAGGTCCAGAGCGAGGTCTCCATTTCGGTGGAGTCGATGAGGAGGAGCTCGGAGAAGGTCGAGGACGGCGTCGCCCTGTCAAGGAACGCTCAGGAGGCGCTCATAAAGATACTCGATTCGTCCCGCAGGTCCTTTGAGATGGCCAAGCTCATAGAAAAGGCCACCATGGAGCAGACCAAGGGCGCGGGACAGATAGCGAGCTCGGTGCAGGTCATGAGCCGCATGGTCGGCGACATAAAGAACGCCTCCGGCGAGCAGTCGTACGCGGCAAAAGAGATTTTGCAGGACACGGCCCAGATGAGGGAGTTCATGGAGCGCGTCAAGAATTCTACGGTGGAGCAGGCCAGGGAGACCAGGCGGGTCGCCGAGGCCATATTCAAGGTCCTGGAGAAGATATCCAGGGTCGCTGACGCGACATCAGAGCAGATGGTCTTCTCCAAGAGGATAGTGAACGCGGTCGATACGGTCAAGGATGCCGCCGAGGACAACGCGGCGCTCGCGGCAAGGCTGGAGAGGACCGTTGAAGAGATGAACAGGCAGGCGGAAGCGCTAAAGAGTACGGTCGCTAACTTCAAGGCTTGACAGAGAGTGGAGGCTTCCAGATGCGTCTATGCAAGGCTTTGAACGTGCTTCTCATATCGCTCGTATCATTCATTGCGCCGGGCTGGTCGGATGCGGGTCAGGTTGACTGGCCGCGAATAAAGTCCGTTGAGACGGCGCTTTTCTATCCGGGCGTGAGCTCGTGGGACTTCCTCACGAGCGACGACCACAGGCTCGGGGCAAGGGAAATAAAAAAGGGCAAGAAGGACTGCAGGCACTGCCATCTCGACAAGAGCGGCAGCCTTGACCTCAAGGCCGACGACATCGCCTCGGGTTCTATGAAGATGAAGAGGTCGCACAAGCCCTTTGAGCCGGAGCCGCTCGCAGGCAGAAAGGGCGTCATGCTTGCCGGGGTGCAGGCCGCGTACGACGCAGAGAACCTCTATCTCAGGTTCAACTGGCTCTCAAAGGGCAGCGGCTGGAACAATAAAGGCAGGACCCCTGACAGGATATCCATTCAGGTAAACAAAACAGAACCGTCGTTCAGCAAATACGGCTGCTTTATAACATGCCACAAAGACCTGAGCACAATGCCCGATGCACCGTCCAAAAGAGAGATAGAAGGGAACCCGGCATACAGTGGCAGGGATGAGGTGAGCCTGTACGCTTTCTATGCCCGGAGCTCATGGGCTGACAAAAGGGCTGACGCTGACGCGAAGTTCAGGGACGGGCTCATCGACCTGAAGGCGATAGAGTTCGAGGGCGGCCGCGTTAAATCTGAAGACGGCTGGGTATTCGATACGAGGGCTTGGGAGGATAAGCCGGGTTTCGAGGGCACGGGCAGTTGGGCCGGCGGCAGGTATACCGCCGTCTTCAGGATAAAGCGCGCGGCTTCCGGCAAGTACAATATCGGCATCAACGAAGGCGATATAATAACTCTCGGGGTGGCGATCCACGAGGACGGCGCCTCGAAGAGAAAGCATTATGTCTCTCTCCCCATAGCCATAGGCATAGGCCAGGGTGGGGATATCAAGGCCGTAAAGGTGCAGAATTGATATAAAAAACGGCCTGTTACGGCTGTCGAAGCTATGTCACAGACCAGTCTGGCAATGTGATGATATTATTAGCCTCCGTATTGCCCGGCAAATATCAATGACGGTAAACTGATGAGCGATAAGGACGAAATAGAGCTGCTTGACTCCAAGATCGCGAGGCTCAAGGTCGACTACGAGCAGTACTTTGCAAAGATCCAGAAGAGGGAGCCGGCAAAGCTAAGGGACGAGGTCGACAGGACTGTGCTTTCGTTGAGCAACAGACAGCTCACGAATACCGGCCTCAAGTTCAAGCTCAACTCGATTGTCGCCAAGTACAATTCCTACAAGCAGTACTGGACCCGCATATTGAGGGCCATCGAGGAAGGCACCTACGTAAGAAAGGGCGAGGGCGGCATGGAGTTCGAGAGCGCCCTCGGGAGGCCAGGGCCGGAGACCGTGGAAAGGGCGCCTGCCCAAAGGCAAACGCCGCAGGGCGGCAACGGGTTTGACGACCTTTACTCCAAGTACATAGAGGCAAGGAGGTCGTGCAACGAGCCTGTCGAGGGGATAACCCCGGAGGTTTTAAAGAAGACCGTCGAGCAGTACAGGAAAAAGGTCGAAGAGCAGTACCATACGAAGGATGTCGAGTTCAAGGTATCCGTAAAAGACGGAAAGGCAAAGCTTACCATCATACCCAAGAAGGGCGGCTGATATGATGATGAAAAGTCCGTCCCGGACTTTTCAGCCGGGGATAGGCCGGCTTCAGCCGCTCAATCTATCCGCTGACAGAAAATCCAAGACTTTCCGGCTTCTTTCCATTATACTAATCGGATAAATTTTAACGGCCCATTGAGATAAAAATGGGCCTTTCCAGGACATTTTTATCGTGAACGGTTTAAATCTCAAGAACATCGTGGCGCATCTCAGGCTCCGGTTCTCCGGCTATTTTACACTCCTCATCCTTCTTACGATTGCGCTTGGGCTCCTCAGGGTCTATTTCTTCTTCAAGTACAGCGACGCCTACACAGGCATAGAGGCCGCGTCGGTCCTCAAGGCCTTTGTGCAGGGCGCGCGTTTCGACCTCTCCACCGTAAGCATAATGTCAGCCCCGTTCTTCCTCGCGCTATTCTTCCCAGGGATAGCTTTGAGCAGGTTTCTCAGAAGGGGCATTTTGGCTGCGCTCCTTGCGTGGTATATCGTCCTCCTCGTATATAACTTCATCGACATACAGTATTACACTTATGCCCAGAGGCACCTGACCTTCGAGCTCGGGAACACCTGGAAGGATACCGACGTCATCGTCAAGATAGGCCTCAGCAGGTATGTACCGGAGTTCATAGGGCTCATCGTCTTCCTCGTTGCATTCTCCGCCGCGTTCGTCTGGTCTTTAAAGGGCAGGAGGAGATCGCCGCTGACATGCAGGGGCTCTTATATCGCCTGCGTCGGCATCGACGCCGTTGTATTCATCCTCGTGGTCGTCCTTACGGTGGTTTTCGCCCGCGGCGGCGTGCAGATGAAGCCCATGAGCATTAAGAACGCATTCGCGAACGACAGGATAGAACTCGGCGCGCTTGCCCTGAACGGCATCTACTCCACATTCAATACGCTCTACAACACCAATGACGACAAAAATATCGAGGTATTGAACGCAATAAAATTCGAGAACAAGGCCGATGTCGCCGGTTTCATAGTCGACCGGACAAAAGAGACGTCCAGGCCCGAATATCCGCTCTTCAGGAAATACAATTACCCTGAGAACGGCGGCAGGAAGCTCAACGTGGTCATCTTCTTGATGGAGAGCTGGAGCGCCAAGTTCATGGGCTCTCTGGGCGGCAAGGTAGAGGCTGCCCCTTTCTTCAGCTCCTTGTCGAAAGAGGGCATGCTCCTCAATAACTGTTTCGCGAACGCACAGAGGTCTTACGAGGGGCTCACAGCTACGCTCGGGTCCATGCCCTCGTGGAAAGGCATGTCCCTTGACCAGGGCGGCCTGCTTTACCAGACAAGGCTCGAGCCTGCCGTGAGCGCGCTCAAGAGGAACGGGTACGATACCATCTTCATCCACGGCGCAAGGCCCGGTTCTCTCGGTTTTGATTCGCTGGCCAAAAGGTTCGGTTTTCAGAGGCACCTCTCAAGGGAGGACTTCGGCAATCTTGAGGGCATAGACGACGGCGTATGGGGCATATACGACGAGTATGCGTTCCTGCGCGCCAATGAAGAGTTTGATAAGATGGAGAAGCCCTTCTTCGGCGTAGTCTATTCCCTTACATCGCACACGCCGTACAAGGTGCCGTCGAAAGAATTCGAGCACTTCGGGCCTGATGTCGACCACAGGGATTTCCTGAACTCGATGAGATATTCCGATTACGCGCTCGGCAAATTCTTCGAGAAGGCGAGGAAGTCGAAATATTTCAAGGACACGCTCTTTGTCATAGTCGCCGACCATACCGAAGGCGTCTCAACAGGCGATAATATATTCAATAATTACCACATCCCATGCCTGTTCTACGGCGCGGGCGTTGCGCCGTCTGTCTACGAAGGCGTGGCAAGCCAGCTGGATATATTGCCCACGGTGCTGGATATTCTCAATGTAGACGCGCCTTTTACATCCTGGGGCAAATCAATACTCTCGAACGGGGAGAGGAGGGCGCTCCTGCCGCGCGGGGATATGTTCGTATGGGTGAACGGAAAATACATGCTCCTCACGGACCTGCAGAACCCGCTCGGGCTCTACGATTACAAGTCAGACCCTGCTCAGAATAAATTGAAGGAAGTCTCCGAGAAGGAATACAAGCCCCTCAAGGAAGAGTTCCAGCAGTACATGAAATTCAGCTACGACCTCATACTCTCCAATTCCGTAAGGCCCCCGCAGTAGGCCGCAATTTGTTTTGTCATTGCGAGGAGCGCAAGCGACGAAGCAATCTCGTCTTTTCTCCCCCTTTTTAAGGGGATTGAGGGACAATCAGGTCTGTCATTCTGAGGGAGCGAAGCGATCGAAGAATCTCAGCGCGGATACAGCCATCGTTGCCGCGCCATCTCCGAGATTCTTCGCTTCGCTCAGAATGACAACAAAAAGCACGTGATTGTGAGGATCTTTAGCGACGAAGCAATCTCATCTTTCAGAGGGTTCAATCTTACAGATTGAACCTGAAATTTCGTACCTGCTTCTGCGGATTGTCGGGTTCAGGTTTCAAACCTGAACCCGCCTAAGTAAGGCCCCCGCAGTAGGCACATTCAAATAAAAAAGGCGGTGCATCTCTGCACCGCCTTCTGTTTTTTTCTCCGGCTTACTTCTTAGCCCTTCAGCCCCTCTTTTACCCTGAGCCTCGCGTTTGCGTACTCGAGCCTGTCCAGCGTCATCTGGTAGGCCGGGTCTTCCTGGGTCATTGCCTTCAGCGCATCTTCGGCAGCCTGCGCGTCCGCCTTTGCCTTGTCCGCGTCTATCTCAGACTCGGGCAGGGCGTAATCGACCAGCACCGTCGTCTTTTCGGGAAGGACCTCTGCGTAGCCGCGGCTTACCGCGAGCACGCCGGTTTCAGCGCCGCTCTTGTAGACTATCTCGCCGGGCTTCAGGACCGTCAGGAAGGGCGTGTGACCGGCAAGCACGCCGAACTCGCCTTCCTGTCCCGGGGCCTTCATCTCCTCGACCTCCAGGGAGAGGAGCCTCCTCTGAGGTGTGACTACTTCAAGTTTAAATGTATTCGCCATTTTTACCTTATACCCTTAGCTGTCAGGCTGCTGAAAAAGTCCATCTGCTTGTCGAGTCGCGGAGGTCATTGCGACGTACATGAAGAGTACGCCTCATTCCTCGCTCCCCTATTTGAATAGGGGCCTTGCATATGGAGCTCATTTGAAGCCTGAGGATAATTCGAGCCGTGCAGCAACTGGTTAGTTAGATGCTCGCCCTGATCTTCTCTGCCTTCTCCATGGCCTCTTCGATGGTGCCGACCAGGTAGAACGCCTGCTCCGGGATGTCGTCCAGCTCGCCCCTGGCTATCATCTGGAAGCCCTTGATGGTGTCCTTTACGCTCACGTACTTGCCGGGAGAGCCGGTGAACTGCTCCGCGACGAAGAACGGCTGCGAGAGGAACCTCTGGATCTTCCTCGCCCTCGAGACGACCATCTTGTCCTCCTCCGAGAGCTCGTCCATGCCGAGGATGGCGATGATGTCCTGAAGGTCCTTGTACTTCTGGAGGATAGACTGCACCTGCCTCGCGGTCGAGTAGTGCTCGTCTCCGACGACCTGCGGGTCAAGGATACGCGAGGTCGAATCAAGCGGGTCGACCGCCGGATATATGCCGAGCTCGGCTATCTGCCTTGAAAGAACTGTAGTCGCGTCCAAATGCGCGAAGGTCGTCGCAGGCGCCGGGTCAGTGAGGTCGTCCGCAGGCACGTATATGGCCTGGACCGATGTGATGGAGCCCTTTACGGTAGAGGTGATCCTCTCCTGGAGGCCGCCCACGTCGGTGCCGAGAGTCGGCTGGTAGCCGACCGCCGAGGGAATGCGGCCGAGGAGCGCCGAGACCTCTGAGTTTGCCTGTACGAACCTGAATATGTTGTCGATGAAGAGGAGAACGTCCTGGTTCTCCTCGTCCCTGAAGTACTCGGCCATCGTGAGCGCCGTGAGCGCGACCCTTGCCCTCGCTCCCGGGGGCTCGTTCATCTGGCCGTAGACAAGGGCTGTCTTGCCGAGAACGCCCGATTCCTTCATCTCTTCCCAGAGGTCGTTTCCTTCCCTTGTCCTTTCGCCTACTCCGCCGAAGACCGAGAAGCCGCCGTGCTGCATGGCGACGTTGTTGATGAGCTCCATGATGAGAACGGTCTTGCCGACGCCCGCGCCGCCGAAGAGGCCAATCTTTCCGCCCTTCAGGTACGGGGTGAGGAGGTCGACGACCTTGATGCCCGTCTCGAAGACTTCCATCTTGGTCGACTGCTGGTCGAATGTCGGGGCGGGACGGTGGATGACGTACTGCTTCTGGCACTCTATGGGGCCCATCTCGTCGACAGGCTCGCCGATTACGTTGATTATGCGGCCAAGGACCGGCTTTCCTACCGGGACCGTTATGCCAGTGCCCGTATCCCATGCCTCGGTGCCCCTTACGAGGCCTTCGGTCACGTCCATGGCTATGCACCTTACGGTGTTCTCTCCGAGGTGCTGGGCGACTTCAGTCACCAGGTTCCACTTCTCGGAGTTTATGCTCGCGTTGGTGACCTTGACGGCGTTGTATAAGGCCGGGAGCTTGCCGGGCGGGAATTCGATATCGAGCACAGGACCTATTACCTGTGTTATCTTTCCAATGTTCATCTGAGACATCTTAGGAAGACCTCCTTGCGGGTATCTGTTGTTTGCGCATGCGGCCGCTGAAAAAGTCCATCTGCTGCGTTGGCCTCGTCGTTCATCACTGCGGCGTACAAGAAGAGTACGCCGCATTCCTCGCTCCTCGACGCCTTGCATATGGAGCTTTTTGAGCAGCCTTGATAAAAATCAAAGCTTTTCCGCAACCTGCCTGTTACTTGAGCGCCTCGGCGCCTCCGATGATCTCCATAAGCTCCTTGGTGATCGCAGCCTGGCGGAGCCTGTTGTATACAAGGGTAAGGCCGCTTATCATCTGTCCGGCGTTCTTGGACGCGGAATCCATGGAAGTCATACGCGCGCCGTGCTCGCTCGCGGAAGTCTCGAGGAGAGCCCTGAAGGCCTGCACCTCTACGTACTTCGGCAGAAGGGCCGCCAGAACCCCGCCTTCGGCAGGCTCGTAGAGATAATCGCCCTCTTCGGCCGCCTTCTCGTCCTTCTCAGGGGCTGAGATGGGCAGGAGTTTCTGCACTACGGGCCTCTGGGTGAGGGCGGATTTGAACTCGCTGAAGATTATGTGCACTTCGTCGAGCTCGTTCCTCATGTAAGCGCCTATGATGTCGCTGGCTATCTCGGCGGCAGAGCCGTACTGCGGCCTGCCGCTTCCCATGTTTTTCGAATTGATGATCTTGAGCCCGCGCCTCTTGAAGTACTCGCCTCCGCGCTTGCCTATGGTATAGACGCTCGCCTCGACCGGGCCGCGCTCGCGGAGAAACCTTTCAGCGTTGCGCAGTATCTGCGAGTTGAAGCTTCCGCACAGGCCCCTGTCAGAGGTGAAGATAAGGAGCCCGACCCTGTTCCCGCCCCTGTTCTCAAGGAGGGGATGGCTGTCGGAAGAGGCCTTGGACGCGAGAGAGGCTATGAGGTCGAGCATCTTCTCGGCATAGGGCCTTGCGGCCACTATCTCGTCCTGGGCCCTCTTGAGCTTGGCGGCAGAGACCATCTTCATGGCCTTTGTTATCTGCCGGGTGTTCTTGACCGACTTGATCCTTCTTTTTATGTCCTTAAGACTTGCCATCTATAAGATCACCTGTGGTCTTTTTTAGCAGCAGCTCAAAAAATCCATCTGCTGCGTTGTCTCGTCGCTCGTCGCTGCGACGTACATGAAGAGTACGACTCGCTCCTCACTCCCCTATTTGAATAGGGGCCTTGCATCTGGAGCTTTTTGAGCAGCCTTAGAATATTTTAAAAACTGCTAAATTATTTACCCTCGGCAACGAACAGCCCGTTAAAGTCCTCAAGGGCCTTGTTGAGCTTCGCCTTCACTTCGTTGTCTATGGCCTTCTTGGTGCGGATATCGTTCAATATGTCCGCGTGCCTGGACTCGATGAAGGTGTTAAGCTCTTCCTCGTACCTCTTGAGCGCCGAATTGGGGTATGAGTCTATATAGCCCTGGGTCGCGGCGTAGACGATAAGGACCTGCTTCTCGACCGGGAGGGGCTTGTACTGGCCCTGCTTCAATATCTCGACGAGCTTGCCGCCCCTGTTGAGCTGCTTCTGGGTGGTCGGGTCGAGGTCGCTGCCGAACTGGGCGAATGCCGCGAGTTCCCTGTACTGCGCGAGCTCGAGACGGAGCGTACCTGCGACCGACTTCATGGCCTTTATCTGGGCGCTGCCGCCGACCCTGGAGACCGAGAGGCCGACGTTGATGGCAGGCCTTATGCCTGAGTAGAAGAGGTCGGTCTCAAGGAATATCTGTCCGTCCGTGATGGAAATGACGTTCGTCGGGATGTACGCCGAGACGTCGCCTGCCTGCGTTTCGATGATCGGAAGCGCTGTGAGCGAGCCGCCGCCGAGCTTGTCCGAGAGCTTCGCCGCCCTCTCGAGGAGCCTTGAGTGGAGATAGAATACGTCTCCGGGGTACGCCTCGCGGCCCGGAGGCCTTCTAAGGAGGAGCGAGAGCTGCCTGTACGCGACCGCGTGCTTTGAGAGGTCGTCGTAGATTATAAGGGCGTGCATGCCGTTGTCCCTGAAGTACTCGCCGATAGCGCAGCCCGTGTACGGGGCTATGAACTGAAGGGGAGCCGGGGAGCTCGCTGTGGCGGCAACGACGACCGTGTAGTCCATTGCGCCGTGCTCTTTTAGCTTCTCGACTATCTGGGCGACCGTGGACTGCTTCTGGCCGATGGCTACATAGATGCAGAATACGTTCTGGCCCTTCTGGTTTATGATGGTGTCGATTGCGACCGTGGTCTTACCTGTCTGACGGTCGCCGATGATGAGTTCCCTCTGGCCCCTGCCGATGGGTATCATGGCGTCTATGGCCTTGATGCCGGTCTGGAGAGGCTCCTTGACGGATTTCCTGGCGACTATGCCGGGGGCCTTTATCTCGACCCTCCTGGATTCGTTGCTCTCGATGGGGCCCTTGGCGTCTATTGCCTGGCCCAGGGCGTTTACGACCCTGCCCATGAGCGCCTTGCCTACGGGTATCTCGACTATCCTGCCGGTCCTCTTGACCGTGGTGCCTTCTTTGATGGTGTGGTCGCTGCCCAGGATGGCCGCACCGACGTTGTCCTCTTCGAGGTTAAGGACCATGCCGTAGATGCTGCCGGGGAACTCTAAGAGCTCTCCTGCCATGGCTTTTTCCAGGCCGTATATCCTCGCGATGCCGTCGCCCACCGATATGACGGTGCCGACTTCCTGTATGTCAATTTCCTTCTCAAAACCCTTTATCTGGGTCTTAATGAGTTGGCTTATCTCCTCTACCTTGATCATCGTCTAAACCACCCCTTCGAGTATTTTTTCTTTCATGAGCTCAAGCTGGGTCTTCAGGCTGCCGTCGAGAATCGTGTTCTCGATCTTCAATACCAGCCCGCCCAAAAGCCCTGGGTTGCAGTTGTAGGTGAGTATGACATCCTTGCCGGTGAGCGCGCTGAGCTTCTTCCTTATCTCCTCGACAAGGGCGGGCTCCAGCTCCGTGGGGGCCTCGACTGAAGCCCTTATCCGACCGCTAAGTTCGTCTTCGAACTTCGAATAGGCTTCCGAGATGTCATCGAGGAAGCGGATGTTCCTGGTCTGGACCAGTATGGAGAAGAACTTGGAGACATGGGGGGAGATGCTTGCCGACGACGCTATGCTCTCCATCAGCGCCTTTCTCTCCTCGAGCTTGTACATGGGGTTCAGGAGGACCTTCTCCAGCTCGGGGTTTCCCCTGAACATGGCGACGACGCTCCTCAATTCCTTGCCGTACCTGTCCCAGGCGCCTTCTTCCCTGCCTATCTCTATAAGGGCCTTTGCGAACCTCTTTGACGCGGAACTCTTCATCAGTTAAGCCTCAGGTTGTTAAGATATCCTTTTACGAGCCTCTCATGGTCCTCCGGAGAGATCTCTTTCTTCAATATCTGTTCAGCCAGCTCTACGGCTGCTTTTGCAGCCTCTTCGCGTATCTCGAGCCTGGCCTTCTTTATTTCCTGCTCGGCCGCTACCTTGGCCTGCTCCTTGAGCCTCTCGGCTGCCTTGCCTGCCTCCGATATTATGCGGGCCTTTTCAGCCTCGCCCTCGAGCTTGAGCTCGGTGGCTATGCCGGCGACCCTCTTGTCCAGAAGAGCGAGCTTTTCCCTGTACTCCGAGGCCTTCTTCTCAGCTTCGTTTTTGGCTCTCTGGGCCTCTTCGATCGCGTTCTTTATCTCCGCGCTCCTCTTGTCCAGTAGCCCGGCCAGGACCTTTGTCCATACGAGGTATGCGCCCACGGCGAGCAGACCGAAGTTAACGAGCTTCCATGCCATGCCAGAGCCTTCGCCGTGCTCAGCGCCCGTTGACGCCAGCGCGAGCGAAGGCAGAAGGATCGCTATCACGAGGAGCCCGGCAACGGTCCTCTCCAGCACTTTCCCGGCTATCTCCCTTGCAAGGCTCTTGGCCTCTGTCTTAAGGCCTGAAAGGGCAGCGGACTTGCTGGTCTCTATCTCTTTTCTAATGGAGGAGAGCTCCTTAGCGGCCTCAAGCCTCGCGGCCTCGATA
>MGPL01000104.1:11580-22374 GCA_001797415.1 Deltaproteobacteria bacterium GWA2_55_10
CCTCTCCTCATGCCCCTTTACCGCGGCTTCCTTGAGCTTTTTCTGGTAGTCCACAAGGCCCTGTGCGACCGTCTCTTCGGTCTCGGCGGCCTTCTTTATATTGCCTTCTATCCCGTCTTCCCTGTCCTTTAAGATCCTCTGCACAGGCTTATAGAGAAAAGTGTTGAGGAGTATAAGGAGGATGAAGAAGCCTATTATCTGGTAAAGGAGTGTGATGTCGATATTTATCATTTAAGCGTAAGCCCCTGGATTTTTTTACACTTGTTCCGTGGCGCCTGATAAGGCCTCAGACAGCCCTGCCCTGGTTGAAGCCTTGAGTTGTTCGGGGTTTGATTTGGCCTTCCTAAACTAAAACAGGGTATTGCTATCATATACAAAAGTTTGTTGTCAAGTTTTAATTGCAGCGCGGCTTGTGCCGGATATTAGCGTCCGCATTTTTTACCCGGCAGTTTGGAAGGGGAACAGATGAAAACTGGCGAATTGGTTGGCGTTCCGGGTTTTTTAAGACGGGGCTGAATTTTTCAGCCCCGTCTTATTTTCCCGGATTGTAACACGGCGGATTCGGCCTTTCAAGGCCGAATGAAGAAGCAGGATAATATTGTTTTTTCTTTGCCTGCTTTCTTTTTTAAAAAAGAAAGTAGGTTATCTGCCCGCCTCTCCGCTGAAGAGCCCGGAGGTCTCGGTTTCGTCGTCTGTCTCAGAGCCCGCGCCCATATCCTCTTCGAACGGGCTTTCGCTCTCTTCGTCAAGGTCAGAGTCCGTCTCCCTTCCCAGTATGGTAGTGGGGGTCTCGGTCTCTGATTCAGTCAGGGTCCTCGTCTCGGTCTCGGTCTCGAATTCGCCGAGGGTCTCTGTCTCAGTGTCGAGGCTATCCTCGCCGAAGGGCCGGTCAAGCGTGTCAAATGTATCAAACGTATCCGGGGTATCAAGGCTATCTGTGCCGAATAGATCCCTGTCTTCGTCTAACGTCCTCCCGGTTATTATGGTGTCGTTGTCAGGTGTCGCGGTGGCGCCGGGGATATTGCCTGTGGTAGCAGGGGGCAGCGTAGTCGTGCCCGGGGGCAGCGTGGTTGTCGCGGAAGGTATGTCGGTCGTCGGAGAGGGAAGCTCTGTTGTCGGCGATACGGTCCCGGTACCGCCGCCTGTTGCCCCGGTCTGGGCAAATGTGGCCGAGGCCGCGAATATCGTGATAAGCGCGGCTGAGAGGATTGCCTTTCTCATGATAGTTTCCTCCAGATGCAGGCTGCTGAAAAAGCCCCATCTGCTTTGTTGGCTTCAGAAGCTCGTCACTGCAGCGTACATGAAGAGTACGCCTCATTCCTCGCTCCCCTATTTGAATAGGGGCCTTGCACATGGCGCTTTTTTTGAGCAGCCTGAATAAATCGGAGTTTTTCAGCAACTATAATTAGTATGCACCCAAAAGAGAGTACCTTCTACCTGCCCAGCCTCTGGCGCATTGCAAGGTCCTGCTGGCGCGTGATGAGGAAATCGAGGCGCTCCGAAAGGTCGTCGAGCCTCTCTTTCTGCGGCGCGGGGGTTGACGGTATCTCCCTCATGACATTGACGATATCACGAAGGGCCATAAGCGTCTCGTGCATCATCTGCTGGCTTTCGATGTTTATGAATGGGTCGATTGGCTGACCGGGCAGCTGTCCGGTCAGCCTCTGGTCAGGGAACTGAACGGGGATGGTACTTGCGGGTGTTTCCGCGAAGGCATACAAAGGGGAAAGAAGGATAAAGAACATAAGCATGGAAAATATCTTCATGCTGACCTCCTGGGTAAAATGCCATTTGCGCACTGCCGCGCTTTTTTGGGCATAAGGCTTCGCTCGCTGTCCGCCCCCTTCCTCATCGCTCGCCGCTTACGTCGCTCGGCCTCCCTTAAAGGCGGCCTCGCTCCTGCTGCCTTGGCTCGCTCGCATTATGCCCCTCTATTTGTAAGGCAAAAAAAAGAGTAGGATTTTTTCGTCCTGAATCTGAATATAGCAGAAAACAGTCGGGGAGGCTTCAGCGCGGCAGGAGAGGCGCGGCCTCGCCGAGATCAACGGAGAGGGAGAGGCGGTCGGCGGCACGTCGGAGAGTCGGGGATTGCGTCAACAGGCGTGTTGTAGACCGTCCACGCCCCAGCCCGTTAGAAGAGGGCGAAGAGGAAGACGACAAACCTGTTCCTTACGGATATCTCGATTACCTTCTTTAACATCAGTGTACATGGCCCCCTGAGGGCGGCTGTGCTGCCGCCGGCGGCGCTTCGGATTCCTTGCGGTCATGGCCGGCCATGCCGCTCACAGCGGCCTTGAGGTTGCTTTCAGAGTCGACGAGGAAGTTGGCCGATGTCACCACCCATTCGCCCTGAGATACGCCTTCTTTTATCTCGTACATGCCGTCGCCCTTTGCCCCGAGCCTCACTTCCCTGGGCTCGAAGGTGCCGTCCCTCCTGTCGACTATGACAAGCTGCCTTTCGCCTGTATCTATCACCGCGGAATCAGGCACGGCAGGGGAGTTTCTGGCGACAGGCACCGATATCTCGACATTCAGATACATGCCCAATTTAAGCCTGTGGTCTTTGTTCGGCAGGGCGAAGCGTACCTTGGCAGTCCTCACCTCCGTGCCTTCCTCCGGCGCGTACCTTATAGAGCCGAGGTGGCTGTAGATGTGCTCTATCTTCCCGGTGTAGCTTTCGCCGGGAGAGTAGGCCGGCGTGAGAGAGGCTGTCTGCCCTTTCCTGATATACGGCATCTCGTACTCGTATATTTCGCCGTAGACCCACACCCTTGAATGGTCGATTATCTTGAAGAGCGGCTCTCCCGCCTCGATCTTCTGCCCCTCGACGACCATCTTCTCGGTTACGGAGCCGGTCGCGGGCGACCTTATTGCAAGGGTCCTCGATACCTTGCCTCTTGCCTCGAGGGCACTTATCTGATCATCCGAGATGTCCCAGTACCTGAGACGCTGCCTTGCGGCGCGCAGCAGCGATTCGGCCCCTTCGCGCGCCTCGGGATAGGGGCTGTCCTTTACCCGCTTGAGCCCGTCAACAGCAAGGAGATACTCCTGCTGGGCTGAGACGAGTTCAGGGCTGTATAGCTCCAATAATTTTTCGCCCGGGCTTACCATCTGGTCTGTGCGGTTTACGTAGAGCCGTTCTATCCAGCCCGTCACCTTGGCGGTTATGATGTGGACCCTGTCCTCGACGGGCTCGACCCTGCCCACTGTGCGTATGACATGGAGGAGGTCCCGTCTCTCGACAGGCTCGGACTTCACGCCTATCTTCTGTATCCTCTCCGGGGTTATGCGGATTACGCCCGGGGCCTCGGCAACAGGAGCTTCGTCCTCGTAGGCCGGGATATAGTCCATGCCCATCGGGTCTTTCATGGGGACCGGCGAGGTCACGGAAGGGTCCATCGGGTTCCTGTAGTAGAGGACCTTCCGCTCTGCCTTTATCCCGGTTGCCCTTTGCGGCGGCGCCTCTTTCTGCTGGGCAGGCGTCATGAAGAGCCATACCGCAAGGCCGCCCGCGACAAGGCCTGCCGTTAAAAAGACCATTCCTGTGATTATCTTTTTCATTCGCTTCTTTTCGCGGCCCCCGTTGATCGGAGATCTACACCGGCTACCCGCTCAAGGGCCGCTATGCGTTTATTGTAGTCGAGTATCGCGCGCAGATATTCTACGCGCGTAGCCCTCAACTCGCGTTCCGTATCGAGGAGGGTAAGCAGCTCGATAGTCCCTGTCTGGTAGTTACGGAGAGCAGACTGATAGGAGAGCTCTACCTGGGGCAGGAGGGTCGTCTCGTAAAGCTCCCTTGACCTTTGCGCCGCCTCGACCTGCACTGCCGCCCTCTTTATCTCAAAGGCCTTGATGTTCTTCATGCTGAGGAGCCTCAAGCGCGCTGCCTTGGCGAGCGCGCCGGCCTCCTGTGCAAGGCTGTTGTACTTGCCGCGCCATAATGGGATGTTCACCTGGAACATGAGGTCATAGTTGTCGAACCTGCCGTCCCTCTGGATGGGGGCAACGCCCAACATGAAGTCCGGATAATAGTTCTTATCCGCAAGCTCTTTGCCAAGCTCTCCTGCCTGGGCCTGGGCCTGGGCCATGAGGACATCAGGGTTTGCGCCGACGGCCTTTTCAGTCAATGCGTTGAAATCGAAATCTATCGTAGCCTTCGGCATCTCGAAGGGCGCGGATAGCGCGAGAGCCTGCGGCCTGTTCAGGAGCGATTTGAGCATCGCAGAGCTTACAGCCCGCTCCGCCTCCAGGTTTATTATCTCGTTGGTTATCATGGCCTGCTCGACATTAAGCTTCAGTACGTCCTGTTGGGGCGCCTGGCCCACGGCGTACCTTGTCTCGGCTATCTTTACGGCATCAGAGATAAGTTCTTTGATTCCCAGGTTTACCCTTATCGACTCGTCAAGGAACGCGTACTCGAAGAAAGCTTCCTTTAGCATGAATGATATCTCAAGCTCACGGGATGTAAGCTCTGCCCTTGCGGCCCAAGCCTCCTTCCCGGCTATCCTCTCGCGCAGGCCGCGCTTTCCGGGGAAGGGGAACATCTGCGAAAATGTGTAGCGCGTGAGCATGGCGTCATCAGGCGAGATATCGAGGGGCCTGTCCGTCGAGAGGTCCTCAAGCTCGATCTTGAGCGTCGGGTCGTCAAGTGAGCCTTCGGCCTTTGAGCGCGAATCGAGAGCATTAACGCGCTCTCTCATTGCTTTCAGTTCAGGGTTGTTGGAGAGCGCTTCGTTCAGAAGTGCTCCCAGATCGAGCCTCTCCTCTGCGAAGGACAGGGGAGAAAAGGATATGAGCATCAGTGTGGAGATGAGGATAGAGGCCAATGCCAGCCGCATCGAGTTCTCCTTTTTATCGGGGTCTACCTTATAACCTCCCCCTTGACGGGGGAGGGCAGGGTGGGGGTGAAAATATCTTTCACCCTCCCCTTGTCCCCTCCCGTCAAGGGAGGGGAGGATTTAAGAGATACCCCGTAGTTGCCGGGGGAAATTCATTATGATGACCTCAGTCGACCTTGAGAATATATCTGCCGCCGGACGTTTAGTCCAGCTTAAAGCCTTTGAATAACGTTGTTCTACATATCGTAGAATCAATTCCCAAAAAAAATCAGTGGACGTGAGGCCCTGTCTCGCAGTGCGTCCGGCAGTTGTCGACCATATCGACGTGCGTCTCGCAGCGCTCCATTGTGCACTCATGCGAGCGCATATCCGCATAGAGGGGCATTGAAAGGGCCGCAAATAGCGTGATTGCGACAGCGGCGCTGGGCAGAGCCTTTGATAACGAAATTGAAAAGACCGGTTGCCTGCCTTCCAGAAGCCTCTTTATCCTGCCGGTGACCTGCTCCTGGCTTCCGGCAAGCGAGGCAATGGGCAATGCCGAACTTGTCCTGGCGACCTTGAGAATGGCAGAGGCCAGGCTTACCGGCTCGCTGGATTTAACAGCGGCGTCATCAGCCTCGTGCTCGCTTTTAAGCCGTGAGAAAGAGACGAGAAGACCTGAGGCAGGGATGTAGAAGAAGGCATTCCTCAGGAAACCGAGGGCAAGGAACCTCAATGGGTCCAGTTTGTCCCTGTGGCAGAGCTCATGGAGGAATACAGCCCGAAGCTCATCACGGGAGAGGCACTTCATGAGCCCGGTCGATATGTATATCCTTGGCTTAAGCAGGCCGTGCGTGAAGGCGGCCTTGAGGCCGTCATTTTCAATAATCAGTAGATTCCTGCTTCCCTTGCGGGAGACAGGCAGCAAGCTCACGGCCCTGTTCGTCTTTATGATGTCAGAGGCGGCCTTGATTGCGGCATAGACAACGCCTGAGAGCACGAGGAGCGCGCCTGACCAGAAGAAAAAGAGCTTCCCGATTGAGAGGAGCTCGACGCATCTTACGAAAAGAGTCTGGCAGGCCTCTGCAACAGATCCTGTAATATGGATGAGGCCGGGGAGCGACCAGGCGGCCCAGGCTAAAGAGACGGCAAAGAGCATCATCAGAAGGGATAAGGGCGCCATCACTTGCCCTCCTTTTCCTGAAGCTCTCTTTTTTTGCTGTCGATGAGCGCCGAGAGCCGCTCCAGCTCATCAGGGTCCGCATCGGCAAGGGCGTCTACGAATGAGGCGCATATCCCGCTCGACGATATGTCCATTATACCCTTGAAGACATCCTGGGATACTGCCCGTGCGAACTCATCCCTGGTGTAACCGGGCCTGAAGAGGAATACGCTCTCTCCCTTGGTCTTTCGCACCAGGCCCTTTTTGGCGAGCCTCTCGAGTACCGTCAGTACGGTCGTCAGGGCGACCTGCCTTGAAGATGCGATATTGGCGTGAACCTCCCTGCCGCTGGCCTCTCCCTTGTTCCAGAGAAGCTCCATTATATCCTGCTCAAGGGAGCCGAGGAGCTTTCCATAACCTTCGAATTTTGCGCTTTTGCTCATAGGGAACCTGTTGATTCCATAATATTCGACAGTACGTAGAAAGTCAAGCGGAATTCCTTGCCAACCCCGGCCCTTTCCTGTAATATTGTTCGAATTCAGGCCCATTCTCTTGTTATATCGGAGGTTTTTTGGGATTATTTATAACATTCGAGGGCATCGAGGGCTGCGGCAAGTCCACCCAGATAGCCCTCCTGAAGGGCTATCTTATTGAGAAGAAGGGCAGGGAGGTACTCACAGTACGAGAGCCCGGCGGAACGCTTCTGGGCGAAAAGGTGAGGGCCATACTCCTTGAGAGCGGCCAGGAGCCTCCTGACCCCTGGGCAGAGCTCTTCTTATATGAGGCCTGCAGGGCGCAGCTTGTCTCCAGGGTAATAAAACCGGCCCTTTCCGCGGGGAAGGTCGTCATCTCTGACAGGTTCTTTGATTCCACTCTCGCTTACCAGGGCTTTGGCAGGGGCCTCGACAGGACTGCGATAAAGAGGCTCAACGGCATAGCGGCAGAGGGGCTCGTGCCTGATGTGACCATTCTTCTGGACTGCAAAGTCGAAGAGGGGCTCAGCCGGGCGTTCTCACGGATTGCCTCGGCAACCGGGGCCAGGGAGGACCGCTTCGAAAGGGAAGATATCGAGTTTCACAGGCGCGTAAGGGACGGATTCCTTAAGACCGCGAAGCAGGAGAAGAGGATAAAGGCAGTCGACGGCTCCGCTGAAATATCTACGGTCCATAAGGGGATATGTGATATTATTGATGGAGTTATTGGTTAGCAGGCTACGATTTTTATACGGCAGCCTGCTAACAAATCCATGGAAGGATTTGCAGACTGCGAGACCCTATGGTCGAGCAATTTGCGAGACTTGCACGAATTTATTTCGGGCAAGTCGCGGCTGGAAAAGTCCAGGACGGACTTTTCCAGCATTCTATAGACGGTGTTGAACTTTCAGGAGATACTCGGGCACGCGAGGGAGATAGGCATACTCAAGAGCTCCATCTCATCGAAGCGCGTGGCGCACGCCCTGCTCTTCGCCGGCCCTGAAGGCATTGGCAAGAGGCTTGTGGCAAGGGCTTTTGCCAAGGCATTGAACTGCGCCTCAGGTCAGGACGACGCATGCGGGGTGTGCAGGGACTGCCTTGCCTTTGACAGCGGGACCCATCCCAATCTCCTTGAGGTCTGGCCTACAGACAAGGACGGGGAGCGCGACCCCCTGGGCCTCATAAGGATAGACCAGGTAAGGGAGATACAGGGGACCCTCAGGTTCAAGGCTGAAAGCGGCATGAAGGTGGTAATAGTCGAAGGCGCGGACAGGCTCATGCCAGCGGCTGCCAACGCCTTTTTAAAGACGCTTGAGGAGCCGCCTCCTGATTCGGTCATCATACTTGTCACGTTGAAGCCCTCGGACCTCCTTCCAACGGTATTGTCGAGGTGCCAGAGGATAAGCTTCGGGCCTCTCCCCGAAGACGCGGTAAGGGCCTTCCTCATCGAGAATAAGGGGATCTCCCCGGCAGAGGCAGGGGCTGTTGCGCGTTTATCGGAAGGTTCGATATCGAGGGCTTCAGTATACATCGAAGAAGGCGCGCACCAGAAGAGGCGGGAGGTAATCGAGAGGCTCTCAACGTTGGGCCCGGCTGACAGCGACGAGGCATTGAAGTTCGCCGAGGAGCTATCAAAAAGGGACGACCTTGACGATATGCTCGAATTCCTCAAGTCATGGTACAGGGACAGGATAGTGGCCTTTGAGGGCGCGCCGCACCTCATAGCCAACACGGACATGCAGCGCAATATGAAGGACAGCGGAGTGGAGGATTTCAACCGCCTCTGCTCCTCTTTCTGGGCGATAGAAGAGGCGAAAAAGAGCATTGCGCCGCCGAGGTACGGGAACAAGCAGCTTACTTTGGAAGTGCTGCTTCTCAAGCTCTCCGGCGCGCATCTCATGTAGCAGGTTAAGTTATAGGCTGCTCAAAAAGCTCCATATGCGAGGCAATTCTCGCCGTTTGATGAACGAGTCGTACTCTTCATGTACGTCGCTTCTGCCGTGACGAAGACAACACAGCAGATGGACTTTTTCAGCAGCCTGCAGGCAGAAAACGAGGTAAATATAGATGGTCAGGATAGCTGGAGTGCGTTTCAAGAAGGCCTGCAAGGTCTACGACTTTGAGGCCGGTACGCTCGAGTTTAACCCCGGAGATGCGGTGATAGTCGAGGTCGAAAGGGGCCTCGGAATGGGCATAGTCGTCTACAGCCCCAGGGATATAGACGAGACGACGCTTACAAGGCAGCTGAAGAAGATAGTAAGAAAAGCAGACCCGGTAGACATAGAGAGGCAGGGCTTCAACACAGAGCGCGAGATAGAGGCCTTCAGGATATGCAAGGAGAGGATAATAAAATACAACCTCCCGATGAAGCTCATCAGGGTGGAGTACCTCTTTGATTCGAGCAAGGCGATATTCTATTTCACATCAGACATGCGGGTCGATTTCAGGGAGCTTGTGAAGGACCTGGCCGCGACCTTCCATACCAGGATAGAGATGCGCCAGATAGGCGTAAGGGACGAGGCAAAGATGATAGGCGGGCTCGGCCCGTGCGGAAGGGAGCTCTGCTGCTCCGGGTTCCTCGCGGACTTCGAGCCGGTGACCATAAAGATGGCAAAGGAGCAGAACCTGGCCCTGAACCCGGTGAAGATATCCGGCATCTGCGGCAGGCTCATGTGCTGCCTCTCCTACGAGCACGACTTCTACCAGAACGAGAGGAAGAGGGAGAGGGAGAACACGGACAAGGACAACAAGGAAAAAGACGAGAAGGACAAGGGGCCCGAGAGGCCGCCAAGAGGCGGCGGCGGGGACCGCGGCAGGAGGCCGCCCGGAAGGGCTGCCGGAGGGCCCAACCAGAAGCACGGCTGCGGCGGGTGCGGCAAGCACGAACCCGGAAAGCACGAACACGGGAAGCACAAGACCAAAGACACCAAAGAGACCAAAGAGGAAGCGAAGCCGGCAGGGACAACGGAGAATGCCTGAGGATAAGAAGACCTACTACGTAACCACACCCATATACTACGTCAACGACGTGCCGCACATAGGGCACGCATATACGACCGTAGCGGCGGACGCGATAGCGCGTTTCAAGAGGCTCAAGGGCCTCGACGTACTCTTCCTGACAGGCACCGACGAGCACGGACAGAAGGTCGAGAAGGCCGCGTCGGCCTCCGGCCTCTCCCCGATCGATTTCGCGACAAAGGTCGGCCAGAGGTTCAAAGACCTCTGGAAGAAGCTCGAGATATCCAACGACGACTTCATAAGGACTACAGAGGAGAGGCACAGGAAGGCTGTCGAGAGGCTCTGGGAGACTGCCCTTAAAAGCGGCGACATCTATCTCGGAGAATACGAGGACTGGTACTGCACCCCCTGCGAGAGCTTCTGGACCGAAAAGCAGCTTATAGACCTGAAGTGCCCTGACTGCGGCAGGCCTGTTGAGAAGCTCAAAGAGCCGAGCTATTTTTTCAAGCTCTCCAAATACGGCGCGCCCATTCTTGAGCACATCGAGAAGAACCCCCGGTTCATACAGCCCGATAACAGGAGGAACGAGATAACTTCGTTCTTGAGGGAAGGCCTGCGCGACTTGAGCATAAGCAGGACGTCCTTCACCTGGGGCATACCTGTTCCGGGCGACCCCAGGCATGTCATGTACGTCTGGTTCGACGCGCTCACCAATTATCTCACGGCAAGCGGCTACCCCCACGATGCCAACCGGAATGAAAGATACTGGCCTGCTGACGCGCATCTGATCGGAAAAGATATTTTGAGATTTCATGCGGTCTACTGGCCCGCGTTCCTCATGGCTGCCGGGCTGCCCCTGCCGAGGCAGGTATTCGCGCACGGCTGGTGGACGGTCGACGGCCAGAAGATGAGCAAGTCAAAGGGCAATGTCGTAGACCCCTGGGCTATTGCAGAGAAGTATGGGGTAGACCAGTTCAGGTATTTCCTTCTGAGGGAAGTGCCGTTCGGCGCGGACGGCGATTTCTCTGAGAAGGCCCTTGCAGGCAGGATCAACAGCGACCTTGCGAACGACCTGGGCAATCTGCTCAGCAGGTCGATTACGATGATAGAGAAGTACAGGGCAGGAGTAGTGCCCGAAGCAACAATAGAGCGCGAGGAGCTCGAAGGCAGGGTGAAGTTCCTGTTCAAGGAGCTTCCGCATCAGTACGAAGAGAAGTTGAACGATCTCAACTTCTCTGAGGCGCTCTCAAGGGTATGGGCCGTTGTAAGGGAGATCAACGCCTATGTCGACAAGGCCGCACCCTGGAAGGAGAAGGACGAAGCAACTCTTTCGACCGTGCTCGCTACCCTTGCAGAGGGACTCAGGATACTCGCGGTCTACGCA
>MGPL01000105.1 GCA_001797415.1 Deltaproteobacteria bacterium GWA2_55_10
GAGCCTTCTTCTCGCCGCCGCACCCGGCCACTGTGAGAAGGGCTATTGAAGCCGTAACAATAAATGCCTTTTTGTAAGAACCTGTCAGATTCATATTCCCATTTCCTCCAGGGATATTTTCAAAACGGTACTATACCATAAAGCTTTTGATTGCAAAATATATTTTTTCACCTGAGCGAGGCCAGCCAGGAGCGTTCCAGGTCGGCATAAGAAAGGCCCAATGCGGTCGACACGGCCTCGTCCATGCCCATGCCCTTGCCCAGGTTCTCAAGTATGTTCCTCACCGAGAAGAGGCCGAACTCCCGGATGATGTACTCGGTCGCGGAAAGGCTGAGTAAATAAGCTATTTGCGCCTGCTCGGACCTGAGTCCCATGAACGACCCCTCGAGGACCCGTAGCCTTACCTTGCCTGTGCCTGCTATCTCAGAGAGCATCCGTGCGTATTCCGATGAGCTCCTGCCCTCTTCGTACTGGGCTATGCCTTCGTTCAGCCACACAGGCGCCCTGCCCTTTGAGGCGTCCCTCACCACGGCATGGGTGTACTCGTGGAAGACCACCTTTTCAAGCTCAGAGGTCTTCTCGGTTATGCCGCCGGCCGGTATCTTTATCCTGCCGTCATATATCGCGCCAGCCCAGGAGGGGCTCCTGGTTATGTCCCTGAACCTCTCCCCAGTATAAAGCAGCGCCTCCACCCTTCCCTGGGGCCGGAGGTCAAGGTCACTCCCGACCTTTATATACGCCTCTTCAAGGAGAAGCCCGATGAGGTGGCCTGCAATGGCGTTCTCGCCGCCGTCGAATTTCACAAGAAACCGGCTGCCGTCCCTTGTGCCCATCGACTCTTCTGATGCCCTCTCGCCCTCTGCCCTGGCAAGCTCCCCTTTAAGCTCAAGGTCACTCGGGTCGAGGTCGAACGCCTTGCCCAGGAATTCCGACGCGCCCGCGACATCCCCCCTTGCGTACCTCTCCCTTCCGATATTCCTGTAGATGCGCTTGAGGTGAACCCTTGCGTCAGGGTCGTTCTGGACAGTCTCGAAGGCCTCGGCCGCGGATTCCATATCCCCTGAACGCGCGAGCATGGCCGCCAGGTTCTTTACTATGGCCGCTTCGTCTGAAAGCCCTGCCGCTTCGCGCAGCACCGTTATCGCATCATCGAGCCTTCCGGAGCGCGCATCATTGAGGGCCCTTGAGTTGAGCACTCCGGCAAGGGCTTTTTTCGTCCCGGCATCGTAAGGATGCGCCTGAAGCTCCTGCCTGAGGAGCTCTTCCGCCCTTTCCAGGTCGCCCTGCCTTATGGCCTCTGAAGCCGGGCTCTCGGTTACATTGATAGTGACCTGGAGGGGCGCGGCCTCCTGCTCCGGCTCTTCATCGGGCTCTTCCGTAATGGCGGCCGCCTCCTCTTCCTGAGGAGCGGTTGCTTGAGGCTCCGGGACTATGCGGTTTCTCTGGAACAGGACAAAAACGATGAGTATGCAGAGGATGGCTATCACGACGAGGGCCGACCTCGGAGAGCGGGCGGGCGGCCCTGCAAGAGGCTTTTGCAGCGACATGAGTTTGTTTACCGGCCTTTACGGAGGTTTACAGGCGCTTCCTCATCTTGACCGCGCCAAGTATCAGGTTGGCGATAGTCGACATGAAGTAGATCTCGTCATCGGTAAATTCGCGCGTGACGACCGTCTGGGCGTTGAGCACGCCGAAAGGCTTCTCCCCGAGGAATATTGGATAGGAGTACATTGTCTTGATCTTGTACTGCTCTTCCTTTGTCTCCTGGAAGTACCTGTAACGCTCGTCCTTGGTGACGTCGTCGATAAGAAGGGGCTTTCTGGCCTCGACTGCGGAGCCGGTTATGCCCTCGCCTATCTTAAGCCTTGCCTTGCCGACCGCCTCCTGCGCAAGGCCGTATGTGGCCCTCAATACCAGGTATTCGTTGTCCCAGAGATATATCGAGCAGATGTCCACGCCAAGCCTGCGCGCGGTCTTCTCGGCTACACCCTTCAATACCTGCTCCAGGTTATAGTCCGAAGAGGCGAGCATGCTTATCTCTTCGAGGGTAATTATTTCTTTCTGTTCCCTGTCCGCCTGCTGCTGGAGCATGAACCTGCCGCTGTCGTCAAAGGTAAGGGGCAGCAGGCTTTCCTTGGAAAAATGAGGATTTATGGCCTTGGTAGCGGCAGGGGCGGTCTTGTACTCGGAGAAGCCGCAGCTGCAGGAGAACTTTATCCTGTAGTCGTCCACGCGGCTGGCCTTCATCTTTTTGCCGCATTTTCTGCACCTGATTATAGATTCCATTCAATTTCCCCCCCTGAATATCTTGGAAACCCGCCATGAGTATAGCGGAATCAGGGCACCTTTGCATTAATATTGTTGTCTGTTTCGGGTGCGTTGAGCATCTCTTCATGGCCAGGAGCTGTCTTGGGCTGGGGCAGGTCCCTGATGCCTTTTTCCTGCGGTATCCTGATCCTCTGCTGCTTCAGGGAAGGGAGCTTCAGGCTTATGACCTCTCCGGGCAGGCCCAGGCTGGACATCTGCTTTCCGTTATAGGTAAGGGCCACGCCTCCGGCGTTGCCCACTATCAGAGAGAAGCCCTCTTGAGCCTTCCAGGTAAAGCTCTCGCCTCCGCGGAGCAGCACTTCTATTGGCTCACCTCCGTCGACCCCTATCTTTATCCAGACCATCTCAGTCGCGCTCGCGGTGAGGGTCTGGTTTTTGGAGGCAACAGGGGCCTCCTCTTTCAAAAGCGCACCCGGTTTGGATGCCTCATCCTTTTTTGCAGGTTCCGGGGCCTTTTGTTTTTCAACAGGAGCAGGAACATCAGCAGGCTGCGGAGCAGGGGCGACCGTTTGAGTCTGCTGAACTGCTGGGGCGGCCTGTGTTGGCTGTACTGGCTGGGTCAGGGCCTCAGGCGCTGGCTGGACAGGTGCGGGGACAGCCGCTTCAGTTGAGGACTGGACAGGGGGCTCCGGGATGGTGCTATCTATCGACGCATCCTTTTTTATCGAGAACGCGTAGGCGACGACTATGATTAGTATGCCGGCTGCAACTATGGCGTGCTTACGGAGGTTGGCGGGCAGCCTCTCTGAGAGCGCCTTCTTCTTGACAGGCTTGGCGGAAGATGCCTTCGCGGGCCTTGCACCGCTTGCGGCCGCTTCCGCCTCTTCCTTTTCCCTGATGAATATCTCAAAGCGAAGCACCGCGTCGGTCTCATCTACGCCCAGCACCTTGCAGTAGGACCTTATGAACCCCTTTATGAATGTCGCGTGCGGCAGCCCCTCGTACCTGTCCGCCTCTATTGATTCGAGGAACTTCAAAGACACGCGGGTAGCTTCGTGTATCTTCTGGAGGGAGACCCTTCTGATCTCCCTTTCCCTTTTTAAATATTCGCCGGGACTTTCCATGATTCTTTTCCTCTGATTGTGCGCGGGAAGGAATGACTATTGAGAAACCTGTCCCGCGCGTTACGAACAGCCCATTTCAGGCTGCTCAAAAAGGTCCAGATGCGAGGCGGCGAGGAGCGACGAATGAGGCGTACTCTTTGCCGTACGCCGCAGTGAGGAGCTTCTGAAGCCAACAAAGCAGATGGGCCTTTTTCAGCAGCCTGTTACTTGATTAGATTGATATACTCTCTCGCCGACTGGCCCTTGTCGCTTGACGGCGCAAGCTCTATGACCTTCTCGAACGCCTTCTGGGCTCCGGACTTGTCCTTTGATTTTGCGAGCGCCATGCCGAGATTGAAGTAAGCGTCAAGATACGCGGGGGAGACAGCGACCGCCGACTTGTATGATTCCACGGCTTCCTTGAGCCTGTCACTTTTCTCGAGCGCAAGGCCCATGTTGTAATGCGAGAGAGAGTAATTGATGTTCGCCTGCACCGCGCGCTTGTAATTGTCTATCGCGCTTGCGTAGTCGCCCTTGTTGTAGTACGCCCAACCGATCTTGTTATAGGCAATCTCCGGGGTCCTGTAGAAGATGTTTTTAACCGCGGCCCTGGATTCCTCTATCGCCTGATCCCATTTACGCTCATACAGGTAGACAGCTGATTTGTTAACATGCGCATCGGAGAGTTTAGGGTCCAGTGAAATGGCCTTATCAAAGGACTTGTGCGCCTCCTGTGTCATATCCTTCAAGTAATAGGCGATGCCGAGCACGTTGTAATAGTTGGCGTCGTTCGGGTTGAGCTCGATGGACTTTGTAAGCTCCTTAAGCGCGTCAGCGAGGTTTCTGTCCCTCAGATGGACTTCTCCAAGCCTGTAATGGATGTCGGCCTCGTCCTTCTTTTTGGCGAGCGAGGGCCCGCACGCGGTGAGGCCGAATGCAAGGAATGCGGCAAGGAGAATTCTGAGGCGTTTATCCATAGGGTTGTTTAATCCTGTAAGTTGTTGAATTATATCATATATCTTCAAAATGGGTCAATTGCTTAAATTCACTGTAGCGGCTCTTTATCTCAGGCAGGGTAAGGGTATCGAGCCTCTCCAGGCTGAAGGCCTCGACATTGAATGAGGCCATGACGGAGCCGAAGATTATCGCCTTCCTGATGTTGTCCTCGCTGAGCTCGCCTGTTGCGGCCAGATAGCCCATAAGCCCGCCTGCAAAGGTGTCTCCGGCGCCTGTGGGGTCAAAGACCTCCTCAAGAGGGTACGCCGGGGAGGAGAATACGGAGCCGCCGCTGAACATGAGCGCGCCGTATTCTCCGCGCTTCACTATCAGGGTCTTTGGCCCGTAGCCAAGTATCGCCTTGGCGGCCTTCACAAGGCTCGCCTCGCCTGAGAGCTCCCTTGCCTCTCCCTCGTTTATGACGAAGAGGTCGACTTTATTGAGGAGCTCTTTCAGGGCCTCGGGCTTGCCCTCTATCCAGAAGTTCATGGTGTCGCACGCAACGAACCGGGGCTTCCTGACCTGCTCCAGGACCTTCATCTGCAGCTCCGGGTCTATGTTGGCGAGGAACACGAAGGGGACGTCCTTGTACTCCTCTGGTACCTCGGGATTGAAGCTGCTGAAGACGTTAAGGTGCGTCTCGAGAGTATGGGCCTGGTTAAGATCATAGCCGTAGTAGCCCTTCCACCTGAAGGTCTTGCCAGGGACCTTTCGGAGGCCGCCTATGTTTATGCCCTTCTTTGAGAGGGAGGTTATGTGAGCGTCAGGGAAGTCTTCGCCGACAACGGCAACGAGGTTAACGCCTGTGAAGAAGCTTGCAGAGGTTGAAAAGTATGTAGCAGAGCCGCCGAGCACCTCCTCGGCCTTGCCAAACGGGGTCTCGACCGA
>MGPL01000106.1:0-3675 GCA_001797415.1 Deltaproteobacteria bacterium GWA2_55_10
CGGCCATCTTTGCCGCTTCCTTGCTTATGGGGCAGGTTACCATCGCGGCCGCGTCGCCTATGGCGGCCATGAAGACGGCCTCCTCTATATAGGAGACGAACGCCATGCCTGCCTCTTTAGCCGGCTTGCCCGGCTTCAGCCTTTTAAGGTCGAGGCTCGTTACATTCATGACATCGTCGGCAGCAGGCCTCTTCAGGCCAAGCCTCTTCGCGAGGAGATCGAGAAGCCCGATGTCGCCCACGACTATGGGGTTGCATTGCGCCCTCACGCGAGAGTCCTGGAGCGCCTTTAGCGCCAGTTCAGGCCCGACGCCAGCCGGGTCGCCCATCGTTATCGCAATATTTGGTTTTATTATCTTTTTTTTCACGATTTTTTCGGATGTTGAAACCCCGATATCAATTTCAGGCCGCTCAAAAAGTCCCAGATGCGAGGCCCCGGTTAAACCGGGGAGCGAGGAATGCGGCGTACTCTTTCCGTACGCCTCAGTGACGAGCGTTTGATGCCAACAAAGCAGATGGGGCTTTTTCAGCAGCCTGCTACATCCTTATCTCCAAGTGCGCCGTCCTCTTTACCTCAGAGAGCCAGAAGTTGAACCTCTCGTCCATTACCTTCTTGAAGAGCTTGTCATGTATCTGCCCTTTTACTTCAGCGAGCGGCTTTGGAGCGGAGGGAGTGAACTCGGTCAGCTGGATGAAGTAGACGCCTTCCGGCCTCTGTATGGCAGGGCTTATGTCGTTGGGCTTGAGCCGCCTGGCTGCATCCTCGAGCCAGCTGTCGAGCTCGCCTGATTTCAGGAAGCCCAGGTCTCCGCCCTGGGAAGCGCCCGGCCCTTCGGAAAAATGGCTGGCAAGGTCCCTGAAATCTTCGCCATTTGCCAGGCCCTCGGATACGGCTTTGAGCCTTCCTTCAAGGCTCTTGTCAGCCGGGAGGAATATCATGTTGAGCCTGTAGAGCGCTGCTCCCTGAAACTCGCCTATGTTCTGGCGGTAATAGCCTTCGATGTCCTCGGGCTGTATGGATATCTTTGACCTGAATTCCTTGTTTATGAACTTTGCCTGTCTTATCTGCTCCTTGAGCTGCTCCCTGTATTCCTTCTGCGTAAGGCCGCTTTCGGCAAGAGCGAGGAGGAGCTGCTCATGCGTAAGCCTGTTCTGCTTTTTTACGTCATCTACGGCATTGTCTATCTCGCGTTCGCTTATGTCAATGCCCGCCTTGTCCGCTGCCTGCTTTACGAGCTTCTGCTCCACAAGGCTGTCCAGTATGGTGCCCTTTACCTCTTTTAACTTGTCCGGGTCAGCCCCGTCCTCTATGCCGAGCTTTTCAATGGCAACGGCGGTCGCGGCATTGAGCTCGGACAATGTAATGACGCTGTCGTTTATGACGGCCACTATCCTGTCTACCACCTCGGAGTTGGCCTGTCCGGCAAATACGACCGAGGCAAGGCTTATGGCCAGGAAAAATCTCTTCAAAGCAGTTCCTCTTTTATCTCTATCCTGGAAGTACGCTTCTTCCCGGCTATCCAGGCATCCAGTACGGACGCGGCCTTTTCGCCCTTGATCTTCTCCAGTATCCTCGACCTGACCTCAACATACGAAGCAGAGCCGCCCTTTCTCCTGTCTTCGAGAAGGAATATGTGAAAACCGTACTCGGTCTTAACGACCGGGCTTATCTCGTTTGGCTTGAGGCCGAATACCACGTCTTCGAACTCGCCCGGCATATCTCCCTTTCCGAAATAACCGAGGTCTCCGCCCTCTTTGCCTTCAGGGCTCAATGAGACCTCCTTTGCGACCGCGCTGAAGCTCTCGGGCGTGAGCTTCTCCCTCACCGCCATGGCCTCCTCCTCTGAGGATACGACGATCATCCTTGCCCTGACCTGCTCGGGCCTCGTGAACTCATCCTTGTTGTCCCTGTAATATTCGCGCGCTGCCTTTTCGTTCACGGTAACGGAGGCGGTTATCTTCTCTATGGCCTTGCGGACCAGGAGCTTTCTCCTTATCCTCTCCTCCCAGCCTTCCATGCTGCCGTAACGCTCTTCTATAACCGATTTAAAAGAACTGTCGCCGTACTCCTGCTTGATCATATCCACCTCTGACGAGAGCTCTTCGGCGCTTATGGTGATGCCCGCGCTTTGGGCCTCTTCGAGAAGGAGCTCCTCTTCGACCATCTCCGTCACAAGCTCTTTTTTCAGTTCCACCAGCTCGTCCGCCTCATGCCCCTTGTCCGTGGGAACGAGCCTCTTCAATGCATCCCTGTACTCGCCTGCCGTTATAGTACGGCCGTTGACCTTTATGATGACCTCTTTGGAATTATCCTTGAGCATGCCGCAACCGCCCGCGT
The DNA here is from genome assembly GCA_001797415.1 of Deltaproteobacteria bacterium GWA2_55_10. Lineage (GTDB taxonomy): Bacteria > Desulfobacterota > GWC2-55-46 > GWC2-55-46 > GWC2-55-46 > UBA5799. The sequence continues at coordinate 2,338 of MGPL01000106.1, forward strand.
TAATGAGCAGGAGTACGGCCGCTATCCGGGCCAATCTCTTTCGGGGATGGTTTTTAATAGCTATCACGCAATTTTCCATGAGCTGCAACAGGAAATGATATCACCCCTTCAGAAGCTCTTTCAATACATATCTGGCCGCCTCCATAGGGGCCTCGTCGGGCTTCATGAAGACGACGAACCTGCCCTCAGGCGTTACCCTGTACCTCTTCGGCTCCTTCTGCGCCAGAAGTAGCGCCTTCTTTGAAGCCCGCTCAGGGGGCAGGTGCCCTTCCGTATGCTCGAAGGCGAGATAGAGCCTCGTGCCCTTCTGCGTAAGCTCCCTCGCGTTCAGTTCCTTCAACATGAGCTTGAGCCCCGCGGTGCCCGTCAGGTTCTCGACCAGCGCTGGAGGTGGGCCGTACCTGTCTTCGAGCTCTTCGAGTATGGTGAATATCTCGTCTTCCGTTGCTATCGACGAGAAGCGCTTGTAGAGATTGAGCCTCTGCCGCGTATCGGGGATGTAGTCCTCCGGTATGTACTGTGAGACCCGGAGGTTTATCTCAGGCTCTATGGCCTCCTCGACCTCTTCGCCCCTTATCTCCCTTACGGCCTGCTCAAGGAGCTGCGTGTACAAGTCAAAGCCGACCTGCGCGATATTGCCCGACTGCGCGTCGCCGAGCAGCTCTCCCGCCCCCCTTATCTCAAGGTCGTATGTTGCCACCTTGAAGCCAGAGCCAGGCTCGCAGAGTTCCTGTATGACCTCTATCCTCTTGCGGGCATCTCCGGTCAATTCAGCGATCGAAGGGCAGAAGAAATACGCGAAGGCGCGGTGCTTGCTCCGGCCTACGCGGCCCCGTAATTGATATAGTTCTGCCAGGCCGAACCTGTCTGCCCTGTTTATAATGATGGTGTTGGCGGACGGTATGTCGAGGCCTGATTCGATGATGGAAGTGGAAAGGAGTATGTCGTAATCCTTGTTCACGAAGCCCATCATCTTCTTCTCAAGCTCGCCCTCCTTCATCTGACCGTGCGCTACGGCTATCCTGGTGTGAGGTACGACACGTCTGAGCATCTCTTCGACGACCGCGATGGACTGTATCCTGTTGTGCACGAAGAAGACCTGCCCGCCCCTGGTAAGCTCCCTTTCAATTGCATCCCTGACTATATCCTCGTCGAACCTCGTGACCTGGGTCCTTATGGCGAGCCTGTCCTCAGGGGGCGTGTTTATGATCGAAAGCTCCCTTATAGAGGCGAGCGACATGTGGAGCGTCCTCGGTATCGGCGTTGCCGTAAGCGTAAGCACGTCCACCCTGGCCCTGAGCTTCTTGAGCTTCTCTTTATGCGCCACGCCGAACCTGT
>MGPL01000106.1:3692-4085 GCA_001797415.1 Deltaproteobacteria bacterium GWA2_55_10
ATGAGGCCGAGGTCCTTGAACTCGATATCGTTCTGAAGGATCCTGTGCGTGCCGATGATAATGTCCACCCTGCCGTCGGTGAGCCCCTTTACAACTTCCTTCTGCTCTGCCTTTGACCTGAAGCGCGATAGCACATCTACGACGACCGGATAGGCCGAGAGCCTTTTCGAGAATGTCCTGTAGTGCTGCTGCGCGAGCACGGTCGTTGGCACGAGTATCGCGACCTGCTTTTTATCCAGCACTGCCTTGAACGCGGCCCTTATCGCCACCTCCGTCTTTCCGTAGCCGACATCCCCGCAGATGAGCCTGTCCATTGGCTTCGGCTCTTCCATGTCCTTCAGTGTTTCTTCGATGGCCCTTGCCTGGTCAGGCGTCTCCTCGTATTCGAAGCCT
>MGPL01000106.1:4127-6119 GCA_001797415.1 Deltaproteobacteria bacterium GWA2_55_10
TGATACTTCGATACGAGGTCGACTCTCCAGACCGGCAGATAAAGCCTGTCGCCGCCCCTGTATTCGAGGAGCAGGAACTCGTTGTCCACGCCGTCGATCGATAAACGTTTCAGCCCCCGGTAAAGCCCGATGCCGTGCTGCTTGTGCACGATGAAGTCGCCGACTGCGAGGTCCTGAAGCTGGGTGAGAAATGCCTCGAGCTTCCTGGACGGCGGCGCCCTTCTCTTGACCCGCTCTCCGAAGACCTCTTCTTCGGATACGATGACGAGCGATTCTAATGGAAGCCGGAAGCCGGTCGAGAGCGCGCCTGTGGCTATGAAGAGGCCGTCCCCTTTTGACTGAGATATTTCTACGTTCGCGAAGGTGGGTTTGAGATTGTAGCCCTCGAGAAGCTCCCTTGTCCTCTCAGCCTGCCCCCTGTTGTGCGCAGTGATATAGACGCCCTGGTTCGCCTCTGTCCAGGCGGCAATCCTGTCAGTAAGGGGCTTTAAGAGCTCCTCTCCCTTTCTGAATGATATCTCCTGCCGGATGTCGAGGTTCGATTCTGTCTGGACCTGGGCGCCACCGCCCTTCAATGCCTCTATCTTCAGTAGAGCTCTTTTCCCGAGCCCCTCTTGCGCATCCTGTGATTTGAGATAGAGGCTCCCCGGCTCGACGAAGAATTCACTCCGGCCTGCTATCCTCTGTGCCGCGCTCTCAATTTCTTCTCCAAAGACCTCGAGGCTCTTTTGCACCAGTTCGGGTTCTATAAGAGCAATGAGAGCGACGTCTTTGAGATAGTCGAATATCGTATCGAGTTTTTTATGAAAAAGGGGCAGCAGCGAGTCAAGGCCCGGGAGCGTGCCCTCCCTCATCCTGTCCGAGAGCGGCTCCCACGCCTCTCGTTTGATGCCAAGCTCCTCTGCCCGTTCTATGAGCCTTTCTCTCGCCTCCATCCTCGTTGACCTCTGGACGGTGGTCTCTCTCGCCGGGAGTATGCGGGCCTCGTCCATCTCCTTCAATGACCGCTGGGTAGAGACATCGAAGGTCCTTATGGATTCGACCTCGTCGCCAAAAAACTCTATCCTGAGCGGTGAGTCGTACATCGGCGGGAATATATCGAGTATCCCGCCCCTCACCGACATCTCGCCGCGGTCTTCGACCATTGTCATGCGGGAATAGCCGGCATCCTGAAGGATTGCTACAAGGGAGTCCCTCTCGACCTCTTCGTTCTTCTTAATGAAGATGACGCGCTCGCCGAGTGATTCTCTGGGCGTGACCTTCTGCATCAGGTTTGTGGCCGGAGTGACGATTACGGCAGTTTTTCTGGAAAGGAGGCTGAAGAGGACTTCCATCCTCTGCGCCTGGATGTCCTGATGAGCCGCAAGCGGCTCAAAGGGAAGTACCTCTGTCTGGGGATATACGAGTACGTCGTCGGGCCCGAGAAAGAACCTCAGGTCTCCGGCAAAGACATCTGCGCTCTCCTGGTCCGGGAGCACGGCGAGCGCCGGCCTTTTGAGCGACCTGAAGACGGCAGCCAGAAGATAGGCCCTCGACGAACCGTAAAGGCCGGTTACCCTGAACTCGCTCCCGGGCGCAAGCCCGCCGGCCTCTTTGACCGCCTCGTTAATGGTATATGGCTTCTCTTGAATGGACATGCAAAATCCCGTTATCTCGAACGAAAAATTATATCACACCAGGGGCTTGCAAGGAAAACGGTTTAATGGCTGGGTAGCAGGACGACAGCGCAGGGGCGGGTCAGGGCCGATTAGAGATTTGTCCAGGGCTATTCCTGGCAATATCTTAAGGCTTAAGCGGAATCGGCGGGACGACCTTGCATTATTTGGAAGACCTGGGACCAGGTGTCCCGCATGAAAAATCGCGCCCGAAAACGCTTGACGGATGAGAATAGACGTATTAAGATAAGTACCTTAAGAAACCCCCCTGAAGATGAGGGGGATTTTTATTGATACAACTTATTCCCAGGTAGCTCAGCCGGCAGAGCGGGTGGCT
>MGPL01000107.1:0-18271 GCA_001797415.1 Deltaproteobacteria bacterium GWA2_55_10
ACACCGGCAACGAGACTCAGCGCAAAACCAAGCTGCAGTCCTTTTACCAAGATTTTCTTACAACTCCTTAAATCCATACCCTACACCTCCTTTACCGCTGCTTGCTCTTTTTTTATCTATGTACGTCATAGATACCGTAGAACCCTTTATATACTCCATGTACACTTCCGGCCCGGATAAAGCCCTGCCTGATTTTTGGCGGGAGGCTAGACTTGCGGCCCTTATTTAAGGGGCTACGCCGGAATTACATGGTTTGCATGGATTAAGAGGCGAGCAGTGCTTCTTCGAGGTCACCTCTGGCGAGATTAAGCGTCACCTTAAGGTTCGCCAGCCCCGGGCTCCCGGACACTTTGGTCCTTCTGGCCAGATAATGCGGGACCAGTGGCCTGTCCACCACACTTGAGGAGAAAAGAGCCTCCTCTTCCCGGAGCTTGCAGACGAACGTTTCGATGGCGCTTACCGTATCGAAGCCTTCCGAATATATTGGGAGCGAGCCGAGAACCCTTCCTATCAGGTCCAGCGCGCTTTTTGTCATCTCAGCGCCCACGAAGCTCTCCTGAACGCCAGGGAGTATTTCACCGGCTATCCTCTTTTCGTCACAGCGCCTTTTCCACGAGGCCGGGCGGATGCGGACGGCCGTGATGTAAAGAAGGCGCTGGCAGAGGCGCTTGAGCTCTTTTGTGATCCTGTGACTCACGCTATTGAGTCCTCCGAAACGAGCCTCATGAACCATGCGCGGGTGCGCGCGTCGGTATCAGAGACCCCTGAGCCCTTTAGAGTCCTGAGAGTAGGAACTATTATTAGAATGTCCGTGAGCACGCGTAAAATATCAAATTCGGCCAACCCTGTCCAGCTAATTCTAAGGAGCGCCGCGCGATTTTTTTCATGGACCTATTCAGTTTTCGGTATGGACGGGATTATAGTACATAAAATCCGTTATGTCCATCCGAAGCGCTCTTTTTTTTTGCTGCCCCCCGGGGCTTGAGAACCGACCCCGGGCCCGTTCGAAAAAACACCCGTGAGGGCCGGCCCCTGGATTTCCAGGGGCCGGCGCTCACGGAGTATGGATCAGTGGCCGCCGCCTTCCATCATCTCTTTATCGACGCTGGAAAGCTGGTATTCCTGCGAGAACGCGCCTGCCGGCTCCTTGAGGAAGAACAGGCAGAACAGGAATGTTGCCACGGCCGTCGCGCCTATGAAGTAGAAGAACTGGCTGTCGTTCACGAAGGTATAGACCGTGAGGTACATGACCGCGCCTACGTTGCCGTACGCTCCAACGTAGCCGGATATCTGGCCGGTTATGCGCCTCTTGATGAGGGGCACGAGCGCATAGGTGGTGCCGCAGCCGCCAGTGACGAACATGGCGCATATAATGGTCACGACAATGGCCAGCCAGAGCGGCCAGCTCGAGCTCATGAGGCCCATGAGGCCGAAGGATATCGCGATGCCGGCCGTGTAGACCAGCATGGCGCCTCTCCTGGAGGGCGACCTGTCGGAAATATAGCCGCCCAACGACCTTGAGAAGAAGTTCATGAACGCGAAGATCGAGCCGATGAGTCCGGCGAGCTGCGGGCTCAGGTTCCAGCCCTTCTGGAAGAAGGTCGGGAGCATCGATATGACGCCGAGCTCCGCGCCGAAGGAGGCTACGTAGCAGAGGCATAGCGCGCCGACATCCGTGAACCTGTACCTGTCGTCCTCAGGCACGCCCTTCTTCAATATGGGGGTGTTGAAGCGGATTATTTGAAAGACCTGATAGAACACGACGACAGCGATGACTATGTAAGCTACCGTCGCCGCCCCGGAGCTCATGAAGCCCATGCCGTTGATCCTCCAGACGAGGACGGCAAGGACGCCTATGATGGGTATGGTCCAGAGCACGGCGTTTATCATGTCGCCCCATGTGGAGACCTCTATTGCGGCGCCCTTTCTGGGTTTATGATAGACGGAGCCCACAGGGCCGTCGGAGATGGCGAACCAGTAGTAGATGCCGTACAGGAGCATTACGAGGCCGGAGAGGGCCACCGCGTATCTCCATGAACCGAACACGTTAAGGGCTATAATAGGAAGGAGTATCGCAGCTATCGAGGAGCCCCAGTTGCCGAGGCCCGCCTCAACGCCCTGGGCAAAGCCGATGTCCCTGGGCTTGAACCAGAGCGCTGTCATGTGGATGCCTACGACGAAGCCGGTGCCGACCATGGAGAGAAGGAGCCTGGAGACCAGCATCTGCGTATAGGAGTTGGCGAAGGCGAAAGTGAAGCAAGGGATGGAAAACAATATCATCACTATAGTAAAGGTCTTCCTGGGTCCGAGCCTGTCCGAGAGCATGCCTATGATGACGCGTCCCGGCATTGTGAGGGCCACGTTGGTTATGGCCAGGAGCTTCAACTGCTGCATCGTGAAGCCCGACTCCTGCACGATTACCGTGACGAGCGGGGCCATGTTGAACCATACGAAGAACGTGAGAAAGAACGCGAACCAGGTCTTGTGCAGGGCGACTATATCGGCTCTTCCGAACCGCAACAGGTCGCCCCACCCCATCCTTTCTGAATCAGTGCTTGCCATTTGGACCTCCGGCTTAATTTAGTACAGATTTAGTATTTCGTGACAGATGCCAAATCAAGTGCCGCCTGACTATCAGTGCATCACGAGGACAGGGCACTCGGCGTGCCTTATAAGATAAGCGCTCACGCTGCCGAGGGCCATCTTCTCAAGGAGCCCCGCGCCCCTTCTGGCGACCACAAGTATGTCCGGGTTCTTGTTGGCAGCCGCCTCGGTTATCATCTTGCGGGGGTCGCCGACAGCGAGTATGGCGTCGACGTCAAGCCCCTGTCCCACGACCCAGTTCGCCGCGTTCTTGAGATCCTGGTCCCTTCTCGAACGCCACTTCTCGAAACTCTCCTCATCCATGCTCGTCGCGTCAAGGGGTTCCTCGACCACGGTGACAATGATGATCTCGGGCTTTTGCGCCTTGAAGAGGGCTACTGTCCTCTCAAGAGCTTCCTGGGACCTTTCTGATCCGTCATGGCAGACCATAATCTTCATTCAGCACCTCCGTATTCTTTTGCACCGGGATTTTTCGAGAGGCGATGCAGGCCTCCTCCGTTAATCTGCGGACTCTATTGGTACAGACGGATGGCCGGGTCACAACACTTCTTAGCTGTCCCTTTCCGCTCTACTCGCCCGAATATAATTTATGGACGCTTGGAAAGGCGCCATGCTGGTCTGGATTTTTCCGATATGTGATTAAAGTAGCAAACAGCGTACCAAACCAATCGCATTAACCATAAAAACTCTAAGGCATTGTTTTACAAACCAAAAAAAGCCGGGCGGGTTTTTGTGCCAACCCGGCTCGCGTTACGGAAAGGTAACACCTGGGGAGCCTTTTATAGCTTCTTTCGGGATGTTTGTTGGGGAAACCGGCAAAATCGGACGGAGTGTTACGATTGGGTAACAGCAGCGGCGCCACAGTGTTTCGCCCTTGACACTTAATCCTCTTCAAAGGCCCTGAGCTTTGCCTCAAAATCCTTTGACTTGAGCTCTAATTCGGAGGTAAGGGACTCAAGCTCATCAAAAAGATCGTCTATCGTCTGGCGGGTTTCGTGAAATGACTTTGAAAGCCCGGCAATAGCCTGTGAGTCAGCGCGCGTGGAAGCGGCGAGCAGCGCCTGGCTTGACTCTTCAGCGGCCTTCTCCATGCTGACGATAGAGCCTTCGATCCCGGCTATCCTCTTCTCAATTGGGCCCAATGTCCTGGTCTTCTCGGAGGCCAGCGCGGCCCGGAGCTTTCGCAGCTCCTTCCTGTTCACGCCCCTGTCCTTGCGGCCGACGGCTGTCCTGGCCAGCTCCGCAGATTCGCTCTCCCACCCGATCTTCTCTAAGAAGTCCTGGTAGGTGCCCTCGAAAAGGCTTACCTCGCCGTTGTCAAAGATTATGAGCCTCGTGGCAAGGGCGTTCAATACAAGCTCGCTGTGGGTGACGATGAGCACCGCTCCTTCGAAGACGTCGACTGCCTCGATAAGCGAGTCTATCGATTCCATGTCGAGGTGGTTTGTCGGCTCGTCAAGCAGCAGCAGGTTTGCGGGGCTTAAAAGAAGCTTGCCGAGGAGCACCCTCGCCCTCTCGCCGCCTGAGAGCACCTCTACTTTTTTGAGCGCGCTGTCGCCCTCGAACATCATGGCGCCGCAGATCCTGCGCGCGGCGGCGCGGCTGTAGTCGGGGTGCGCATCCATCATCTCCTGCTCGATCGTCTTCGACGCGTTCAGGCGGTCTATATTGGTCTGGCCGAAGTAGGCCATCCTGGTATTCTGGTTTTTCGCGACAGTGCCGCCCAAGGCTGCGAGCTCTCCGGCAATAATGTTAAGGAGCGTCGTCTTTCCCTTGCCGTTCTTGCCGATGATGCCGATGCGGTCGCCTTTTGCCATTGCCAGACTGAGATCCTTTATGAGGAGCGGAGCATCGCCGCCGTAGCCGAACGAGATGTCCTTTGCCTCAAGGAGGTACTTGCCCTGGAACGGCGATTCGTTGAAGGCGAAGTCAAGATCCTTTATCGCGTCGAGCTTCTCAAGCGTGCCCCTTCTCTCAAGCGCCTTTATCCTCGACTGCACGGCGCTGGCCTTTGTCGCGGAGGCCCTGAACCTGTTTATGAACTTCTCGACTTCCTTTCTCTTGCGCTCGTCGTTCTGGCGCGTCTGCTCGTGTATCTCCTCTTCAAGCAGTATCTGCGCGTAGAACTTCTCGGTGGGGCCTGAGACCTTCCTTACCGCGCCCCTGTGTATGCCCATGGTGTGCGTGGTGACGCTGTCCATGAAGTCCCTGTCATGGGTGATTATCATGAGAGAGCCCTTCCATTCCTTCAGAAAGCGCTTGAGCCAGCGCACCGAGAGGATGTCGAGGTAGTTCGTAGGCTCGTCCAGAAGAAGCAGGTCAGGTTCCGAGGCGAGCGCCTTCGCGAGATTGAGCCTCACCTGGTAGCCTCCGGAAAGAGAGAGCGGGCTTGAGTCAAAGAGCTCCTCGCCAATGCCCAATCCCATGAGTATTGCCTCTGCCTTGTATGTCTCGTCTATGCCGTCCTCGTTCTTCGGCAGACCGGAGGCGGCTTCCCTGATCACGGTGTCGCAGGTGAAATGCAATCTCTGCGAGAGGTGGCCGACGCGGTAGTACTTTGGAGTCGATACCACTCCTTCATCCTGCTCAAGCTCTCCGAGGATTATCTTGAAGAGGGTGGATTTGCCGTGGCCGTTCCTGCCGACCAGGCCGGCCTTCTCGCCGGGGGCTATCGTGAATGAGACGTCCTCAAAAAGGACCTGCCTGCCAAACGATTTGGCAAGCCCGTTTACCTTGAGCATGCAAAACTCCTAAATGAATATTCCCACTTCCTAAAGGGGGATGAAGGGGGATTATAATCATAAAACTAATCTCCCCTGTCCCCTCTTTAGAAAAGAGGGGTATATAATCCTGTTATTTTACAGCAGGCAGGAGCCTATTGGAAATGATTTCAGGAAAAAGAACGATTTTTTAAAGATAGCCTTCAGAAGTTTTGGGGAGACCTTCCTCTGAAGGTCTCCCCAAGAGTTTTCTTCCTATCTGTTCTCAAGCACCACCTTGAGGGCCTTCTCCTCTCTGGCGTGGGAGTAAGTATCATAGGCCTTCATGATATCGTCGAGCCTGAAATGGTGCGTTACAAGGCTTTCAGGATGGAGCGCCCCGGAGAGCACGCTCTTCAGGAGCATCGGGGTCGTCACGGTATCGACAAGCCTTGTCGTAAGCGTGATATTCTGGGCCCAGAGCTTCTCCATGTGGAGGTCTACCGGCTCTCCGAAGACGCCGATATTCGCGATATGCCCGCCGGGCGCGATTATCGATTCGCATATCCGGAAGGTAATAGGCGTGCCCACGGCCTCTATCGCGACATCCACGCCCTTCTTGCCCGTAAGCTCCATAACCCTGTCTGCAATGTCCGCGCCCGTGCTGATCAAGGTATCGGTCGCGCCGAGTTCTCTGGCGACCGAGAGCCTGCCCTCGTCAACGTCCATCACGATTATCCTTGCCGGGGAATAGAACTTTGCCGTAAGCAGGGCTGCCAGGCCTATGGGACCCGCGCCCACGATGCCGACCGTATCTCCGGGCTTTATCTGGCCGTTCAGGACGCCGCATTCGAACGCGGTCGGGAATACGTCCGAGAGCATGACGGACGCATCCTCGTTGATCTCTTCAGGAATCCTGTACAGGCTGGTGTCGGCGTACGGTATGCGGACATATTCGGCCTGCGTGCCGTCGATGAGGTGGCCGAGTATCCAGCCGCCGTGCTCGCAGTGCGAGTACATGCCTCTCTTGCAGAACTCGCATGAGCCGTCGGATGTGATGCACGAGATCAGGACCTTGTCTCCCTTTTTGAAGTTCCTCACCCCGCTGCCGACCTTTTCGATTATTCCTATGCCCTCGTGCCCGAGCACCCTTCCGTCTTCCACATCACGGACATCGCCCTTCAATATATGAAGGTCGGTGCCGCATATCGTGGTCTTCACGACCTTTACAATGGCATCCTCATCGTCCTTTATCTGCGGCTTCGGCCGCTCCTCCCAGGCCTTTTTGCCCGGGCCGTGATATACAAGCGCTTTCATGTCAGTTCCTCCTCCAGGACAAAACACAACCGTTAATGCCATAAAAAAAAGACCTTCTATTTAGAGCATATATTCGCGGATAGGGATGTCAAGAAGGTGGCGGAGAGTGGTCAGAAGGGGAATTCCTCTTTGAGCGCTTTCCTTAGAAGGGCGAGCGTCCTGTCCAGTTCCTCTTGAGAGTACGGCACAGCGGCCCCTGCGCCCCAGACAGGGCCGGGCCATGCGCGGTCGGTCTTGAACCGTCCTATGACATGTACATGGAGTTGCGGCACGATGTTGCCGAGCGCGCCGATATTTATCTTGTCCGCGCCGAATAGCTTCTGGACTGTCTTCGAGGCAACGGCTATCTCGTCCATGAGGACTGCCCTGTCATCAACAGAGAGGTCGTGAATCTCTCTTACCCCTTCACGCATGGGCACGAGTATCAGCCATGGAAAAGACGAATCGTTCATGAGAAGGGCATCGGATAGACTCAGCTGGGCTATTTCGATTGTGTCGGCCTGGAGGCGATGGTGGAGGGTGAACATCTTACGACCTTCTCTCCTCCAAAATCTTCCCAATCTCTTCCATCACCCTGTCCACTATCTCCGATTCCTTGACCTTGCCCACTGCCTTGCCTTTTATGTAGAGCATGCCCGAGCGGTCGCCTCCGGCAATCCCGATATCCGCCTCGACCGCCTCGCCGGGGCCGTTAACGACGCAGCCCATTATCGCGACCTTTATGGAATCTGTGAGGCCCGAGAGCCTCTTCTCTATCTCCTCTGCTATCTTTACGCTGTTGAACTTGAGCCTTCCGCAAGTCGGGCATGAGACTATGGTCGCGCCGCGCTTCCTTATATCAAGCGCCTTCAGTATCTCCCATCCTGCCCTGACCTCGTCAACAGGGTCGCCCGTGAGCGATACGCGCATGGTATCTCCGATGCCCTCTGAGAGGAGCACCCCCAGGCCGACCGCCGATTTTATGCTGCCCGCAAAGACCGTGCCTGCCTCCGTGATGCCTATGTGGAACGGATAATCTACCATTTGAGCGAGGAGCCTGTAGCTCTTTACAGTGAGCGGCACGCTCGATGCCTTGAGCGATATTTTTATTTCCGTGAAGTCCATGTCCTCGAGTATCGAGATATGACGCATGGCGCTCTGTACGAGCGCGGCGGGCGTAGGGTGGCCGTGTTCTGCGAGTATGTCTTTTTCGAGAGAGCCCGCGTTCACGCCTATCCTTATGGGCACAGACCTCTCCTTCGCCGCTTTTACTACCTCCCTTATCCTCCTTATGTCGCCTATGTTGCCGGGGTTTATCCTGAGGCAATCGACCCCGCCATCCAAAGAGACGAGAGCGAGCCTCCAATCGAAGTGGATGTCTGCCACGAGCGGGATTGAGATCGACCTCTTTATCTCCGCGACGGCATTCGCGGCGTCCATGTCAGGCACGGCAACGCGCGCTATCTCGCAGCCAGCCGCCTCGAGAGCCTTTATCTGGCCGACGGTCGCGTTTACGTCAGCGGTCTCGGTGCAGGTCATCGACTGCACCGAAATAGGGGCGTCTCCGCCTACCCTGACATTGCCTATGCGTATCTCTTTTGTCTTTCTTCTCGCCATTTGATGAGCCCCCAAAGCAAAAAATATACTATAATCCTTTTCTCTTTGCATCAATTAACAATTTTCTTGCCTCAGGCTTCAAACAAGCTCCGTATGCGAGGCCCCGGTTAAATCGGGGAGCGAGGAATGAGGCGTACTCTTTCCGTACGCCGCAGTAACGAGCGACAATGACAACAAAGCAGATGGACTTTTTCAGCAGCCTGCACTTGACCAGTGACGCTTAAGGGTAGTATCCTTTCCCCTCTATGCTGATAAAAGAGATAACAGGTACCGGCCCTGCGGAGGCCTTCATCGCCCTCCGTGGGCTCGGCATGCCGTTCCTGCTTAACGGCCTTAAGTTCTCTTACGCCGGGGCAGGGCCGCTTACGGTGGTTAAGACCGAGAACGGCGTTACTGTTGTCGACAACATGCCGGCAGAGTTCGCGGACCCTTTCGAGGCCCTCTCTGCGCTGCTCAAGGCATACGATATCCCGCAAGGGCCTTTCCCGTTGTGCTCTGGGGCAGTCGCGTACTTCTCGTACGACCTCAAGGGGCTCATAGAGCCGAAGGCATCCGCCGTAATAAAAAAAGGCCTTGCCATACCCGAGTGCGTGGCCGGCATCTACGACCCTGTATTCGTATTCGATCATGAAAAAGAAAAGGGCTTTCTTGTCTCGGCAACGGGCGATGGAGAACGGTTCGAGGCATACCTGAACAGGCTTGGAGCAGGGGCAAGGCTAAAGGCAGCAGAGATCGGCAGGGCAGCGGGCATGCGCTCTGATTTCACAAGGGACGAGTATATCTCAGCCGTTGCCAGGGCCAAAGAATTTATAGCAGCCGGAGACATTTACCAGATAAACCTCTCACAGAGGCTCACCATAGACTGGCAGGGCGACCCGTTCGCTCTTTACCTTTCGCTCGTCGAGAGATACCCGGCGCTCTATTGCTCATTCCTCGACTATGGAGGCTTCCAGATTATTTCCAATTCCCCTGAAAACCTCCTTAGGGTCTCAGGCGGAGTTGCCGAGACATCTCCCATAAAGGGCACACGGAGCCGGGGAAAGACACCGGAAGAGGACCGGGCCCTGATAGAAGAATTGAAAGCCAGCCGCAAGGAGATGGCCGAGCATGTAATGATAGTGGACCTCGAAAGGAACGACTTGGGAAAAATATCGGTCCCGGGCAGCGTCGAGGTCTCGTCTTTTGCTAAGATAGAGACATACCCTCACCTGCACCACATGGTCTCGACCGTAAGGGGAAGGCTTAAAAAAGGCATAAGCGCGCCTGCTGCCCTCAGGCAGATATTCCCCGGCGGCTCCATAACTGGCGCGCCGAAGATCAGGGCAATGGAGATAATAGACGCGCTTGAGTGTCACTCGCGCTCCATCTACACTGGCGGCATCGGCTGGTTCGGCTTCGACGGGTCAGCGGATGTCGCGATGGCCATAAGGACCGCCGTGTACAAGGACGGGGAGCTGAACTTAAGCGTGGGCGGGGGCATTGTAGCTGATTCAGAGCCTGAGGACGAATACAGGGAGACGCTTCTTAAGGCACGGGACTTCCTCGAAGTCCTGAAATTGGGAGGGGGCGCATGAAGCTCAAGGTCTTTATAAACGGAAAAATATTGCCCGAAGACAAGGCCTGCGTCTCGGTCTTCGACAGGGGCCTCTCCTACGGAGACGGCATCTACGAGACAATGAAGGCCAGGGACGGGCAGCCGCTTTTCCTCAATGAACACCTTAAGAGGCTCAGGACCGGAGGCAGATTCCTCGGGCTCACCGGGATAAAGGGATTCGAGGATATGATAAGGGGCGGCGCTCTACAAAAACTCCTCAACGCGAACGGACTTGGCAGAGGCGAGGCCTATGTGAAGCTTCTTGTCACCAGGGGCACTGACAAGGCCGGCCACCTGCCTGCAAAGGGCATAAGTCCGACTCTCATCATAATCGCGAAACCCATTGACACTGCATTGATAAGAGGCATACAGGAGAAGGGCGTATCGGCGGTGTTCGTCGACGATGTACTTCCGGCGCTGCCAGGGGTAAAATCACTCAATTACCTGCCCAGCGTACTCGCAAGGATGAAGGCAAACAGGCGCAGAGCGTTCGAAGCAATATTCGTAAAGGACGGGTTTGTCGAAGAGGGCAGCTCTTCAAACGTCTTTATCGTAAAAGGCGGAAGGCTCCTTACCCCGCCCCTTTCCGGGACGCCGTCCGAAGGGGTGCTGGCCGGGGTTACGAGGGCGGCTGTGATGATTGCCTCCAAAAAAAACGGCATCACCGTCAGGGAGACAAGACTTCGACCAAAGGACCTTTACAGGGCGGATGAAGCCTTTATCACCAACTCAATAATGGACGCGGTCCCCCTGGTTGCAATAGAGGGCAAAAAGGTCGGAGGCGGCAGGCCCGGCATGCTTACCAGGCTCATGCAAGAACTTCTCAAATAGGGGCCGTAACCCATTAGCAGTCCTTGATTTTTAGAGCCCGATGCGTTATAGTCGCGCCATGGAAATCACTCGCGGCCAGGGCCAGGACCTCAGCTCTTCCGAGTCCAGGGAACTCGAGCAGAAAAGGCTTCAACTCGCCGTTTTTACGGAGCTTGGTAAGACACTCACCTCTTCGCTTGACCTTAACGAAATCCTCAAAAAAGTAATGGACAAGATAAGCGAGCTCCTGAGGCCGAAGAACTGGTCTTTGCTCCTTTTGGACGATGGCGCGGGCGAGCTCAAGTTCGAGATAGCGGTCGGCAAGGGCTCGGAGAAGCTCAAGGACCTGAGGCTCAAGGTCGGCGAAGGCGTGGCCGGCTGGGTAGCCAGGGAGAGAAAGCCCCTTCTCGTGCCGGACGTCAACAAGGACCCGCGCTTCTCGAAAAAGGCCGATGAGGTATCCAACTTCACGACGCAGTCGATAATCTGCGTGCCGCTCATCACGCGCGGCAGGTGCCTGGGCGTGATAGAACTGATAAACAAGGTGGAGAGCGAAGAGGGCTTCTCGGAAGACGACCTGCTCATCCTGACAACGCTCGCGGACTTCTCGGCGATAGCGATAGAGAACGCGATATTCTTCCAGAGGGTCCAGGAACTCACGATAACCGACGACCTTACAAAGCTCTACAACTCGCGCTTTCTTCATTCAAGGCTCGAGTACGAGGTCGAGCGCGCCAAGAGGTTCCGCTATGAGCTTTCGATGATCTTCCTGGACCTCGATTATTTCAAGGACGTCAACGACAGGCACGGCCACCTGAGGGGCTCCAAGCTCCTGAAGGAGGTCGCGAGGCTCATACTCTCGCTCATAAGGAACGTTGATATGGCATGCAGGTACGGGGGCGACGAGTTCATCGTGATGATGCCGGGCACATCGAAAAAGAGCGCGGTGATAGTCGCTGAGAAGATACGGGCCGCCATCAACGACGCGGTATTCCTCCATGACGAGGGGTTGAACCTGCACCTCACCGCGAGCTTCGGCGTCGCGTCTTTTCCGATGGACGCCGCCGACAAGGACGAGCTTATTCACAAGGCCGACCATGCCATGTACGACGTAAAGAACAGGACAAGGAACGGAGTTGCCGAGGCATAGAGACGAGACTAATAAGATAAGGCCGCCTCTAAAAATCAGGAATTTTTTCTGAGGTCAAGGAAGGGCGGAACTAAAAAGCGTAGCATATGTTGTGGTATATGTGAGCATTTTTTTTCTGCCCTGACACAGAGATCCGGAAAAAGAACAATTTTTATAAATATGAAGGAGGTTTCAAGCAGATGAAGAGGCTTATCGCGCTTATCCCGGCAATACTGCTCATCGCGGGATGCATGTCGGTAACGAAGACCGAGGGCACCAGGATAGACAGGTCAAAGGTGCTGGAATTAAAACCCGGCGCAACCACACGGCAGGCCGTCATCGCGGCCTTTGGTACGCCTACGGAGATAAGCTACGAGAACAATGAAGAGAAGATGGTCTACAGCTTCAGGGAAAAGAAGATGCCGGCTTACTTCGGAGGCCTGGTCGAGAACGAGGCTTTGAGGAAAGAGGCTGTGACCAGTCTCGAGCTGGTCTTCCGCAACGACGTCGTCTGGTCCTACAGGTTCAAGAGCTCGGAGAACTGAGCAGCGGATTTCAATCTCTGTCGCATACCCTGTTTTAAAACAAAAAGGCGATACGGCCGCCCAGTCGAACCTGGCGGCGTATCGCCTTTTTAGTTTATTCGAATATCTGGAGTCCTGCTATTACTCTCCGGCCTGCTTCAATACCTCGTCCTTACATGCCTTTGAGAGCCTGAACTTGACGGCCTTCTTGGCCGGTATCTGTATCTCTTCGCCGGTCCTGGGATTCCTGCCGGTCCTGGCGGGCCTGTCCACGAGTACGAGCTTGCCTAAGCCCGGCACTGTGAACTGGTTCTTGGCTTCATTGTAGGCCAGCTCGGCCATCTTTGCGAGCACGTCCTTTACGGACTTCTTGGGCACGCCGGTTGCCTCCGCTATATGCTCCTCGATCTGGGATTTCGTCATAGCCATAAACACCTCCGGTCATTGCGATTTTATCCCGGCCTGGCGAGGCAGGGCAGAAAAGTGCTGGATTAGATAAGCTAACTGGAGCGCCGAGGCTGCCCGACAAATCCAATTATAGATGCTTTTGAGGCGAAATCAATCGGTGTGCAAAAAAGCATAAGGGACGGAAGCACCTTCCGTCCCTTATGCGCTTATTCCTCTTTTGAAGCGGCCTTCTTCGGGGCCCTCTTGGCAGGTGCCTTTGCCTCGCCCTTCTCAGCGGACTCCTTTGGAGCAGCCTTCTTCGGGGCGGCCTTCCTGGCCGGGGCCTTCTCCTTCTTCTCCGGAGCCTCTTCCTTGGCCTTTGCAGGCGCCTTTGCCTTGCGGGCAGCCGGCTTCCTGGCGGGCTTTGCAGGCTCAACGGCTACTGCCGCCGCAGCTCCCTCGACCAGCTCAATTATGGACATGGAGGCGTTGTCGCCGGGGCGGTTGCCGAGCTTCAGTATCCTGGTGTAGCCGCCGTTCCTCTCCTTGAAAAGGGGCGCGACGTCGGTGAAGAGCTTGTGGACGGCTGTCTTGTTGCGCATGAAGGCAAACGCCCTTCTCCGAGCGGCGAGACTGCCGTTCTTGCCGAGGGTGATCATCTTCTCGGCATAGCTCCGCAACACCTTCGCCTTCGGGGTGGTTGTCTTTATCCTGCCGTGCATGACGAGGTCGTTCGTCATGTTGGCGAGCATGCTCTTGAGATGGCTGTACGTCCTGTCGAATCTTTTTTCGTCCCTGTTATGTCTCATAAGGTCCCCTTAAGCGGTCTCCTTGTGTTCCGAATGCATGGCGTCCAGGTCTTTCCTTGAAGGGAAGCCTTCGAGCTTCATACCGAAGTCGAGCCCCATGCCGCGGAGTATTTCCTTTATCTCGTTGAGCGATTTCCTGCCGAAGTTCTTTGTCCTGAGCATCTCCTGCTCGGTCTTCTGCACCATTTCGCCGATATACTTGATATCCGCGTTCTTGAGGCAGTTCGCCGACCTTACGGAGAGCTCGAGTTCGTCGACTGTCTTGAAGAGGTTGTCATTGAACGCGGGCTTTCCCTCGCCCCTCTCGAACGCGGCCTCTTCCTCGGCCTCTTCGAAGGTGATGAAGACGCTCAGCTGGTCCTTCAATATCTTTGCGGCAACGGCGACCGCGCTCTGCGGGTCGATCGCGCCGGTGGTCCATATCTCAAGGACGAGCTTGTCGTAGTCTGTCCTCTGCCCGACCCTCGCGTGGGTGACATTGAAGTTCACCCTGCTTACGGGCTGGAATATCGAGTCAACAGGGATGGTCCCTATCGGCATCTCGGCGAGCTTGTTGCGCTCGGAAGACACGTAGCCCTTGCCGGTATTGACGGCAAGCTCGCAGTCGAACTTCGCGTCCTTTGAGACGGTCGCAATGTGCTGGTCCGGGTTCAGGACCTCTACGGTGGAATCGGTTATGATGTCGCCGGCCCTGACTACGCCGTTGTTGCCGCCCTTTATCCTCAAGGTCTTTGGGCCCTCGCCGTAGAGCTTGAGCCTGACCTGCTTGAGATTGAGAATTATGTCGGAGACGTCCTCTTTGACGCCCGGTATGGAGGAGAACTCGTGGAGCACTCCGTCTATCTTGACAGAGGTAATGGCAGCGCCCTGGAGCGAAGAAAGGAGTATCCTCCTCAATGAGTTGCCGACGGTAACGCCGAAGCCCCTCTCAAGCGGCTCGGCTACGAACTTGCCGTATGTCGGGGTGAGCGTGTCTTTTTCTACCTCAAGCTTTTTCGGTTTGATAAGGTCACGCCAGTTTTTTTGCATGGTTTACCCATCCTTGTTTAAATTGTAGTAAGACCTGGAAAAATGGGTTTTGCCGCAGCCTGAAGACTGCGGCAAATGAGGTCTTAAGGATCGATTACTTGGAGTAGAGCTCGACGATGAGCTGCTCGTGCATCGGCAGCGTGGTGTCGTCCCTTCTGGGCAGCCTTGCAACGGTCGCCTTGAAGTTGTCCTTGTCAAGCGAGAGCCACTCCGGTATTCCATGCCTGCTCTCGGCCGACTTGATATTGTCGGCGAGCCTGGCTTCCTTCTTCCTCTTCTCAGCTACTTCGATTATGTCGTTCTGCTTGACCCTGAAGGAGGGGATGTCGACCTTCCTGCCGTTTACGCGGTAGTAGCCGTGGGTCACCATCATCCTGGCCTCGCTCCTCGATCCGGCGAAACCCAGTCTGTAGACCACGTTGTCGAGCCTCCTCTCGAGCATCGAGATGAGGTTCTCACCTGTGATGCCCCTTGCCCTGTCCGCGTCAGCGAAGGTATTCCTGAACTGGCCTTCCATGAGACCGTAGGTCCTCTTCACCTTCTGCTTCTCGCGAAGCTGGAGCGCGTACTCGGAGACCTTGCCCCTTGCCTGTCCGTGCTGGCCCGGAGCATAGCTCCTGCGATCGAACGCGCACTTGTCAGTGTAGCAGCGCTCGGCCTTGAAAAAGAGCTTCATGCCTTCGCGCCTGCATATCTTGCATACCGATTCAGTATACCTTGCCAACTTGCTTCCTCCATTCATCCTGCGCCGACAGCGCAGCGCGCCTCTATCGGGCGCGAAAAGAATTCCTTTATATTATACCCTGCGCCTCTTGGGGGGCCTGCAGCCGTTGTGCGGAAGCGGCGTTACGTCCCTTATGAGGCTTATGCTGAACCCGGCCGCCTGCAGGGACCTGAGTGCCGCTTCCCTGCCCGCGCCTGGGCCGTTTATAAATACTTCAACTGTCTTCACACCGCTGTCCATCGCCTTCTTGGCAGCGACTTCCGCGGCCACCTGAGCGGCGAACGGGGTTCCCTTCCTGGAGCCCTTGAAGCCCTGGGCTCCTGAGCTCGACCATGCTATGACGTTCCCGGCAGGGTCGGTTATGCTCACGATCGTGTTGTTGAAGGTGGACTTTATATGGGCCACACCCCTGGATACCGCTCTCTTTTCCTTCTTGGCCTTTGCCATCTAAGCTCCTCCGAACCTGTATCTGAGAAAAACACCTGGTTAACCGCCAGGCCCTCTGAAATCGCCGCAAACAATCATTATGCTACAAAAGCATAGTGAAAATCCAGTTAAAAATTTAAATCTTATGCTACTCGGTCTTTCTTGAGGCCACGACACCCTTGCGCGGGCCTTTTCTGGTCCTCGCGTTGGTGTGTGTTCTCTGGCCCCTCACAGGGAGGTTCTTCCTGTGGCGCACGCCCCTGTAGCAGCCCATGTCTATGAGCATCTTTACGTACATGGAGACCTCTTTCCTCAAGTCGCCTTCCACCTTGAAGTCGGTGTCGATGGCCTTCCTGATGGCCGCGATCTGGGCTTCCGTGAGGTCCTGCACCTTTATCGAGCGATCTACGGTGGCCTTCTCCAGTATCTTCCTGGCAGAGGTATCGCCTATGCCGTATATCTGGGTAAGGGCAACGTCTATTCTTTTATTCTTCTTGAGGTCAACTCCTGCGATCCTTGCCAAATCCTTCCTCCTTTAAAAAAACGGCTGAGGGGAGAGTATTAACCCTGCCTCTGCTTGTGCTTGGGGTTGGTGCAGACCACGCGGACCACTCCGCTTCTCTTGATGATCTTGCACTTTGCGCAAATCTTCTTAACCGAGCTTCTTACTTTCATCTCAATCCTCGCTTTGTATAAACTTACTTGGCCCTGTATGTTATCCTGCCTCTGGTGAGGTCGTACGGCGAAAGCTCCACCGTGACCTTGTCGCCTGGCAGTATCTTTATGAAATGCATCCTCATCTTGCCGGAGACGTGCGCCAGGACTTTGTGCCCGTTCTCGAGCTCCACCCTGAACATCGCGTTGGGCAGGGTCTCGATTACCATCCCCTCTACTTGTATTGCATCCTCTTTGGGCATCTATTGTCCTTTGTTCTCATGAACGGCAGCTGAAAAAGTCCATCTGCTTTGTTGTCTTCATCGCTCGTCACTGCGACGTACATGAAGAGTACGACTCGTTCCTCGCTCCCCAATTTAACCGGGGCCTCGCATATGGAGCTTTTTGAGCAGCCTGACCTAAACGCAGTTTTCACGACTTCTAAAGGGCCGAGAGCACCAGCGGCCCGTCTTCCGTTATTGCTACCGTGTGCTCGAAGTGCGCTGAGAGACTGCCGTCCGCAGTCACTGCGGTCCAGCCGTCGCCAAGCACCTTTATCGCCCATCCGCCCACGTTTATCATGGGCTCTATCGCCAGCACCATGCCGACTTTAAGCCTTACGCCCTGTCCGGGTATGCCGAAGTTCGGCACCTGCGGCGGCTCATGGAGCTCTCTTCCTATTCCATGCCCCACGAACTCCCTTACTACAGAGAGGCCGTGCGACTCTACATGGGTCTGTACAGCAGAGGAGATATCGTAGAGGCGGTTACCTGCCCTTGCCGCCTCGATTGCCTTTCCGAGGGATTCTTCAGTGACCCTAATGAGTCGTTCGGCATCTTTACTCACCTTGCCGACCGGCACGGTTATGGCCGAGTCTCCGTAGAAGCCTTCGAATCTTACGCCGAAGTCGACGCTGAGGATGTCGCCTTCGTTCAAAGCCCTCTTCGAGGGCATGCCATGAACGACCTGTTCGTTAATCGAGGTGCACAGGCAGTACGGATAACCCTTGTACCCCTTGAAGGCAGGAAGAGCCTTCCTCTTTTTCGTCTCTTCTTCGGCTATCTTTTCAAGCTCCAGGGTAGTTACCCCTGGCTTGACCTTGCCTTTGAGAAGCGCCAGGACCTCTGCCACGATGGCCCCGGCCCTGCGCATTGTCTTTATCTCTTCGGGAGACTTAAGAATTATGGCTTCCTTCAATAGCGCCCACGATAGACTCGGTTATCTGGTCCACAGGCCCCTTGCCGTCTATGGCCCTGTAAAGGCCCTTGCTGGAGTAATACTCCGCCAGGGGAAGGGTCTCATCCTCGTATACCTTGAGCCTCGCCTCTATCGTCTCTTCCTTGTCGTCATCCCTCTGGTATATCTCGGAGCCGCAGGCGTTGCACATGCCGATGTTCACGGGAGGGTTGAATATCACGTGATAGCTCGCCCCGCATTTCCTGCAAACCCGTCTGCCTGAAAGCCTCCGTGTGAGCTCTTTCCTGTCGACCTCTATGCCTATTACGGCATCTATCTTCTTGTTCATGGACTTGAGCGTAGCATCGAGAGCCTCTGCCTGGGCTATTGTCCTCGGGAAGCCGTCGAGTATGAAGCCATTCCGTGCGTCCTCTTCCTGGATGCGGCCTACGACCATGTGGACGACTATCTCATTGGGGACGAGTGCCCCTTTGTCCATGTACTCCTTGGCCTTCTGGCCAAGCTGGGTCTTGCTCCTTACGTTTGCGCGCAGGATGTCTCCGGTCGAGATCTGGGGTATCCTGTACTTTTCAGACAGGCTTTTGCCCTGTGTCCCCTTGCCCGCGCCAGGAGCCCCGAGTAGAATAAGGTTCATATAATGCTAAAGGCCCCTGCCCTTGATCTTTCCTTTTTTAAGAAGCCCATCGTAGCTCCGGGCCAGCAGGTGAGACTCTATCTGCTGGGCCGTGTCCATTGCCACGCCGACGACGATAAGCAACGCCGTACCGCCGAA
>MGPL01000107.1:18293-20015 GCA_001797415.1 Deltaproteobacteria bacterium GWA2_55_10
CTACGTCCTTGGGGTTGAACTGTATGGCCGTGTAGAAGAACGTAAAGAAGATTATGAGCACTATGTACAGTCCGTTATAAAGAAGACCGTCCGGCCTCAGAGAGTCCGCCAGCCACTTGAGCGACGGCGTCTCTATAAAGTTCGCTATGGTCGCCGGAAATACTATGATCGAAGAGGCGAATATCGGGGGAATAACGCCCGAGGTATTCACCTTCAGAGGCAGGTGCTGAGTTCCACCGCCCATGACCTTCCGGCCCACTACCCTCTTCGGGTACTGTATCGGTATCCTCCTCTGGCCCATCTCCATGAAGACGATGAAGCCTACCACCACCACCATGAGGGCGAGAAGCATGAGGACTACAAAGAGGCTCATCTCGCCGGCCCGCACAAGCTGCACGCTGTTGTACATCGCCGACGGCATGTTGGCCACTATGCCGACGAATATTATGAGGGATATGCCGTTGCCTATCCCGCGTTCAGTTATCTGTTCGCCCAGCCACATGAGGAAAGTAGTGCCTGTGGTCAGGGTGATGATCGTAAGGAGCCTGAAGTCCCAGCCCGGGTTAAGGACTATGGCTTCTCCTGCCGGCCCCCTCATGGACTCGAGGCCGACGGCTATCATGAAGCCCTGCAGGATGCTCAACACGATGGTCGAGTACCTGGTGTACTGGGTTATGACCTTCTTGCCCTGCTCGCCTTCCTTCTGCAGCTTCTCAAGCTGCGGCACTACCGCGGCAAGCAGCTGTATGATAATCGATGCGCTGATGTAGGGCATGATGCCCAGCGCAAAAACGGAAAAGCGCTCGAGAGCGCCTCCGGTGAACATCGTAGCGAAATCAAGGAGCGTGCCGCTTGCGCCTGCAAAAAAGGCGGCAAGCGCCTCTCCATCGACCCCGGGCGTCGGGATGAATACGCCCATACGATAAACTGCGAGCATTACGAGCGTTATTAAAATACGGCGGTTAAGCTCCGGGATCTTGCTTATGTTCGGAGTAATTCCCGCCAATCTATATTACCTCCGCAGTTCCGCCCGCGGCCTTTATCTTCTCTATAGCGCTTTTGCTGAAGCTGTTCGCCTTAACGGTGATGGCGGAGGTTATCTCGCCCTCGCCGAGGACCTTCACGGGGAGCTGCCTCTTGACGAGGCCCTTCTCCAGTATGGAGGCCGGGTCAGCCACTTCGCCAGCCTTGAACACGCCGGCAATGGAGCCGACGTTTACGATCTGGTAGACGGTCTTGAATATATTGGTGAAGCCCCTCTTCGGCAGCTTCCTTTGCAGGGGCATCTGTCCGCCCTCGAAGCCGGGCTTTATGTTGCCGCCGCTCCTCGCGGTCTGGCCCTTGCCGCCCCTTCCGGAGGTCTTGCCGAGGCCGCTGCCTTCGCCGCGTCCGCGCCTTGTCTTCTTCTGGTTCGCGCCCTTGGGCGCCTTGAGCCTGTTAAGCATCTTGAATTCCTTTAAGACTTTTTTGATATAAGCTCGTTAGCCTGTGCCGGGCTTGCTGCCCGGAGCAGGTCTCAGGCCTCTTTAACGCAGACTATGTGAGAGACCTTGTCGACCATGCCCCTTATCGAGGGGTTATCGGGAAGCACCCTGGAGCTGTTTGTCTTCTTGAGCCCGAGCCCGAGCAGTATTATGCGGAGCCTCTCGGTGGCGGGGCGCTTTTTAAGGGTTACCTTTATCTTCTTTTCCATCTTACCTTACCTCTTGGAGTTGCTTTCCG
>MGPL01000108.1:0-7125 GCA_001797415.1 Deltaproteobacteria bacterium GWA2_55_10
CTCCTGTTCTCCACCGGGTCCACCCGGCCTACGGTCCTTATGACCCTGTCGAGCCTGCGGGCGGCAACCTGTTCTGACCTTACTCCTATCATCTGGATCTTCTCAGGGCTTATCCTCACAGTGCCCGGCGCTTGTTGCGTTTCGTCCTCATAAACAGGTATGTAATCCATGCCCATCGGGTCTTTCATAGGAACAGGCGAGGTAACTTCCGGGTTCATGGGGTTGCGGTAGAAGAGTACCTTCCGCTCCCCCTGCGGTTTTCCCTCGTCCGCATAGACCGGGACGTAATCCATGCCCATCGAGTCCTTCATCGGCGCAGGCGAGGTTACTTCCGGGTTCATGGGATTACGGTAATAAAGGATTTTTCGTTCCTCATTCTGCCGTGCTTCTGCCGCGGGACCGGACTGGAGATACCAGACCGAAAGACCGCCTATGAGCACCCCAAGGGCCAAAAGCACTACCCCGTACAATTTTTTCATTATTATCTCCCAGCTAAGCTTGAAATCCAAATCAAAGCCTCATCAAGTCTGTTACCGAAAGAGAGCTTAAAAGGATAAGGCTTGAGTACGCGTACTTGTTCCTCCAGATCGGAATATTCATCTGGAACATGACCCCGAAATTATCGAATCTCCCGTCACGCTGCATTGGTTCAAAGGCTACCATGAAATCGGGATAATAATTCTTTTTTGCCAGGTCTGCCGAGAACTCCCCGGCTTCTGCCTCGGCCCGGGCAGACTTTATTTCCGGGTTTTCCATCAAAGCCGTTTCTATGAGCTTTTCTATTTCAATACCTATCCTCTCCTTCGAAAGGACGCCTTCTGCTTCGAATATGGAAGATTGAGGTCTGTCCAGGAGGGACTTGACCCTGGCCGCGGCGACGCCCTTTTCGGCCCCGAGGGTTATCAGTTCATTGGTAAGGGCCGTTGCTTCCACATTCACTTTTATGACATCCTGTTGAGAGACCTGGCCCGTTGCATACTTCGCATCCGCTATTGCGGACATATTTTGAAGGAGCTTTTTAACCTCTTCGGTAATTCTGATCGACTCATCAAGGAATGAATAATTGAAATAGGCCTCCTTGACCGATGCAAGAACTTCAAGTTCTTTTGACCTGAGATCCGCTTTTACGGCATTTGCCTCCCTCAAGGCTATCTTCTTTCTCAAGGACAATTTGCCCGGAAAGGGAAGCATCTGAGTCACTCTGTATCTCGTGGTCATGGAGTTTCCCGGCGAGATTTCAAAAGGACGGCTCGAGTCAAGTTCTTCCATCTCGACGGCAAATACCGGGTCATCAAGGGTACCTTCCGCCCTTGCCCTTGCCTCGAAGCTTTTGACTCTCTCTCAGGGATTTGAGCTCAGGGTTATGTGCCTTCGCCCTCCTCAATCAGTTCACCAATAACTGTCGTTCCTGCGCATACAATTCGGAAGCGCTTAGAGAAAGTGTCAATGCCAAAAAGACCTGAGTCAGAGCGCGTCTCATCAATCCCTCCTACTTTGCCGTATAGACAAAACCGAACTTGGCCTGCTTGCTCCCAATTGCTACAGATACGTCAAAGACATACCTTCCATTGAGAGACAAATCAAGGGAATTCATAAATGAGTGTTCCTGCCCCATCTTCATGCTTATAAGCTCCTTTTCCATTGTCTTTCCGTCCGGCAGCTTTATATTGGCAATCGCCTTGCCGGATGTCACAGGAGTCCCTGTTGCGGCATCAGCAAGGAATAGATCCACCATGGAATGCGCACGATTTACCTTCAGAGTTGCCTTTATACCTGCTTCAGTCGCAGTGCCGGCAATCACGTTGTCCATGCTGCCGTGATCGTGCCTGCCGTGGTCCGTTGCGGCGATCGCCGGCAGGGCCGCAAGGAGCATAGTAAGTAAAATCGCTTTAGTGAGTTTTTTCATTTTTTCCTCCTGGATTATTTTTCTACAGAATGTAGAATTAAAATGTAATTTTTTTTACCTTCGCTCCTCAGTACGATGTACCCTGCAATCATCGCCGAGGACCTCGATATTATTCGAGCAATGCATTTATATCCTTTTGGCAGGATTGCAGTTCTTTCTTTTTGCTCTCAACGAGAGTTGCAAGCCTGTCCAGTTCAATTGGTTGGATATCCGCAAGTATATTTACAAAAGCAGCCGAAGCTGCGGGCGCAGAAAGACCGAGGATACTCCTGAAAACTTCGTCTGAATTTTTTTTGGCAAGCTCCTCTTTCGTGTATACAGACCTGAAAAGGTTCACTTCCCTGCCTCGTATCTTTTTGACCAAAGCCTTGCTGACAAGCCTTTCCAGAACAGTGAGCACCGTGGTTATGGCGATATCCCTCGAAACCTCCTCGAAGACCTCTCTGCCGCTCGCTTCCCCTCTCCTCCAAAGGGCCTCCAGTATATCCTGCTCCAGATGGCCGAGGACTTTTCCATGTCCGTTCTTTATTGGAATCATGTGGACCTCCATGCCCATAATATTCTACATGATGTAGAATGTCAAGCTGGAAACATTTTGACTATCAGCCAAGGCTCCTATTTTTTCGGGATGTATTCAGGTCAGAGAGTTGAGCATAAATATAAGATAATTGTGACGAAGTAATAATATCCCCGGCTGATGCTATTTATAAACCTTCCAAAATCCCAAAAAACCACCCCAGGAACCAACCTTTTCAGCTCTTGAAAAACCTGCCCGAAGCATCAGGGCCCCTATCCTGCCTTTTACCTGTTCTTCCGTAAATGACCAGAAAAGTAACGGCCAAAGGATCACCCACCACAGGAATATTGCGGGCCTGTCCACGTCTACCACGATAAGACGCCCGCCGGGCTTTAATACCCTTTTGACCTCCGATAACCCATTCATTTTCACATCAGGCGGCAGGTGATGCAGCATAGCGCTTGAAAGGACGCAGTCAAAGCGGTTTTCCTCAAAGGGAAGGTTTTCTATGACGGCAAGCCTGAATTCGGCTTGACTACCCTGCTCAACGGCGTTCTTTTTGGCAACCCCTATCATCTTTGCAGCCGGGTCTATGCCGATCACATAACCTGTTGGCCCGACCGCCAGAGCCGCAAGTCGCGTCAAGACTCCGGTCCCGCACCCGACATCGAGAACGCTATCGCCGGACATCAACTCCGCATATCGAATCGTTGTCTGCCTGAACGCGCGGCCTAGCCCTATCAACGGGCAATACCTGTCATAAATGGGCGCAAGTACGTCAAGCGGCATGCCCCGGGTATGGAGCGTTTCTGGCGAAAGGCCGGCCTTGCTTCGTGTCATTTTTACAAGCGCATAGATGATAATTGCGGGGCATACGAGGAGAAGCGCCATAAATACGGCCGCCCATACCGTAAATCCAAGTAGCGTGAATATCCACACGGCAACCGCCATCATCAGCGGTGGGCAGAGCCAGTTCCATTTTCTCATGAGCTTTCTCATATTACAAAGCCTTGAATTCAATCTGTTTCAAGTCAGCCAAACCCGCCACAACCGAGTAGAGAAAAGATAAACAGGCTCATAGGGCAGGCCTTTCCCTGTGTGGAAGAATCATGACGCTATATGGAGTATATCCTTGAGTGCTACTTAACCTCCTTAGGGCCAAGTTTCCTGTTTACAAAATTATAAATGGGCACGAATACAATCCCGATATAGATTCCGTAGAGAAAGCTTTCTACGAGGCCGAGGACAAACCCTGAGAAAGTCAGCCATTTGAAAGCAGGTAATATTGATTCGAGAACATAAGACATGCCATGGAGTTTTTGCGGCACAAGGAGCCCGTAAAGAACGCACAAAAGAAAAGTGGGTCTTCACCATTTCCTGTGGGTAAATTTTGTTAGCTTTAAGGGTCCTTGATAAAAGAAGTCAGGACTTTGAGTTTCAAATAATGTTGGTCTTTGATGCCATAGGCCCGGCGCTGGATGAGCCGGATCTTGTTATTAAGGCCCTCCATGAAACCGAGGGACACTTTGTTGTCGGGATGGCAATAGCTGACGATGCCGTCCCAGTGGCGTTCAATCATGGCCGCGAATTTCTCGAAAGGCTCTAAGCGCTGCCATTTGAGCTGGGCCTTCCAGTTGTCGAAAAACTTTCTGGCCCAGGCAGGGTTGTTGTAATCCCATAGCTGACCGAAGGACTCCTTGAGCAGATATGCCTTGTGCAGTCTCCGGTTGGCCTTAAGAAGCAGCTGCAAAGACCGTCGGCCTTCCGTATCCAGGTTCGCCCTGTGCGACAGGAGCGTGTAGCGCTGGCCTTTGATGAACTTACGCTCTTTCTCATTGACACGTTTGTATTCCTGACGGCGGACCTCGTCCAGGGCATCGGAGAGGTGTCTGAGCACGTGGAACTTGTCGAAGACGATTCTGGCATTCGGCGCGTTGCGCATCGTGGACTTCCGAAAAGCCTTCCACATGTCCATGACAGCGAGCTTAATCTCGCGGCAGCGTTGAGTGCCGATTTCGTAGAAGAACCGGTCCATCTCCACCTCGGCCCTGCCAGGCGAAGAACTCATCCATATCGGCCGTTGCCGGTCGAGGTCGGCTACGACGATAGCGTAGCTGTGTCCTTTCCGGATGGATACCTCGTCGATCCCGATTGCCCGGAGCCGCTTGGCCGGCGGGTGCTTGGCCAGGAGCGCTTCCATGTAGGCGACCTCCAGGCGGCGGACCTGGCCCCAGGACAGCTGGTGCATCTCGGCCACGCGGTCAACTGACAGCTCCCGGCACTGTCGGCCCACGGCTTGGGCAAAGCGCCGCGTGAATCGCCGCGAATCTGACAGCCATGCAAGGCGCTCCTGTCTCACGCCGCACTCCGGACAGGAAACGCGGCGGTATTCGAAGTCCAAATATATGCGCGTATCCCCGGCGTCCAAATCTCTGACCCTATGCTGGCGCCGGTCGTAGAAATGGCGAAACGACTTTCCACAGACGGAACAAACGGTTTTTTTTGATGCCGCCGCAATTGCACCACGCGGGCTCTCTGGTCTCCCTTGACGCCGCTCTTGAAGCGAGCCAGAGCCCGAAAACCGGGATGGCTATAGAGGGATTGGAACGAGGTCTTGGTCTTCATGACGAAGACCTTACCGTCTTCAAG
The DNA here is from genome assembly GCA_001797415.1 of Deltaproteobacteria bacterium GWA2_55_10. Lineage (GTDB taxonomy): Bacteria > Desulfobacterota > GWC2-55-46 > GWC2-55-46 > GWC2-55-46 > UBA5799. The sequence goes on from MGPL01000108.1 coordinate 5,073, forward strand.
CTAAACGTGTCAAGTTTTCAAAGAGCCCTGAATGCAGAAAAGCCGCGCCAGATAAGGCTGAAAAAGGACTCGTGGGTTAAAATCTACCCACATAAAACGGCGAAGAGCCAGAAAAGTAAAAGACGTAAAAAGACCCAATGACCAGCTCACAACTTTTATGTTCAGCAGCATCCGCGGCCTCCTTTTTTATTTTTCTTTTCGGCAGTTTCTTCGCCTGAATGGCCATTATGCTCATCCGTGGATTCCCTGCCGCCGTGGCCTTCATGGTCTTCCCTCCCACGCCCGTGCCCTCCGTGCATGCCATGTCCAAAAAAATGCATGCCTATAAAAAAGGCAAAGAATAAGATAAAGACCCAGTTCTCTCTAATCCACTCCATAAAGGCTCCTCTTTATCAGGTGTTCAAAGTGAGCGAAAATTTACGCCAAGATTTTAACCATCCTTTTTTCTCAGAGATCCGTTTTTTTCAACTCACATCTATCTTAAGTGTCTTCAGGGTAGCCGAGTTGGCCACGACCGAAAGGGAACTCAGCGCCATAGCCGCGGCCGCTATTATCGGGTTGAGATACCCCAACGCCGCTATGGGAACACCGATAGAGTTATAAATGAAAGCCCAGAAGAGGTTCTGCTTTATCTTCCGCATAGTTGCCTTGGAGAGCTTTATGCCAGCGAAGACATCCCTTACGTCGTCTTTTATCAGTATTATCCCGCCTGTCTCCTTTGCCACATCCGAACCGCTGCCTATGGCTATGCCGATATCCGCCTGTGCCAGCGCAGGCGCGTCGTTTATGCCGTCTCCAACCATGGCAACGGCCTGGCCCTCTGACTGAAGCTTCTTTATTATCCCGGCCTTCTCGCCCGGCAGCACATTGGCTATGACTTTCTCTATCCCTGCAAGTCTGGCGACGGCCTTCGCTGTCCTCTCGTTGTCTCCGGTGAGCATTATGACCTCAATGCCCTCTTTCTTGAGGGCGTTAACAGCTGAGATAGAACTCTCTTTCAAGGTGTCTGCCACAGCTATTATGCCGATTATTTTTTCGTTCCTCGCAAGGAGCATGGCTGTCTTGCCCTGCTCCTCAAGACCTTTCAATTTCTCTTCAAACTCGGCTATATGGATACTGTTTGCCTCCATGAGCCTTCTGTTGCCGAAAAGTATTGTATCCCCCTTGAAGCCCACCCTTACCCCGTGACCCGGCACAGCCTCAAAAGTATCCATATCAGGGACGTCGATATTTTTCATCCGCGCCGCCTTTATGATCGCCTCAGCCAATGGGTGCTCGGAGCCTTTCTCGGCTATGGCGGCGTATTTTAAAATCTCGTCTTCGCTGGACTCGAAGGGGATTATGTCTGTTACAGACGGCTCGCCTTTTGTAAGCGTCCCGGTCTTGTCAAAGACGATCGTCGTGAGCTTCTGCGCCCTCTCCAGGTACTCGCCGCCTCTTATGAGAATGCCGGCCTCGGCCCCTTTACCTACGCCTACCATGAGGGCCGCAGGGGTGGCTATGCCGAGAGCGCACGGGCAGGCTATGATCAACACGGCTATAAAAGCCAATAGCCCTTGAGGAAAATTACCCATCGCCCACCATCCGAAGAAGGATAGGAAAGCTACCGTCACAACCGCTACGACAAAATAGCCTGAGACCTGGTCGGCTATCCTCTGTATGGGCGCTGAGGATGCCTGCGCCTGCTCGACCATCTTGATTATCTGGCTGATTGTGGTCTCTGCGCCTACCCTTACGGCCTTGAACTTGAGCATGCCCACCTTGTTTATGGTGGCCCCTATGACGCTGTCCCCCGGTTTCTTCTCGACCGGCATGGACTCTCCGCTTATCATCTTTTCATCCACTGAAGAAGAGCCTTCCATTACAAGTCCGTCAGCCGATATCTTCTCGCCGGGCCGCACTACCACAATCTCTCCGACCTGGACCGTCTCAGCAGGTATCTCCATTTCCTGCCCGTCCCTTATAACCCTCGCGACCTGTGGTTTAAGGTCAAGGAGCTTTCTTACCGCCGCGGAAGACTTCTTCTTTATAATCTCCTCCATGTACTTGCCGA
>MGPL01000108.1:7136-7387 GCA_001797415.1 Deltaproteobacteria bacterium GWA2_55_10
GCGATGATGACAGCCGAGACCTCGAAATACACATCCCTCTCAGCTACCTTGACCGGCAGTATGTCAGGAGCAAATATGACTATAACCGAATAGACATAGGCAACGGACGTCCCCAGGGCTATTAGGAAGTCCATGTTTATCATCCGGTTCTTAATCGCGTTATACGCGCCCTTGTAAAAGCTCCAGCCGCCTATGAACTGGACCGGCGTAACAAGGATAAAGAGCCACATGCCCCAGGTAAACCACGGAAG
>MGPL01000109.1:0-3568 GCA_001797415.1 Deltaproteobacteria bacterium GWA2_55_10
GTTCTACATTCGGGCGTCTACTACAGCCCCGGGAGCTTGAGGGCCGAATGCTCCGCAAAGGGCAACAGGCTCATGAAGGAGTACTGCAGGCGCAAGGGCCTGCCCGTGCTCGAGGCCGGCAAGGTGATAGTGGCAAGGGATGAGAAAGAGACCGGGACCATACAGGAGCTCTTCATGCGCGCGGCCGCCAACGGGGCCGCGGTAGAGATAATAGACGAGAGCAGGCTGAAAAGAATAGAGCCCTTTGCCAGGACATGCAGGATGGCGCTCTTCTGCCATGATACGGCGATGATAGACCCCCATGCCGTCTTATCAACGCTTCTCGCCGAGCTTTCATCGAAGGGAGTGATGGTCCTTACAAGGACCCGATTCCTCGGTCTCAAGAGCCGGGGCAGGGCAAAGACGGACAGGGGAGATATTGGTTTCGAGTACTTCATAAACGCCGCGGGCGCGTACAGCGACAAGGTAGCGTCAGCCTTCGGAGTCGCGCGGGATCTGAAGCTCATACCATTCAAAGGCATATACAGGAAGCTGTGCAAAAAAAAAGCGTCACTCGTAAGGGGCAATATCTATCCTGTGCCTGATCTCAGAAACCCGTTCCTTGGGGTGCACTTTACGCGAAGCGCCTCAGGAGAGGTCTATGTGGGGCCGACCGCAATGCCCGCGCTCGGGCGCGAAAACTACGGGATAGTATCGGGGATAAGCGGCGAGGCAGTATCCATCCTCGGAAGGGAAGCGGTGCTCTTCGCCAATAACAGGCCGTTCAGGACGGTTGCGTTTTCGGAGACCTTCAAATACCTCCCCGGATTCTTCTACAGGGACGCAAAAGCGATAGTGAAGGGGCTCGAGCCCGGCGACCTCGAGCCGTGCGCAAAGGCTGGCATCAGGCCGCAGCTTGTCGACTGGGAGAAAAAAGAGCTGGTCATGGACTTTGTCATAAAAAAGACCGACGAGAGCATGCATATCCTGAACGCGATATCCCCGGCATTCACCTGCTCCATGGAGTTCGCGAGCCTTGTCGCAGATGAGTTCATGGCAGGGAAAGGAGGGCTCCATGACAGACGCGATAATACTGGCCGGCGGGCTTGGCACAAGGCTTAAGCGCGCTGTGCCGGACCTTCCCAAGCCGCTGGCGCAGGTCAACGGCAGGCCCTTTCTCGACCTCCTTTTAACTCAGATCGAGAGGGCGGACGAGGTAAAAAAGGTCATTCTGGCAGTTGGCTACAGGTCAGAGCAGATAATCGAGCAGTACGCCAACTGCGGCCGCTTTTCGTTCGAGCTTGTATTTTCAAAAGAGGATGAGCCGCTGGGGACCGGCGGCGCGATTATAAAGGCAAGCAGGCTCACCCGGACGAATGAGCTCCTTGTGCTCAACGGTGATTCGTATGTCGACATTGATATAGACGACCTCATCGGCTTTCACAGAGAGAGCGGCGCGCCGTTCACGATCGTCCTCAAGGATGCGGACGACTGCAGGAGGTACGGCAAGGTCGGCGTGAACAACGAGAGCAGGGTCATATCGTTCGGCGAGAAGGATTCAGCCGCGGGGCCTGGGCTTATCAACGCCGGAGTTTATGTATTTGACCGGGCTTTGTTCGAGGACGAGGCGGAGCGTAACCTCTCGCTCGAGACAGGGCTTCTCCCGGACTATGTCAGGTACGGCGGGTACGGGTACATCGTGCACGGCAGGTTCATTGACATCGGAATTCCAGAGACTTACAGGGAAGCGCAGCAATACCTGAGGGGGATATAGAGGGTGGGGAGCAAGGAAAAGCAAATCGCGTCGGAGAGGGGAGCCATGATCATCTCGCGTACGCCGCACAGGATATCTTTTTTCGGGGGCGGCACCGACTACCCGTCCTGGTACAGGGAGAACGGGGGCAAGGTGCTTGGCGCGGCCATCGACAAGTACTGCTACATAAGCTGCCGGGAGCTGCCTCCCTTCTTCAAGCACAGGCACAGGATAGCGTACTCGAAGGTCGAGACGGTAACCGAGATGGACGAGATACAGCACCCGTCCGTCAAAGAGACGCTCAAATACATGAACATCGGCTACGGGCTTGAGATACACCACGACGGGGACATACCCGCGCGCTCTGGCATGGGGTCGAGCTCGGCGTTTACCGTGGGGCTCCTCAAGGCCCTTTACGCCATAGAGGGCAGGATAATCTCGAAGGAGAGCCTTTATAAAGAGGCGATCCACATCGAGCAGGACCTCATCAAGGAGAACGTAGGCTCGCAGGACCAGGTATGGGCCGCCTGCGGAGGGCTCAATACCATAGAGTTCATGCAGAACAACAGCATAGTCGTGAAGCCCATAATAATGGAAGGCGAGCGCTTGAAGCTCTTCGAGAGCAAGTTCATGCTCTTTTTTACCGGCATATCCCGGAACGCTTCCGAGATAGCCGAGGAGCAGATACAGAACACCGCCAGGAACAAGGCCGAGTTGCGGGAGATGCAAAAGCTGGTCGACGAGGCGGAGAAGATACTCACGTCAGAAAACGGGGACTTTACGAGCTTCGGCAGGCTCCTTGATTCCACGTGGAAGCTCAAGAGGCGCCTTTCGAGAAAGATAAGCAGCGGGGAGATAGACGACGTTTACGGCACGGCGATAAAGAACGGCGCAGTAGGCGGCAAGCTCCTGGGCGCCGGGGGCGGCGGCTTTATCCTGTTTTATGTCGAGCCCGAGGAGAGGCAGAGGCTGAAGGATGCGCTCAAGGGCTATCTCCATATCCCGTTCCGGTTCGAGTTCAACGGCTCTGAGATAATCGTCTACAAGCCAAATTACAGGTAACAGGAGGGGCAACGTGAGCGTATTCGGCCTTGCGAGCAGCACATGGTGCGAAGAGGAGAAAGAGGCAGTCATAGAGGTCCTCAAAAGCGATTCCTTCACGATGGGACGGAACGTCAGGGAGTTCGAGGAGGAGTTCGCAAGCCACTTCGGGATGAAGTACGCCGTCATGGCCAACTCGGGCTCTTCGGCGAACCTCATAGCGGTCGCTTCCCTCTTCTACAGGAGCGACAGGCCGCTTAAGCGCGGCGACGAGGTGATAGTCCCGTGCATATCGTGGTCAACGACCTTCCACCCGCTCCACCAGTACGGGCTCAAGCTCAGGTTCGTGGACATAGACATCGAGACGCTCAACTACGACATCGAAGCCCTCAGGAAGGCCGTCACCAAAAAGACCCGCATGATAGTCGCCGTGAGCATACTCGGCAACCCATGCAGGTTCGACGAGATAACAAAGATATGCAGGGAGAAGGACCTCATCCTGTTCGAGGACAACTGCGAGTCGATGGGCGCGAAGTTCAACGGCAGGTACACCGGCACATTCGGGCTGGTAAATACCTTCTCGACCTTTTTCTCCCACCATATCTCCACCATGGAGGGCGGGCTGGTCCTCACCGATGACAAGGAGATATTCAACATCTTGAAGGCCGTGAGGAACCACGGCTGGACAAGGGACCAGGACAAGGACAGCCCCATATTTTCAAGAAAAGACGACGACTTTTTCGAGGCGTACAGGTTTATCCTCCCGGGCTATAACGTAAGGCCCGGAGAGATACA
>MGPL01000109.1:3594-5685 GCA_001797415.1 Deltaproteobacteria bacterium GWA2_55_10
TACCATGATAGTGAACCCCGCCTCGGGGCTCGAAAGAAAGGCCGTGCTGGAGAAGCTCAAGGCCGCGGGCATCGAGTACAGGATAATAACCGGCGGGAATATCCTGCGGCACGACGTGGTCAAATATTACGACTACACGGTCGCAGGTTCGAAGAACGCGGATACGGCGCATTACAATGGCTTTTTCGTTGGCAACCACCCGCAGGACATAAGGGACAAGATAGACCATCTGCATAAGACCCTCAAGGCGCTTTAAGGTAAACGATACCTCAACGGTGAAACTCATTTGAACGCCAGGACCATCATCAGGACCATCATAATGAGCAGGACAGGCGCGCTGCCTGCCCTGCTCATACTCGGAGCAGGGGCGGCGGCGCTCTTCAAGCTCCTCTTCCGTCCGGGAATAGAGCTATTTCTTCTGGCCGGGATTGCGACTATTGTCTTTTTGAGGTTTCTGTATGTACGTGAGAGGCGTCCAGGGACGAAGACCTCTGCCGCGCTCCTTATCTATGCTGTGCTTGCGTCCGTCCTGACCATAACAATGAGAGACGCCCTTGGTTTCCTCGATGTCGCGCCTTTCAAATCCGTCTACAGCGGCGAGATACCGCTTGAGCTCTTCAGGGCGGGCGCCCACCAGTCAGTCTATGAGAAGCACGATATAAAGCTCATGGTCGGCCAGTTCGCGCTCGTTTTCGCCCTTTATGCGGCCTTTCTCCTTGAAGGGGCAAGGGCGCTCGGCGCATTTTACAGGGCGAGGCTCAGCCCGGCTACGGCGCTTTTCGCGTTCGTCCTCTTCTTCGCGATCGTGAAGCTCCCGCCCTATACCCTCGATATGCCCCACTGGAGCCCGTTCCTCGCGTCGGCTTCCGGCATATTGGAGGGGAGGTGGCCCTATCTCCACCATTACTCGGTGCAGTACGGCCTTTTGAACGCCGGGGCGCTCGCGTTATGGCTGAAGGCCTTTGCGCTCACGCCCATTAGCCTCGCCTTCTTTGTATTCTCGCTTACAGCGCTGTCCGCAATACTCGCCTTTCTCCTTGTCAGGAGGCTGACCAATTCAAAGGGCGCGGCCCTGCTCGCCGGGGCGCTCCTCGTAACGAACTTCTACGATATGGACGCGGCGCTCCTGGCCCCCAACATGGGCGCGCTCAGGAGCCACTTCCAGATCATCGCCGGGCTGTATCTCCTCTGGGCGTCTCTCAAACCAAAGGGGGCGATAAGCTGCCTTATCGCGCCCTTTCTCTTCGGGTTTGTATGCCTCTGGGAGCCGGTATACGGCCTTTTCATGGCGCTCTCCTTCTGGCTTATATCCGCGTACAGGTATTTCCTGAGGCACGAGAAAGCTGCCTTACGTCAATCGCTGGCGCTCCTGGCAGGCGCGCTCCTGCCGGTTATCGCAGCGGCAATGATAAGGCCGCCTGAGCTCAGCTTCTTTTCGGCTGATACATACAACGTGCTCTTCAGCAACCACAGGCTCTTCATGGAAGGCTTCGGCACGGCGCCGCAGAAGTTCTATTCAGCGGAGATACTCGTGCTGGCATTCTACATGGCGGCAGCCTTTGTCGCATACAGGCAGCTCTCGGTGGGAAGGGGCTTCACATCGATGCACCTCTTCATCTTCGCGACTGCGCTCATGAGCCCGCCCTGGATAGCCTATGAGCTGGGAAATTCCAACCGCGCGTATCTGAACCCGCTTGCGTGGCTGCTGGCCCCGGCAACGGCGGTCATCATCTTCACGGCCTACAGGTACTCGGTCATGACAGGGAGCAGGGTGAGGCTCTACGCTGTTTCCATAATAGCCGCTGCCCCGCTCTTCACGATGGACATCGTGAAGCCGCTCGAGACCGGCATTGGCGCGTACCTTACAAAATATGAAGAAGAGAGGGCGGCCTGGTACAGGGGCTGCGCCGAGAACATAAGAGAAGGCCGCGAGTGCGACCCGGTAGAACAGCCGGGCCTTCGCTTTTACGCCAATGCCGCCGCAGAGAGTTCGTTCGGATTGGGCCAGACCGTGGGGACGGAGTTCAGCTATTACGCGCCGAACCTCTTTCTCGCGCGGGCCTGCAGCCGCGGCGTGCCGATAATATCGAA
>MGPL01000109.1:5696-7582 GCA_001797415.1 Deltaproteobacteria bacterium GWA2_55_10
TTATTCATATCAGGAACGGATGCCCGTCGCCATTGAAGTTCCCGTCCACCCAGCACCTCACCGGCAAGACATTGATCGCAGAGTATATGAAGGAGATAAGAAAGTTCCCGGTAATAGTCTTCGACGAAAGGCGCTTCAGCCAGTACTACACAGAAGGCCTTTTTACCCGGATAAAGGGCGAGCTTCTGGATTCGGGATATAAGGCCGTCGAGCGGCATGGGGTCATATCCGTCCTCGCGATGAACGGACACTCATTTGACAAGGACAGCTGCATAATCTGCAGGCCGGATCGCTCTACGATAAGTATCAACTCAAACTCAGGCAAGTGGAGAAAGGAAGCAGGCTTTACATTGAGAAAGAAGCTCCTGGACGCGCCGGACTGGCAGGACTTCAGCCTGAGCGCCCTCGTACGCGCGGACGGACCGGCAGGCTTCATGCTTGCTGCGCGGAGCGCGACCGCTTACTACGCTTTCTACATAGACCCCCAAAAGAATATGGCTACCCTGGGCGAGTACTGGGGGCAGGACAACAGGGAGCACAGGGACATCTTCAACGTTCCTCTCAAACAGGCCAGGGGAGCGCAGTGGCACGAGCTGGAGGTCTTTGCCAGCGGCGAGCATTATCAGTTCTTCGTCAACGGCCAGTTCGTCGCTGAATGGGCCGGCGTCGGCATGGGCGGCAGCGTAGGGCTGTGGGATTGGAGCGGGGGCGCGCGCTTTCAGGAAATAGCCGTCTCTAAAGGCCCTGCTGCAGGCAGCAGCATATAAACCCGGAGGAGCCATGCTTATCTCTGTCGTTCTCTCTTTCTATAACGAGGATGAGGTTATACCGGAGCTTGTAAGGAGGCTCAGGGCCGTGTTCAGGAAGATGGCCCAGCCGTACGAGCTCATCTTCGTGAACGACGCCTCCACTGATTCGTCCCTTGAGCGCCTGGAGGAGGCGGCCCAGGGAAGAACGGATATAAAGATAGTAAACATGTCCCGGAACTGGGGCGTATCAGAGTGCGTAATGGCAGGGCTCAGGTTTGCCACGGGCGACGCCGTCATCTATATGGACGCCGACCTGCAGGACCCGCCGGAGCTCATCCCCGAGCTTGTGATGAGGTGGGACGAGGGCAGGGGCGCTGACGTCGTCCACACGGTGCGGCTTACGAGAAAGGGCGAGAACCCGGTAAAGATGTGGATAACGAAGGTGGGCTACAGGGTCTTGAAGTACGCGTCGAATATAGATCTGCCCGTAAACGCCGGGGATTTCAAGCTCCTCGGCAGGAGGGTCGTTGACGAGCTTGCAAGGCTCGATGAAAAGAGGCCCTTCATGCGCGGGCTCGTGGTATGGGTGGGTTTCAAACAGGTCTATGTCCATTACGACAGGGAGGCGCGCTACTCCGGCAAGACCAAGTTCAAGGTCTACAGCTCCAGGGTAATAAGAAACTTCCTGGACTCCGCCCTGATCTCGTTTTCGGACGTTCCGTTGAAGGTAAGCCTCCTTGTGGGCTTTCTCATCTCATCAGGCGCGTTCGGCTACCTTGTGCTCATATTCATAATGAAGTTCCTGGGCTGGTCGCTCCCCGGCTGGTCCGCGATCATGGCGACGATACTGGTATTGGGCGGCATACAGCTCATCACCATTGGGGTGCTCGGGCTTTACATCAACGGAATATACAACGAATCGAAGAAGAGGCCGAACTTCATAGTGAAGGACACGATAGGGTTCGAGGCCGGGGGTGCCGTTGAATTTCGGGGCGAGAGTAAAATAATGAGCGGAGGCGTGAGATGGACGGATACAAAATTACAGTAACCGGCGGCGCGGGGTACCTGGGCTCCGTGCTCGTGCCTGAGCTATTGAGGCTCGGCCATTCAGTGACAGTGCTCGACAATTTCATGTAC
>MGPL01000109.1:7607-10864 GCA_001797415.1 Deltaproteobacteria bacterium GWA2_55_10
AGCAGGGACGAACTGGGGACTATCTCGACGAACAGGGACGCGATAGCGCTCCTCGCGCGGGTAGCTGCGAAGGAACAGCGGATAATAATGCCCACTACCAACAGCGGCTACGGCATAGGACAGAAGGGGGTCTTGTGCACGGAGGAGACGCCGATAAATCCGGTATCCACCTACGGCAGGACGAAGATGGAGGCTGAGAGGATAATCCTCGATCGCGGCAATTCTATTAGCCTCAGGCTCGCGACAGTCTTCGGCGCATCTCCGAGGATGAGGCTCGATCTCCTTGTGAACGACTTTACCTACCGGGCGGTCAAGGACAGGTTCGTGGTCGTCTTCGAAGGACATTTCAAGAGGAACTACATCCATATAAGGGACGTGGCCAGGGCCTTCGTGCACGCGATAGATAATTTCGACTCCATGAAAGACAACGCCTATAACGTGGGCCTCTCTGACGCGAACCTCTCGAAACTCGAGCTTTGCGCGGCTATAAAGAAAGAAGTCCCGTCGTTCGTCTACGTCGAGGCTCCCATCGGGGAGGACCCTGACAAGAGGGACTACATCGTTTCGAATGAAAAGATAGAGAGGGCCGGGTTCAGGCCGATGCACGGATTGACCGGCGGCATAAGGGAGCTTGTGAAGGGCTATCATATGATAACGAACAGCAGGTTCGGCAATGTTTGAGTGCCCGAAGACATATGTGGCCGGGCACAACGGACTTCTCGGCAGGGCGCTCTTGCGAAGGCTTAAGGTCAGGGGATGCGCCAATGTCGTGACCAGGACCAGGGCAGAGCTCGACCTCACATCCCAGGCCGCTGTCGAGATGTTCTTCGCGCTTGAGAGGCCTCAGACCGTATTCATGGCAGCCGGCCTCACCGGAGGCATAGGCGCGAATATCAGGAGGCCAGCCGAGTTCATGCACGAAAACCTCTCCATGCAGGACAATGTCTTCGAGGCGGCGCGCAAATACGGGGCCGAGACCCTTGTCTTCTACGGCTCATCATGCGTATACCCGGGGAGGATAGAGAGGCCGATCAGGGAAGACGACCTGCTCACAGGCCCCATAGAGGAGACGAGCGCGCCGTATGCGTTGGCAAAGATGTCCGGCATAAAGGCGTGCAAGGCATACAACAGCCAGTACGGGAAGACAAGGTACATAGCCCTGGTGCCAAATTCCATGTACGGGCCCTGGGATTCATTCGACCCGGAGAACTCCCATGTGCTCGCGTCCCTGATAGGCAAGATAACTCACGCCAGGGAAAGGAGGGATAAGTCGCTCACTCTCTGGGGTACCGGAGAGCCCAGAAGGGAGCTTGTCTACTGCGACGACGTTGCCGACGCGTCCATATTCGCGGTGGAGAATGCGGAGAGGCTTGAAAATACACATTACAACATCGGCACAGGCTCGGACATATCGATCAAGGAGCTTAGCCAGAGGATATCTGAGGCGGCAGGCTATGACGGGGAGATAAGGTGGGACAGCTCAAAGCCGGACGGTACTAAAAGGAAGCTCCTTGACTGTTCAAGGTTCTCATCCCTCGGCTGGTCTCCCATAGTCGGTCTTGACGAAGGCATAAGGAGGACTTTGGAATGGTACATGGATTCAAAGGGGGAGAGGGCTTCGGGTTTCTGAAGTCAAAGGCGGTCTGGGTGAGAATCGAGACGCTCAAGGTCCATGCGCATGCCCAGGAGACAAGGATTGCCTCGTCCCTTTCAAGCGTCGAGATATTTACGGCCCTTTACTACGGAGGGCTCCTCAAGTTCAGGCCGCAGGACCCGGCATGGACCGGGAGGGACAGGCTCATCGTAAGCAAGGGGCACGGGGCCGTCTCGCTCTATCCGATACTGGCTGACCTCGGTTTTTTCGACATGGAAGAGCTTGGGCGTGTCTGCAAGAAGGGCTCCTTCCTCGGCGGCATACCGGACCCTGTCGTGCCGGGCTTTGAGACGGTCAACGGCTCGCTCGGCCACGGCCTCGGGGTGGGGGCAGGCATGGCCCTGGCCCTCAAAAGAAAGGGGATGGCGAACAGGGTCTATGTGCTCGTGGGCGACGGGGAGCTCAATGAGGGCTCTGTCTGGGAGGCGATGATGTTCGCCGCCCATCACAGGCTCGACAACCTCACCCTTATAATCGACGCGAACAGGGCGTGCATGCTGGATTTCTCCTCAAATGTACTTGACATCGAGCCATTGGCGGCTAAGCTCAGTGCGTTCGGATGGGAGGCGGCCTCTATCGACGGCCATGATGTCAAAGAGGTATTTGAGTCCCTTTCCGCCGCAAGCCTTTCTGAATCGCAGCGTCCTTCGGCAGTCATAGCAAGGACCATAAAGGGCAAAGGGGCCGCCAGGCTCGAGAGCGACCCGTTGAGCCATATCAGGAATTTGAGCCCGAACGAAGTCAGCGAGATAATAGCCGGGATGGAAGCATGAACGCGAAAAAAGGGGTTATGAGGGACGTATTCCTCGAACGGCTCTACGGGCTTATGAGCACGGATGAGGAGATATTCATCCTGAGCGCGGACTTCGGCTCCCCCAGGCTCGACGCTATAAAGCGTGATTTCGCCGATCGGTTCATAAACGTCGGCATTGCCGAGCAGAACCTTATCAATGTCGCAACGGGCCTTGCAATCGAAGGCTTCAAGGTATACGCCTATGCCATAGCGCCTTTTCTTACCATGAGGGCCTATGAGCAGATAAGGGTCAACCTTGCTCTGCAGGGGCAGCTCAGGAAGATGAACGTCAACCTCGTGGGCGTCGGAGCGGGCCTGGGCTATGACGTTTCAGGCCCGACGCATCACTGCCTTGAGGACTTGGGAATAATGCGGATGCTGCCCAATATCGCCGTGCTCTCGCCCTCTGACTGGGAGCTGGCAGGCCAGCTCGCGGATTACACGGCAACTAATGACGGAGTAAAATATCTCCGCTTCGAAGGCAAGCCGGTCAACCGGATATATGACGGCCCTGTAAAGATGGCGGAGCGCTTCACGGAGCTTAAAAGGGGCGATGATATCTGCCTGGTCTCGACCGGTTTTATGACGCACAGTGCAATTGAGGCGGCGTCAATACTGGAGAAGGACAATATCCGGCCGGGGCTGATAGATCTTTTCATGCTCTCGCCATTTGATACGGACAGGTTTATTGACGCGGTAAAAGGCTATAGAACTATCGTGACCATAGAGGAAGGCTTCATTGGCAGGGGCGGGCTCGATACGCTGGTCTCGGCTGCACTGTCCCGGACCGCCATCAGGACCATGAGCATG
>MGPL01000109.1:11073-11546 GCA_001797415.1 Deltaproteobacteria bacterium GWA2_55_10
CCTTCCGCATCGACCCAGAGCATGACCATATCGGGCAAGATATGCAGGGCCTTGAAGGATGAAGGCATAAGGACCGCCATGGGCGGCCTTCACCCAACGGCCCTCCCACAGAGGACGATGAGGGAAGAGGCGGTCGATTTCGTCATCCAGGGCGAGGGCGCGCATACGCTGCGAGGGCTCATCTCTGCTCTTAAAGGGAGCGCCCCGCGATACTCCGATATACCAGGCCTATTGTGGCGCGACGGCGCCGAGATACGGCAGAACGCCGCCGCCCCTCTCATCACAGACCTCGACCAGGCCCTCCCAATAGCCGCGTGGAATGAGCTGCCAATGGAGAAATACAGGGCGCATAACTGGCACTGCTTTGACGACATCGATAACAGGTCGCCTTACGCGTCCATCTACACGTCCCTGGGCTGCCCGTGGTCCTGCGTCTTCTGCTGCATCAACGCGCCATTCGGAAAGCCCGGCAT
>MGPL01000109.1:11573-11945 GCA_001797415.1 Deltaproteobacteria bacterium GWA2_55_10
AAGATAATTGACGAGCTGTTCGTTCTCGACGAGCGCCACTACATGGCAATAGTGGAGGGCCTGCTGGAGAGGGATTACGGGCTCAACATCTGGGCATACGCCAGGGTGGATACGGTTAAAAAGGAGAAGCTCGCCAGGATGAAGCGGGCAGGGATCAACTGGCTAGCGTTAGGCATAGAGTCGGCCAACCCCGATGTAAGGGACGGCGCGCAAAAGAGGATGAGGGCCAGGGACATAAAGGCCGTCGTCCGCTCGATACAGGACGAGGGCATAAGGGTAATAGGCAATTATATATTCGGGCTGCCGGACGATACTCTCCAGACCATGAGGGAGACGCTGGACCTTGCCCTTGAGCTCAACTGCGAGTTCGCG
>MGPL01000109.1:12077-12192 GCA_001797415.1 Deltaproteobacteria bacterium GWA2_55_10
CACGTATCGGCGGCAGAGGGGTTGGCGTTCAGGGACCGGGACTTCCACGAGTATTTCGAAAATGCCGGTTACCTTGAATTCATACGGAAGAAATTCGGGCCTGACGCAAGAGAGC
>MGPL01000109.1:12215-15438 GCA_001797415.1 Deltaproteobacteria bacterium GWA2_55_10
AGGCTCAAGAGAAGGCTACTCGAGAATGAATGCATCGGAGGTGTAAGGTGAAAAGGGTGAATGCCGTATTCCTGGACAGGGACGGGGTAATAAACAAGAAGCTCAGGAAGGATTACGTAAAGGACTGGAGCGAGTTCAAATTCCTGCCAGGCGCGCGCAAGGGTGTGCAGCTCCTGAAGGACTCGGGCTTTATAACCGTGGTCGTTACAAACCAGAGGTGCATAGCAAAGGGCGTCGCCACGCTCGATAAGCTCACCGAGATACACACGAGGATGATAAGCGAGATAGTCCGCTCAGGCGGCTCGATAGACGCGCTCTATCTCTGCCCCCATGACATAGACGAAGGCTGCGGCTGCAGAAAGCCCGCGCCAGGCATGTTCACGAAGGCGTTCAGGGACTTCGCGTCAAGGGGAATAAAGATAGACGCCGAAGGCAGCTACTTCATAGGCGACGAAGATAAGGACATGCTCGCGGGCAAGGCGGCGGGCCTCCGGACGATCAAGATCGGCGAAGGCCATCCGATGGCCGACAGGCAGGCGCGGAGTCTCCTCCAGGCCGCGCGTCTCATCTGCACATGATCCGTGGCTTCATCCCGGCCATACTGATCTGCCTGTTCCTCCTCATCTCTTCCGGGGCCGGGGCGTCCTGCGGCTTTTCCGAGGCAAATGGCTCCCCTGTGGTGGTCTACGGCAAAGAGGATGCGATGAAGAGCGTCCTTAACCTGGGGCTCGCCGGGCAATATCCGTTCATTGTCTTCTCCCATCTTCAGGACAGGCAGTCCCTTGAGAAGCTCCTGTCAAGCGGCAAAGGAAAGATTGTGCTGGCGAACGGAGCGGATGAGCCGGGAACTGAGGGGATGGGCTGGCAGAGCGCGCATCTCTTCTATGGCAGGGTAGATGGAGAAGAAGGCGGAGAACGGTTCGAGAGGACCTTTTCCGTTGAGGCGGGGAAATATCTTATCAGGGCGGCAACGGGCCCGGAGGGCGGCGAGACTGCAGATCTCAAGCTCGACGGCAAAGCAATCCGTATAAAAAATGGCTGCCTTGAAAAAAGGATAGCCCTTTCAGGCGGCAGACATACGATCTCAATGGAAGGCGCCGGCTGGTTCGAGGCTGCCGTGATAAAAGATGCGGAAGAATTTGACCGCCCTCTGCCGCAGGTCCGTTTCAGGAAAATAAATCCCACCAGGTACATAGCCGACGTGAGCGGGGCGAAGGGGCCCTTTACGCTCGTCCTTGGCGTTTCCTATAACCGGAACTGGAAGGCCTTCATGAGAGATAACGCCGGGGACCATGAGCCTGCCTCGGCCCTTTTGAGCAGATGGATGGACAACAGGACCAATGCCGGAGCGCATTTTCTGGTAAACGGCTACGCGAACGGCTGGGTGGTCGAGCCCGGGACGGCTGACTTTCAGATGGTAATAGAGTACGAGCCTCAACAGTATATTGAGGCAGGCCTCGCGGTCTCGGGCGCTGCTTTTGTAATATCCGGTATTGTGCTCTTCTTGAGGAGAAATAAACGAGGGTAAATGGGATCAGCCGGGCTTTCACTTGAAAAAAGATCATTTCTCAAGCAGTCGCTTTGGGGGGCTTCCTGTCACGCGCTCATCGCATGGGGGGCATTGAGCCTCTCATACTGCGCATACAAGGCGTATGTAAGGTGGCTTACCTCGGCATTTCCGGCCTGGCTGAAATTGGAGATAAAGTCCTCCTTTCCGTCAGCCATAGTCATCTTCGCCTCTGTATACCTTATCCATTACGCAAAGACCCAAAAAAGATACGCCGGGGAAAGGGATTACGCCCTGATGCTCTCTGCGTATGCCTTATGCGTGAACACGCTCATGTTCAGCTACCCGGCGCCGGTTATGCTCGTGCTGAACGGCTCCGTGATAATCACAGCGTTCATCCTGGCGCTGCTGAGCCTGGTGAAGCGGCTTCCGCCGTATCTCATGGTAATAGCAGAGTGGCTTAAGATTGCGCCCTGGCTAACCCGAATAACGAGCGAAGCAAGAACAGCGGCCCATTCATTCAGCGCGAACACCGCGCGTATTCCTTCCAGGCTCATAGCAGCCGGGACCGGCCTTATTATCCTGTGCACGATTTTCATGGCGGCAAAGCAGGGCACTGCCGCCGGACATGCGGCATCCCTTGCCTGGTTCCTGCTCCTTTCGGGTGTCCTCCTGAAGCTGATCCGCTCTCTCAGGGACAGGGGAGAAGACTGAGTGTCCGGGCCGCTCACAAGGAAAATACCATTCGGGCTGTCTTATTTCAGCCTGCTCTGTTTACTGACCGTCATCTATACCTGGCCGCTTGCAGCGGAGTTGAAGAGCGCTTTCTTCGGCTTTCCCGGAGATTCGCTCTCCGGCATCTGGGGCCTCTGGTGGCTGGATTACAGCACCTCGATCGGGCATCCCTTTCAACAGGTCGATTACCTGGCCTATCCCTTTGGCTGGGATTTCTCGAACGCTCCCCTTCCTTATATTTTCATCGCCGTGAGCTATGTATTCGTGAAGTTGTTCGGAGACATGGCGGCCTTTAATCTGATGAAGCTCCTGAGCTTCCCGCTCGCAGGCCTTACGACCTTTTATTTCCTCCGCTATCTTACAAAAGACCGTCTTGCAAGCGCCCTCTTCGGCGCGGCATTCGCATTCTCTCCCTACCATACCGTCCATCTGATGGCGCACTTCGCGAACCTCTACTGGCTTCCGCTCTGCTTCCTGTTCCTGTTGAAGTCATTAAGGGAAGGCGGATATATGAACGCCGCCCTCTTCGGCCTCTCATGGGGCCTGCTCACCGCGGACAACGCGTACTTCGGTTTTTTTACGGGTCTTCTCATCCCGGTCTTCATCCTCTTCCATCTTGATTCCATAAAGGGGCGGGGGGCTTCATATTGGGTCAAGGCCGGAGCCGTTGCGGCGGCAGTCGATGCCGGAGTCGTGGTTGTCGCGGCCGCCGGAAATGAATCAACAGAGACTTCGCTCTATCCCGCGAGTTACCCTCATGTAATTTCCGTAACCGCTACGGATTCGCTGGATCAGATCTGGAAGCAGAGTAATTTCGGGACACTCGTTGATCTCAGTGCCCCGGGTGTCGATATCTCCAGTACGTTTTTGAACGGAAGTTATACGTATGCAAGCGGCACGAGCCTTGCCGCCGCGCACGTTTCGGGAGTTGCGGCACTTCTTCTGTCGCACGATTTTTCGAACACAGATGTGGTTCGCGCC
>MGPL01000110.1:0-448 GCA_001797415.1 Deltaproteobacteria bacterium GWA2_55_10
TTGAGGAAGGCCGGGTTCAAGGTGCTCGAGGCCAGGGACGGCCCCGAGGCCATAGAGGCCGCGAAGGCGCACAGGCCCGATCTCGTCCTCCTCGATATCATGCTCCCGGACATGGAGGGCACCGAGGTATTGAAGAGGCTGAAATCCATCGAGGCCACTGCCGCCATACCGGTAATCATGCTCACGGCAAAGGGCGAGGAGATAGACAAGATAATAGGATTCGAGCTCGGCGCAGAGGACTACATAACGAAGCCCTTCAGCCCGAGGGAGCTTATCCTCCGGGTCAAGGCCGTATTGAAGCGGACATCCGAGAAGCCAGAGACAGCGGATACAGGGGAGGCGATAACCTATAAGGAGCTCTCGATTGACACGTCAAGGCACAAGGTAATGGTGGCGGGCAAGGCGGTGGAGCTCTCCACGACCGAGTTCAAGCTCCTCTCGGAGCTCA
>MGPL01000110.1:503-1445 GCA_001797415.1 Deltaproteobacteria bacterium GWA2_55_10
CCACGACTGCTTCGTCATACCGCGCACGGTCGACACCCACGTGAGGCGCCTCAGGTCAAAGCTGGGCAGCGCCGGGGATTACATAGAGACCATCAGGGGCGTGGGCTACAGGTTCAGGGAGGAGTAGTCTTGGGAAAGACACTGATACTCGAGACAATAGCGCGCGAGATGAGAAGCGGAGTGCTTGTCCTCGACGAGGGCGGCGCGGCCCTCTACGCAAACCCCTCGTTCCTCAAGTCCTTTCCCGCGGGCGGCGGCGGCATCGAAGGCAAAGCCGTTGCCGGAATAATAAAGAACGAATCCCTCCTGAAAAAAATAAGCGCGTTCCTTGAGAAGCGGCGCGGAAACCCGGAGAACGTCGAGATAAGCGAACGGTCGAGGTTCTTCAACGTCAGGCTCGTGCCGATAAAAGAAAAGGCCGACTTCAGCCTGCTCCTCTTTCTCCAGGACATAACAGAGGAGAAGAGGCTTGAGACCATAAAGAAGGACTTCGTGGCAAACGTCTCACATGAGCTACGGACGCCGCTGGCTTCGATAAAGGGCTACTCCGAGACCCTGCTCGACGGCGGCATGGACGACAGGGAGACCTTGAGGGAGTTCCTCCGCGTAATCGACAGGCACTCTACGAGGATGTCGAGGCTAATAGACGACCTCCTTACGCTGTCCCGTCTCGAATCACACCAGATGACCATAGTCTCCGCCCCGGTAGACCTCAAGGACCTTGTGCAGGCCATTCTGCCGGGTTTCGAGAAGCAGGCCAGGGACAAGGATATTACGCTCTCATCGGCAATACCCGAAGGCCTCCCAAAGGCACTTGGAGACCACGACAGGCTCGAACAGGTGCTCGTGAACCTCCTCGACAACGCCATCAAGTACACCCATTCCGGGGGGAGCGTTACTGTAACGGTCCGCAAGGACAGGAACGATTTACTGGTTGACGTA
>MGPL01000110.1:1472-1631 GCA_001797415.1 Deltaproteobacteria bacterium GWA2_55_10
GGGCCACAACGGGAAGCTCAATGTAAAGAGCACCCCGGGCGTCGGCTCCACCTTCAGCTTTTCCATAAAGTCCTGCAAGTAGGCCCGTCTTATTCCTCCTTTCGGCATTGCTAAATCCCGGCTGATTTATGTTATAATCCCCCGGATGCATTCCGGCGC
>MGPL01000110.1:1640-4952 GCA_001797415.1 Deltaproteobacteria bacterium GWA2_55_10
GCTATCATAAAAGTAGAGGACCTCGTAAAGAGGTACAACGGCACAGAGGCTGTCCGTGGCGTCTCCTTCGAAGTGAACGAGGGAGAGACATTCAGCTTTCTCGGCCCCAACGGCGCGGGCAAGACCACGACCATCAATATCCTTTGCACCCTGCTGGGCTTTGATTCAGGCACCGCAACGGTCAACGGCTATGATTGCAGGCGCGAGGCCCATCAGGTGCGCTCTTCCATCGGACTCGTCTTCCAGGAGGTTACGCTCGACAACGAGCTTACCGCATACGAGAACCTTAAATTCCACTGCTACATGTACAACATGGAAAAAAGGCTCACAGAGGAGAGGATAGACGAGATACTCCATGTCGTGGGGCTTTCCGAGCGCAGGGACGACCTCGTAAAGAAGTTCTCCGGCGGCATGAAAAGACGCCTCGAGATAGCGCGGGGGCTTCTGCACAGGCCAAAGGTGCTCTTCCTTGACGAGCCGACCCTCGGGCTCGACCCGCAGACCAGGAGCCATGTCTGGGAGTTCATAAGGAAGCTCAAAAAGAGCGAGGGCAATACGGTCTTCATGACCACCCATTACATGGACGAGGCCGAGGTATCCGACAGGATAGCCATAATAGACCGTGGGCAGATAATCGCCTTCGGAAGCCCTGACGAGCTCAAGAGGGGGCTCAAGGGAGATACCATCTACCTCAAGACCGCCGATGACGCAAAGGCGTCTTCTGAAATAGAGGCAAAGTTCAGTATGAAGCCGAGGCGTATTGAGGGCGGCCTTGCCCTGACAGTCGAGTCCGGCGAGAAGTTCATACCGAGGCTCTTCGAGAGGCTCGAGACAGGCATAGTCTCGATCAATCTCAAGAGGCCGAGCCTTGAGGACGTCTTCATAAACCTTACGGGCAGGGAGATACGGGATTACGGGCCTGCCCCGAGGCACAGGGGATAGATTTTCAGGAATGCTCTCATATAAAGCCATATATGTCATAACCCTCAGAGAGTTCAAGAGGTTCTTCCGGCAGAAGGGCAGGCTTATCGTCACAGCGGCCAGGCCCCTTATCTGGCTCTTTATCGTCGGTTCGGGTTTCACAAGGCTCATCGACACGGATGACAACGTGCAGTATATTCAGTTCATACTGCCCGGCATCGTCGGCATGACCATCCTCTTCAGCTCCGTCTTCTCTACAATTTCCGTTGTATGGGACAGGGAGTTCGGGTTCCTCCGAGAGATGCTCGTCGCGCCGGTATCGAGGGTCACGATAGTATTCGGCAAGCTCATTTCCGGCACAGCCCTGTCGGTATTCCAGGGGGCGGCGCTCCTTCTCATTGCGCCCCTCCTCGGCCTCGATGTCGGCATCGCCGAGTTCTTCATGATGCTCGTCCTCATGTTCCTTGTCGCGCTCGCGATTACCTCTATGGGCCTCTTCATAGCCTCTTTTCTCACATCGCTTGAAGGCTTCAATGTAATCATGAACTTCATCGTGCTGCCGATGTTCTTTCTTAGCGGCGCGCTCTATCCTGTAGGCTCGCTGCCGCCGTACATCAAGATATTCGCCTTTATTAACCCGCTCTGCTATGGGGTAGATTCCTTCAAGCATGTAGTCCTGCCCGGCCAGGGCAGGCTCATCGCCGAGTTCCCGATATGGCTTGACCTTGCGTTCGTCTCCCTCTTTGCCGTGGCCTTCACCTTTGCTTCGGCGTACGTATTCGAGAGAAGGAAATGAGCGGGGGGAAGCTCTTTATTGTCGCCACTCCAATAGGCAATCTGGAGGACGTGACCATACGCGCCATAAGGATTCTGAAGGAAGCGAGCCTTATCGCGGCGGAGGACACCAGGCACACGAAGAAGCTCCTCGACCATTACGGCATAGCCACTCCGCTTACCAGCTACCACGAGCACAACGAGAGGGAGAAGGCAAAGCACCTTGTCGGCAGGCTCATGGAAGGGGCGGATATCGCGCTTGTTTCAGACGCGGGCACTCCCGGCATATCCGACCCAGGCTACAGGCTCGTGAAGCTTGCGGTCGAGAACTCGATCCCCGTAATCGCAATACCAGGCCCTTCCGCCATAATCTCGCTCGTAGCCATATCCGGCCTTCCGACGGACCGTTTTACATTCATGGGCTTTCCGCCGGAGAAGGAGTCTCAGTTAAAAGCCCTCTTCAAGGAGATATCCGCGCAGGCGCATACGTATATTTTCTACGAATCGCCGAACCGTATCAAAGCGACGCTTGAGACGATGTTGGAGGGATTGGGAGATATTCAGGCAGTAATCGGCAGGGAGCTTACAAAGATGCACGAAGAGGTACTGAGGGGAAAGGTGACCGAGGTCATTGCAGCGCTTGCCAATAGGGATATAAAAGGAGAGATAACCCTCGTCATCCGCACCGAGGAGAGGGCAAAGGGGGATTTCAGGCCCGCGCTCGAAGGGCTCCTCGCCTCCGGGGCGAAATTGAACGACGCCGTAAAGGCAGTGGCAAAGGATTTCAACCTTCCCAGGGCAGAGGTCTACAGGGAAGCCCTCGCGATAAAGGAGAGGATAAAGGAGGCTGCAGAATGAAAAAATTCCTGTTTGGATTGGTAATAGGCATTGTGGCGCTCGGCGCGTTTCTGTACTTTGGCGGGCCGAAGTATTTAAAGCTCATAGGCAGCAAGACGGAACAGGCCGGGGAGAGGCTCGAGAAGTACGAGCGCAGTTTCAAGCACACGGCAGATGAGGCCAAAGAGGCAGCGAGCGATACGGCCGAGACGGTGAAGGAGAAGGCCGGGAGCGCGAAGGAATCGATCGGCTACGCCATAGACAAGGCCAGGAAGACGGTCGAAAGGGCAAACGAGAATACGGAGGAGAAGAGCAGGGAGTCAGACCGGCAATAATGCCCGATTTTTTTTGGCGGCATTAAGCCAGGGTTGAGGATAATGTTGTTATCCCTCGGCCTCCGGCTTGAATACGAACGGGAAGGTTATTTTTATATAATCGGTGCCGATGTAAAGGTCGTCTATCTGCAGGACGGCCTTTTTTACATTCTTGGAAAGCGGCCGGAAGACGAGGAGCTTCTTTGACTTCTGGCCGGGCTTCAACATCGTATCCAGGTCGTAAAATCTGTTCTTTATTGCCTCCAGCCCTTCCATGTCCTTGAAATCATACATGTCGGTGTAGTCGAGCGGCCTCAGGAAATCATAGGCGTCGTTGTTTATGGCCGTAAGGTTGGGTTTGAATATGACGGTCTTGTCAGAGAGGTTCTCGATCGAGAGGTCTATGATGATGTAATTCTTCTCAAGGAGCGACGAGAGCAGGCTTGCTGTCTCTTCATTCTTCCTG
>MGPL01000110.1:4997-5119 GCA_001797415.1 Deltaproteobacteria bacterium GWA2_55_10
GAGCCGGCGACTACCTCGTATCCCTTCGGCCCCTTGCTGTCCGGTATAAGGTAGCCGACCTTGGGGGTGGGCTTGCAGCCGTACGCGGCGGCAAATATGGCAAATATCAAAATAATATTTTT
>MGPL01000111.1 GCA_001797415.1 Deltaproteobacteria bacterium GWA2_55_10
TCCTCAATGATGTCCCTGAACTCGTCCTGCGAAAGCCTCAGAAACCCGGTTGACCCGACGCCCGAGGGCACTCTGTAGAAGAGCATGTCCACAAGCTCCTTTATCCTTGGCCTGACCTCTTCAAGGGTGAGGTTCGTGGTCAGGAGCCTCATGCCGCAGTTTATGTCAAAGCCTATGCCTCCAGGGGATATCACGCCTGTTTTCGGGTCAAAGGCCGCCATGCCGCCTATGGGAAAGCCGTAGCCCCAGTGGCCGTCAGGCATGCAGTAGGCGTAATTGACTATGCCTGGAAGACAGGCTACGTTCGTCACCTGCTCGAAGACGCCGTCGTCCATCTCGCGAATGAGCTTCTCCGTAGCGAAGATTCGAGCCGGGACGAGCATGCCTTCCTTGTAGCCCCTGGGCAGCTCCCATATCGTATCAGATATTCTTTTCAGCGCTGACGGGGTCGCCATCTATTTACTCCCTGTCTATCAGGATGTTGAAAAAGTCCATCCATGGCTTTTTCAACAACGGCTTGTCCGAAGTGAATTCGGCCAAGGCTCACAAATTGATAGACTTTCAAGTCTCGCAATTTGGCAATCCATCCCTGGATTGCCTGGCAGGTTGTTTTTTCACCAACCTGCCAGGTATGCAGAACCGGTATGATTAATACTTTATCAGAAAAATGCAAGACTGTTTTCAAAGCAGCGCGGGTAAGTTGAAGCTGAACACGCCTTTCTTGACAAGGCCACTGCCGGGTTTACAATCTAAATATGAGGCAGTACGCGGATGTGAATTTGTCCGCATAATGCGCTCAAGGTTTTTTTGATTTCCAAGGAGGTGCGAAATGAAAAGAAGCTTATTGGCCGCGATCGTGGCTTTTGCCTCGGCCGGTCTTGTCTCTACTGCCGACGCCTCGTTTGAGATACCGCTCGAAGGCGATTTCTATTCGCAGGGAGCACAGGGGCTGGTAGGTATCCAGGAGTCCGAACTCGCGTCTTACGAAAAGCAGTTGATGATCGAAGTGAACGGGCTCAGGCCGAATTCGGTCTATTCAGTGTGGCTCACCAGGAAGGACCCGTCCAGGGTGCAGGGCCTTGGCGTTGAGGACTACTCCTTCACGACTGACGCATCCGGTGGCGGCCGGTTCGTGGCTTATCTTCCGGTAGGGGAGTTGAGCAACTGGGACACGCTCGAGGTAGCCCATCACCCGAACGGCGACCCCAAGGACCTTGACAACGCCCAGATAGCCTTGAGAGGCGATCTGGATACCTATGACTAACGGTTAACCGATGCGCCTGCGGGGTGAAAGGGGCCTTGGGCCTTTATGCGCCTGAGGCCCTTTTTCTTTTGGGCCATCTCAGGAGCAAATAAAATGAGACACCTCATTATGAAGCTTGCGGTAGTTGCCGCGTTCCTTTCGGCGACAACAGCGTGGGCAACGCCCAGCCGGATAGAGCTCAAGGGCGAGATATGGGACGACGCAGAGGGAGAGGCCCTGATCGCTGACATCAAAGACGACCAGAAGGAGATAAGGATAAACGCGAGCGGCCTTGAGCCGAACTCCACCTTCTCGATCTGGCTCATAGACGAAACTCCCATGCTGGGCGAGGTCGGCATAGGCTCAGGCGACCTTACTTTTGTGAGCGACAGCAACGGCAAGGGGACCTATACTGCGCTGGTGCCCGCGAGGCAGTTCAAGGACTGGGACAAGATAGAGGTACTGCACCACCCCAACCAGGATACAGAGGACATGGAGGGAGCGGAGCTGGCCTTGAGGGGCAGCCTGGAATAGCAGGCTGCACCAAAAGTCCATCTGCTGCGTTGGCCTCAGAAGCTCGTCGCTGCGACGTACAAGAAGAGTACGCCTCATTCCTCGCTCCCCGATTTAACCGGGGCCTTGCATATGGAGCTTATTTGAAGCCTGATCCTGAGTTTTTCAGCAACATGAAAATTGCGTCGAAAGGGGCGCAAAACGCGCCCCTTTCTCTTGACCCTCCGTGAGAAACTGTGATAGTTTTAACCGCATGAGGATAATAGTGACAGGCGGCGCGGGCTTCATAGGCTCGCACCTCACAGAGGCGCTCCTTGAGCGCGCAGACCAGGTAGCAATAATCGACGATTTCAACGCCTTCTACGACCCGGGACTCAAGAGGGAGAACATAGAGGCCTTGAGGCGCAAGGCGCCCCTTACCCTTTTCGAGGCCGACATAAGGGACAAAATGAAGGTGGACGAGGCCTTTGCCTCTTTCAAGCCGGACGCCGTATGCCACCTTGCCGCACGGGCAGGCGTGAGGCCTTCGATAGAAGACCCGCTCCTCTATGAAGAGGTCAACTGCATCGGGACTCTCAACCTGCTCGAGGCATCGAGGAAGACCGGGGTTAAAAATTTTGTTTTTGCCTCGTCTTCATCGGTCTACGGCATAAACAGCAAGGTTCCGTTCTCGGAAGAAGACCCCATAACTTGCCCTATTTCCCCGTACGCGACGACAAAGAGGGCAGGGGAGCTGATGTGCTTCACATATTCGCACCTTTACGGGCTTCCCTCGACCTCCCTGAGGTTTTTCACTGTCTACGGCGAACGGGGAAGGCCGGACATGGCAGTCGCCAAATTTACAAAGCTCATCAACGAGGGCAAGGAGATACAGGTCTACGGCGACGGCACCGCGAGAAGGGATTTTACCTATGTCAAGGACATCATCTCCGGGCTTATTAAATCGATAGACACGCAATCAAGGTACGAGATCGTTAACCTCGGCGGCGCAAACACCATAGAGGTCAACGCGCTCATAGGGCTCATTGAGAAGGCGCTTGGCAAGAAGGCAGATATCAGGTACATGGACCCGGCCCCCGGCGACGTTCCCATTACGTACGCTGACGTCGCGAAGGCCAAAAGGCTCCTTGGCTTCAGCCCGGCCGTAAGGATAGACGAGGGAGTCGAGAGATACGTAAGGTGGTTCCTTGAAAGGCAGGCCTCAAAGGTCTGAAGCGGAGAAAGCGTTGAAAAAAGTATTCATAAAGGACATAAAGGAGCGGGACAACGTAAACGAGGCCTTCCTTGTCGCCAAGAAGGAGACAGGGATAAGCAAGTCCGGCAAACCTTATTTGAACCTGAGGATAATGGACTCTTCAGGAGAGATGGAAGCCAGAGTCTGGGATGACGCAGAGGAGGTCGGCAAGGGCTTCAGCAAAAACGACGTGGCGCAGATAAAGGGCTTTGCCGTCGCCTACCAGGGCGGCATACAGCTCAATGTCTCCTCCGCGAAGACGATTGCCGAGGGCCAGTACTCGCTCCGTGACTTCCTCCCGGCTTCAGCGGCTGACCCGGCTGAGCTTGCCGCTGGCCTTGATTCGATAGTAGAGAGCATCAAGGACAGGCTTGTGAAGGCGCTCCTCAAATCCATATTCACCGACCCTGAGGTGAGGGACAGGTTCCTTACTGCCCCGGCCGCCAAGACCATGCACCACCCGTACCTGGGCGGCCTCGCCGAGCACGTGCTCTCCATCTGCGGCCTTGCCGAGAAGATAATAGAGCACTACGGAGAGAGCATAAACCGCGACATCCTTCTGGCGGGCGCTCTCCTCCACGACATCGGAAAGATATACGAGCTTTCATACCAGCGCTCGTTCGACTACACGGACGAGGGCAGGCTCCTGGGGCATATAACCATCGGCATCGAGCTTATAGACAGGAAGGCTGCCGCCATCCCGGATTTTCCGAGGGAGATCTCGATGCATATAAAGCATCTGGTGCTGTCGCACCACGGTCAGCTCGAATTCGGCTCGCCAAAGAGGCCCAAGACAATAGAGGCAATAATACTCTCCTACCTGGACGACCTTGACGCCAAGGTCAATACGGTAAGGGCCCTTATCACCGACAAGGGCGACGGCTCGAACTGGACCTCTTACCAGAAGCTCTTCGAAAGGTACATCTACAGGGGAGGCGCCCCTTCATCAGAGGAAGAGGCCAGCCAGCCCGATGAGAAAAAGGAAGAGGCCAAGGCTGACAAGGGAACCTTAAACCTCTTCAGATAGCCAATCCACCCCATATGGAACCCCGCAAGGAACTCGACAAGCTCAACAAGACTGTCCAAATCGCGGTCGAGGGCCGTTTCAGCGGCTCAAAGCCGGTCTTCGGAGAAGGCCCGGTCCCGTGTAGCCTCATGGTGCTCGGAGAGGCCCCAGGCCGCGACGAGACAAGGCTCGGAAGGCCCTTTGCGGGCAAGGGCGGGTCTTTCTTTATACAGGTTTTTGAAGAGACCTTACGTATGAAGCGGGACATGGTCTATATCTCGAACGTGCTCAAGATATGGCCCAACGTGGAGACAAAGAGGCTCCGCACACGGGCGCCTGGCAAGGACGAGGCAGAGTTCTTCCTGCCGTATCTCAGGAAAGAAATCGAGATAGTAGACCCCAGGGTAATACTCGCGGTGGGGAAGACCGCCTTTTCAGCGCTTTTACCCGGAGAAGAGTTCAGGGCAGGCGAATGGAAGGTTTCAGGCGGAAGAAAGGTGATGCCCGTCTATCATCCGTCGTACATACTTCGGAGACAGAAGAGCCTTGAAGCGAG
The DNA here is from genome assembly GCA_001797415.1 of Deltaproteobacteria bacterium GWA2_55_10. Taxonomy (GTDB): domain Bacteria; phylum Desulfobacterota; class GWC2-55-46; order GWC2-55-46; family GWC2-55-46; genus UBA5799. The sequence continues at coordinate 4,553 of MGPL01000111.1, forward strand.
CGTAAACGAACTCAAGACCGCTCTCCTGAAGGTCAAAAAAGAACTAACAGGCTGCTGAAAAAGTCCATCTGCGTCGTTGTCATCGTCGCTCGTCATTGCGGCGTACGCAAAAAGTACGCCTCATTCCTCACTCCTCGACGCCTTGCATATGGAGCTTTTTGAGCAGACTGAACAGATGCGGAGTTTTTCAGCAAGCTGCTAAAACTATAACCGGGCCTCGACGGGCCTTGCGCTTACCGGGCTGCATACGGGGCAGTACGGCTCTCCGGCCTCAAGCGGGCAGTCATGGCCGCACTCTGCGCAGCAAACGCACTCATCAGCCGGATAGGTGCAAACGGGGCAGACCTCCTCGCCCGGCACATTCATCTTCTTGTCCTTTTTTCCATCCGTGATTCCCATGCTTATATTATACCGCCATCCGGAATGCCTTCAATACGGTCAGGAACGGCCTAGAAATGAACCCGTATCTCCGCGAAGTAGAAGTCCTGGCGCTCGGAGACGGGCTCATTGAGGAGCACCTGGACGCCAGTGGTGAGGTCGACTGAGTCCTGCAGGTTATAGGTAAGCGCGGGGCCGGCATAGGCGCTGTTCTCGTCCATGTCGAATATTCCGAAACCCTGCAACCTGAGCGCGGGCCCGAGGTCGTAGCCAAGTCCGGTCCCCACTACCCGGCTTTCGTCTGAAAGGATCTCTTCGAGGCCTGCACCTGTGCTCATCGATAGCCTTACGGATGAGCCGCCAGAATAGCTGTTCTCTATAAGCTCGCAGAGCGTAGAAGGGAAGCCGGTGCCGACCTCCATTACGGAGCTGAAGAGCCGGGTCATCCTGCCTGACGGCTGGAGCGCCGGGCTGGCGCCGCCGTCATTAGCCGGCGCGCCGTCGGTAAACCGGCCCATGCCTTCATTGGCAGGTTCCGCGGCAAAGGCGGGCGCGTCTGCCGCGGCGAGGGCCTCGACAGCGCGCGGGAAAAGCGCAGTTAAGGCGCATGTCAACAGGACAGCCAGGGTTTTTACGGCATGGATCAAGATTTTTTCCATTTGATATTGCCAAGAGGCTTTCTATATATAATAATTGAATGGCTTTAACCGATGCGAAAGGACCCTGAATGCTAAGCCTCGTCAACATGCTCAGGAACTGGCGGACCCTGTCCATAACGACAGGGCTTTCCTGGCTCATGAAGCTCCTTATGGTCCTGCTCCTGCCGATTGCCGTCCTGAAGGGCGATTATCTGTTCTCCGTCCTTACCATCGTCTCGATTGTGATTTCCCTTATCCCCAGCCTGCTTGAAAGGAGCTACAGGGTAACCCTGCCCTTTGAGCTGGACCTTCTGATAACGCTGTCCATCTTCCTGAATACATTCATGGGCGAGGGGCTCGACTTCTATCAGAAGGTCTGGCTATGGGACAAGGCGCTGCATGTATACGGGAGCGCCGTGGTAGGCCTTCTGGCCTTTGTCGTCGTATATACTTTAA
>MGPL01000112.1:0-17773 GCA_001797415.1 Deltaproteobacteria bacterium GWA2_55_10
GAATTCGATTCGCCGGAAGAGATGACCAGGGCAGGGATGATGCCGAGGTACAGGGAGAAGGCGGCAAGGGAGGAGTTCCTGAAGTCCTTGCGGGAGAGAGGCCGCGTAGAGGCCTTCGAGTTCGAGGCAGTGACTAAAAAAAGCAGGGTCAAGACGATGCTCATAAGCGCCACTATCCTGGGCGACGTAATCTCAGGGACGGTGCTCGATATTACCGAGCTGAGGCGCGCCAGGGAGTTGAGGCGAGAGGCCGAGAGGTCGAAGGCGCTGGCAAATATAGACGACGCGCTCGCGAACGTAGTGACCGATTACCAGAGGGTGCTTGACACTATAGCAAATTATATAGGCGATCTTGTCCGGGTCCCTTGCGCCATCAGGCTCATCTCTGAGGACGGCAGGTGGCTTGAAGCCCTGGCCTTTTACCATCCTGACCCGGCCATGAGGGAGGTCCTTTCGGATTTCATAGCCTCCAACCCTTTGCCTGCCGACAGCGGGTTATGGGGGCAGGTCGTCAGAGATGGGGCTCAGGCCTCCGGGCTTCCTGACGAGGTGTTCAAGGACATAAAGCCAGAGTACCACCCGATGGTGGAAAGGCTCGGTATAAGGAGCGTGCTGGTGACGCCGCTTCGCGCAGAGGGCAGGGTAATAGGGGTTGTAACCTGCTTCAGGCCGGGAGACATGGAATCGTTTACAGCCGACGAGATGGTCCTTATCCAGGACCTTGCGGACAGGGCGGCGTTGTCCATATCCGTTGCCCGGCTTATCAGGGAAATAAGGTCCTACTCCGCCGAGCTTGAAAGGAGCAACACGGAGCTCCAGCAGTTCGCGTACGTGGCCTCCCACGACCTCAAGGAGCCTCTCCGGATGATAGACGGGTATCTGAAGCTCCTGGACAAGAAATATGCAGAAAAGCTCGATGAGAACGCAAAAAAGTACATCGGCTTCGCCTCTTCCGGCATTGCGAGGATGCAGGGCATAATAGACGACCTCCTCGAGTACTCCCGCGTGAGCACCCGCGCAAGGGCCTTTGAGCATACGGACGCGGACGCGGTCCTCTCTGAGGCGCTGGAAAACCTCTCTGTCCTCATAAAGGAATCCGGCGCGAAGATAGAAAGGGATAGGCTCCCGGTCGTGACTGCCGATCCGGTCCAGCTCTCGCAGGTCTTCCAGAACCTCGTTGCCAACGCCATAAAGTTCAGGCAAAAGGAGAGGATCCCCGGCATCCGCATATCCGTCCGCGAAAGGGCGCTCGAGTGGCTGTTCGCAGTCGCGGACAACGGGATAGGCATCGACCCTAAATACAGGGAGAAGGTCTTTGAGATATTCCAGCGCGTTCACGGCCAGGACTTTCCGGGCACCGGCATAGGGCTGGCCATCTGCAAGAGGGTGGTCGAAAGGCACGGAGGCCGCATCTGGGTGGACTCAGAGCCTGGGGCCGGTTCCACATTCTATTTCACCATTCCCAAGAGGGACTTTTCCCAAAACGGCCCTCCGGGCGAGCCGTCCTGATACTCAGCCCCTTCAAATGCTTCGATTTCCATAAAGAATCCCCTTGACAGCCCTATATATAATAGATAAAATCCTACGCTGCCCAGGGGTCTTGGGGCGGCTGATTCAGCTGTTAACGTCCTGGCCAGGATATCTTTAAAATTGTTTTGAAATCCCGACGGTTTTATGTGAAAATTGTCAGGATTGGGAAAAGGGCCTGTTCCAGTCCCCCTTTTTTGTTCCAAGATACAGGCGCGTAGCTCAGGGGTAGAGCGCTACCTTGACACGGTAGAGGTCGGCGGTTCGAAACCGCCCGTGCCTACCATTCGCATCTCGAGGTATCATCCGCCGTTCACCCGGTTTACCGAAGGTCTATGGCGGACGGTGCCTTTTATTGATTTCAAGGAAGACGGTCATATGCCCGATAAGTATAGATGATAAAGGTTATCTTCCCCACAGGAGAGGAGCTGGAAACCAAAGAGGGCGCAAGCCTTTTTGAGGTTTTGAAGGCCCACGATAAGGACCTCCTGAAAAAGACCGTTGCCGCAAGGGTTGACGGGACGCTCAAGGACTTGAGGTCCTCGCTCGACGGCGGAGGCGCGTTCAGGGTAGAGCCTGTCGTCGTCGACTCCCGGGAGGGCAGGGAGATACTCCGCCATTCGACCTCGCACGTCCTTGCAGAGGCCGTTAAATCGCTCTATGTCAATGTCAAGGTCGCAATAGGCCCGGCCATAGAGGACGGCTTCTATTACGACTTCGATGTCGAGACGCCCTTTACGCCTGAAGACCTCGAGAAGATCGAGGCCAGGATGAAGGAGATAATAAAGGGCGACCACCCGTTCAAGCGGGAGACCATGCCCAGGGCAGAGGCGTTGAAGCTCTTCCACGGCATGGGAGAGAATTACAAGGAAGAGATAATCAATGACCTTGCCGATGGCGAGGTAAGCCTATACAGGCAGGACAGCTTCGTCGACCTCTGCAGGGGGCCGCACCTGCCCTCGACAGGATGGATAAAGGCCTTCAAGCTCACCGGCGCTGCCGGAGCCTACTGGAGGGGTGACGAGAAGCAGAAGATGCTTCAGAGGATATACGGCACCTCCTTCCCGTCAAAGGACGAGCTCAAGGCCCATCTGGAGAGGCTTGAGGAGGCGAAGAGGAGGGACCACAGGAAGTTAGGCCGTGAGCTTGACCTCTTCTCCACCAACGAGCACATAGGCGCAGGGATGGTCCTCTGGCACCCTAACGGCGCGACGGTCCGCCGGATAATAGAGGACTTCTGGAAGGCCGAGCACGTAAAGAGCGATTACTCGATAGTATATACGCCGCACGTAGCCAACGTAGATCTCTGGAAGACGAGCGGCCATTGGGACTTTTACAGGGAGAGCCTCTTCTCTCCCATGGACGTCGAGGGGCAGGACTACATAGTCAAGCCCATGAACTGCCCGTTCCACATACAGATCTACAAGAGCGGGCTAAAGAGCTACAGGGACCTGCCCGTTCGCTACGCTGAGCTCGGCACGGTCTACCGCTACGAGCGCTCTGGCGCGCTGCACGGGTTATTGAGGGTGAGGGGGTTCACCCAGGACGACGCCCATATATTCATGACGCCGGACCAGCTCGAGGACGAGATAAAGGGCGTTCTCAAGTTCACGCTTTTCATATTAAATTCTTTTGGATTCAACGAATTTGATATATACTTAAGCACCAGACCGGACAAATACGTCGGCAGCCTGGAGAACTGGGCAAAGGCCGAAGCCGCGCTGAAGGGCGCTCTCGAATCGCAAGGCATAAAATATTCGATCGACCCGGGCGAGGGCGTATTCTATGGCCCGAAGATAGACATAAAGATAAAAGACGTCATCGGGAGAAGCTGGCAGTGTTCCACCATACAGGTCGATTTCAATCTGCCTGAGAGGTTTGACGTCACTTACAGGGACGAGGCCGGCAAAGAGAGCCGCCCCATAATGATACACAGGGCGCTCATGGGTTCCCTTGAGCGTTTCTTCGGATGTCTGATCGAGCACTACGCCGGGGCTTTCCCAATATGGCTCGCGCCGGTGCAGGCCGTAGTCCTTACCGTGACCGAGCGGAGCGACGAGTTTGCGGCCGAGGTCTACAGGAAGCTCAGGGCAGAGGGTATAAGGGCGGAGCTCGATATAAGGAACGAAAAGCTCGGGTTCAAGATAAGGGAAGCCCAGCTCAAGAAGATTCCGTACCAGCTTGTTATTGGTGACAAGGAGACCGGCGCAAAGGAGGTCTCTCCGCGTTTAAGGGGCGGGGCGACTCTGCCTTCCATGCCGGTCGATGATTTCATTACAGTAATAAAGGCCGAGAACAGGCCTGGCGCGTCTCAGAATCAGGCGCCAAAATAGAGGGGGTGAATTCTTATAGCAAAGGACACCACAAGAATCAACAGGATGATAAGGGTTCCACAGGTCAGGGTCATTGACAATGAAGGCAATCAGCTCGGCGTGATGGCTACCAAGGACGCTCTGGCGGCTGCCGAGGGCGGCGGATTGGACCTCGTCGAAGTCGCGCCGACAGCGAACCCGCCGGTCTGCCGCATAATGGACTATGGCAAATACAAGTACCAGATGAGCAAGAAGTCCAAAGAGGCCAAGAAAAAGCAGACCGTCATAAGCATTAAAGAGATTAAGCTCCGGGGCAAGACCGAGGAGCATGATTTCCAGTTCAAGGTCCGGAATATAAGAAGGTTCCTGGACGAAGGGGACAAGGTCAAGGTCTCCATAATATTCAAGGGCCGCGAGATAACACATACTCAGCTTGGAATGGGGATGCTCAAGAGGGTTTCGGAAGAGCTGAAGGAAGTGGCAACCGTCGAGGCTTCGCCCCGGCTCGACGGCCGCAACATGAGCATGATACTGGTCCCGGCGCCGCAAAAGCTCGAAAAGACCGAAAAGCCAGCAAAACCCGCTGAGACGGCGCAGGACAAAGCAGCAGAGGCAGAGCCTCGGGAGGAATAGGAAAGATGCCCAAGCTTAAGACGAACAAGGGTGCCGCAAAGAGGTTCAAGATAACCGGCACCGGCAAGGTAAAGAGGAATAAGTCGGGGATGAGGCACATGCTCACCAGCAAGGCCAAGAAGGTCAAGCGGGTGCTCAGGAAATCTGACCTTGTCTCGAAGACCCACGAGGACTCGATCAAGAAGCTTCTGCCTTACGGCTAAGAGGCCTCTTCATGTTTGGTTTGTAAGTAGTTGATTTTATTGTTATTGATTGGCGGCCTGTACGGCCGTGCATCATCCAGAAAATAGTCAAGGAGCAGCAGTTATGCCGAGGGTTAAAAGAGGCTTAAACGCCAAAAAGAAGAAAAAGAAAGTACTGAAGCAAGCCAAGGGCTACAGGGCCGGAAAGAGCAAGCTCTACCGCATAGCCACGGAGACCGTGGACAGGGCGCTGGTATACGCTTACGCTCACAGAAGGACCAAGAAGAGGGAGATCAGGAGTCTCTGGATAGCCAGGATCAACGCCGCTGCCAGGATGAACGACATCACCTACAGCCGCCTGATGAACGGCCTCTTGAGGGCCAATGTCGAGATAGACAGGAAGGCGCTGGCTGACATGGCAGTTAACGACCCCGCCGGGTTCACCAAGGTGGTCGAGATGGCAAAGTCAAAGCTTGCTGCATGAGCGGCTCTCTTGTAGGGCTCGAAAGGGATGCCCTGGAGGAGCTTTCAAAGGCATCGTCCCGCGATGCGCTCCAGCAGGCCAGGGCAAGGTACCTCGGCAGAAAAGGCGAGGTAGCCGGGCTCCTCAAGGGTCTTGGCGCCCTTTCCCCTGAAGAGAGGAAAGGGGCCGGAGAGGCCATAAACAGCTTGAAGACCAGGCTCGAAGAGGCCTTTGACAGGGCGCTCGAAGAGCTTGATGAAAAAGATAAGAAGCACAAGATAGAGAGCGAACGCATTGACGTAACCCTTCCCGGAAGGTACCTGCATCCGGGAAGGCTGCACCCCGTCACGCAGGTCCTCCACGAAATAGAGGAAATATTCCTTTCAATTGGCTTCGATGTAGCTGAAGGGCCGGAAGTAGAGCTCGACTACTACAACTTCGAGGCCCTGAACTTCCCGAAAGACCACCCGGCCAGAGACATGCAGGACACCTTCTTCGTAAGCGAAGAAGTGATGCTCCGCACCCATACATCTCCCGTGCAGATAAGGGTCATGGAGGCAAGGCGTCCGCCTCTGCGCGTAATAGCGCCCGGCACTGTCTACCGCAGGGACTCTGACATCACCCATTCGCCGATGTTCCACCAGATCGAGGGCTTCATGGTCGACAGGAATGTGACCTTCGCTGAGCTCAAGGCCGTGCTCACGATCTTTCTTGAGAAGCTTTTCGGAAAGACGGGAGTCCGTTTCCGCCCGAGCTTCTTCCCGTTCGTCGAGCCTGGGGCAGAGGTGGACATCAGGTGCGTGATGTGCTGCGGGGCAGGCTGCAGGGTCTGCAAGGGCACTGGCTGGCTCGAAATACTCGGCGCCGGAATGATACACCCCAATGTACTCAGGTCCGTGAAGTACGACCCTGAGGAGTACTCGGGCTTTGCCTTCGGCATGGGTATAGAGCGCATTGCCATGCTCAAGTTCGGCATCGACGACTTGAGACTTTTATTCGAGAACGACCTGCGGTTCCTGAAGCAGTTTTAGATACCGGCTCGTCTGTTTTACCCCTCTTGGAGTAGTAAGAGAATTTTTTAAAAAAGGGGTGGAAGATGCTTTTCAGTTACAACTGGTTAAAAGAGTATCTTGAGGGACTTCCTCAGGCTGAGGAAGTCTCGGAGAGGCTCACCATGTCCGGCACCGAGATAGAGTCGGTGAGCAAGACAGGGGCCGCCTTTACGAATGTGGTGACAGCGCAGGTCGTCACCTGCGACAAGCACCCGAACGCCGACAAGCTCTCTCTGTGCCAGGTGAGGACCGACAGGGAAGAGCTTCAGATCGTCTGCGGGGCAAAGAACATGAAGCCCGGCGACAAGGTCGCGCTTGCCATGATAGGCGCGGAGCTTCCCGGAGGCTTCAAGATAAAGAAGTCCAAGATACGGGGAGTGGAGTCCCAGGGCATGATGTGCTCTGAGGTCGAGCTCGGCCTCAAGGACACCTCGAACGGCATCATGATACTGCCGCCTGAGACTCCGCTTGGCGTCGATTACGGCACTATCCTGGGCTCTGACTACATGATGGTGGCCGGCATTACCCCCAACAGGGCCGATCTCCTTTCAATCAGGGGAATCGCGAGGGAGGCCTCTGCCGTAACAGGGGCGCGGTTCACTGAAAAATCATTCCCCGTTGCCGAGAACGGCAGGCCCATAGGCGAGACCGCCTCGGTATCTATAGATACTGGCGCGCCATGCGGCAGGTACTCCGCAAGGGTCATAGAGGGCGTCAAAATAGCCCAGTCGCCGGATGATATGAAAAACAGGCTCGAAGCCCACGGCATAAGGCCGATAAACAATGTCGTCGATGTGACCAACCTGGTCCTCCTTGAACTTGGCCAGCCCCTCCATGCATTTGACCTCGATAAGCTGAGCGGCAGAAAAATAATAGTCAGGCTCGCCAAAGAGGGCGAGCGCATGGAGACTATCGACGCGAAAGAGCGCGCGCTCGACGCCTCCATGCTCGTCATTGCCGACAATGCTGCCCCGGTGGCTGTCGCTGGCGTGATGGGCGGCAAGGGTTCGGAGGTAAGCGAGACTACCGTAAACATACTCCTTGAGAGCGCGTGGTTCGAGCCTTCGGCAGTGAGGAGCGCTTCCAGGAAGCTTGGCCTTTCGACCGACTCGTCCTACAGGTTCGAGAGGGGAGTCGATATAGAGGGCACGGTAAGGGCGCTCGATATGGCCGCGAATCTCATAGCGAAGCTCGCCGGCGGCACTGTAGCGAAGGGCGTGATAGATATCTATCCTTCGAGGTCCGCGCCTGCCCCGATAGACTTCAGGCTCAAGCGCGCTCATGAGATATTGGGCGTAGAGATTGAGGAGAAAGAGGTCCTGGGCATATTCGGGAGGCTCGGAATCAGCGCAAAGGTCAAGTCAGCCAGCACCATCGAGGCGACCCCGCCAACGAGCAGGATGGACCTTGCAACTGAAATAGACCTCATCGAGGAAGCGGCCAGGATTTTCGGCTACAATAATATACCTGCTAAATTGCCTGTAGCAAAGCTTGCACCGGGAGACCCGGGCGAGCTTGCGCTATTGAGGAAGAAGATAAAAGGGGCGCTGGCTGCTTCTGGCCTTGTAGAGGTCATGAACTACAGCTTTGTCTCAAAGGATGCATTTGCCCTCGGCAGCCCTCAAAAAGATGGCGTTGCCATAATGAACCCGCTCACAGAGGAGCAGGTCATCATGAGGGGCAGCCTCCTGCCGTCACTCCTCGATAACCTCAAGTACAACCTTGCGAGAAAAAACGAGGATGTAAGGATATTCGAGATAGCGCCCGTATTCGCGGCAGGGGAGAAGCTGCCCGAAGAGAGGCAGATGATAGCTGGCCTTATCTACGGAGCCCGCTACGAGAGCGGCTGGAGCTTCCCGAGGGATACGGTCGATTTCTTCGACGCGAAGGGCATTGTCGAACGGCTTTTTGAGAGCATCGGCATAGAGAAGGCAATATTCGAAAAGGGCCAGCGCCATCTTATGCACCCGGGCAAGACCGCTGTCGTAAAGATAGCGGGGAAGCCTGCCGGGACCATCGGAGAGCTGCACCCTGAGCTCTGGGACCGCTATGATATCCGGAAGCCAGCCTACATCTTCGAGCTTGAGCTTGGCGCGATACTCAAGGCCGCCAGCGCAGTGAAAAGATACTCCCAGCTGCCCAGATTTCCTGAATCCGAGAGGGATATTGCCTTCATTTCAGGGGAGGAGACCCCCTTCAGGGACATCTCAGACTCGATAAAAAGGATTGATGCAAAACATATTGAAAAGGTTGAATTGTTTGATGTATACTATGGCAGCAACATACCTTCCGGGAAGAGAAGCCTCGCCGTACGCGTGACCTACAGGTCGCGGGAGGGTACTCTTACATACCAGGAAGTCGAAGACATGCACAGCAGGGTTGTATCAGAGCTCAAGGACAGGTTCCAGGCTGAAATACGGGAGTGAACGCGCATATTAGAACCGCTTTAACAGGAGGACTGCTATGACCAAGGCGGATATCGTAGAGATTGTCTTCGAGAAGGTAGGCTTTTCAAAAAAGGACGTGTCGGCGGTAATAGAGGAGATCTTCGAGACCGTAAAGACAACGCTCGAGTCGGGCGAAAAGGTCAAGGTCTCGGGCTTCGGCAACTTCACCATCCGCCAGAAGAGGGCCAGGCGCGGGAGAAATCCCCAGACCGGCAACGAGATAACCATCGACCAGAGAAGGGTGATGACCTTCAAGGCTAGCCAGCTCCTGAAGAAGTCGATAAACCAGCCCTCTGCCCAGACCCCCACGGCGGCTGTGTAACTGAATTTCGCGGGTTTTAAAAAGTTAGCTCAAGAGCGGCCCTGATGACGCAGATACCTGATAAGCTCTATTTCAAGATAGGCGAAGTGGCCACGCTCACGAAGGTAAAGCCCTACGTGCTCAGGTACTGGGAGAGCGAGTTCAAGATAATAAGCCCCAAGAAGTCGCTCACCAAGCAGAGGGTCTACAGCAGGCGCGACGTCGATCTGATACTCGATATAAAACGCCTCCTCTACAAGGAAGGTTTCACTCTCGACGGGGCCAAGAAGCGCGTAAAAGAGATACAGGCCGAAAAGGCAAAACAGCAGCTCGACCTGGGATTCTCGGATAAAAAGATACAGAACGCGCTCAAGTCCATAAAGAAAGAGCTGACTTCGATAAGGAAGATGCTGGTCTGAAAAAAGCATCTCCGCTTGTTTTTTCTGGCAAGGCAGCAAGTGTTGTGCTAAGATTGTCTTTCCAATGGGGGCCTTTCAGGCCCCTTTAAAATTAGAGAATACGATTTCGGGGCGTAGCGCAGCCTGGTAGCGCACTAGCATGGGGTGCTAGTGGTCGGAGGTTCGAATCCTCTCGCCCCGACCAAGTCAAAATATCCGTAATCCCTTATGGGGTTACGGATATTTTCATTTGATGGGCAGGATTCGAAAGGCGCCGAGTGCCGAGCGAGTAGCGAGGAAGAGGCCCCAGGGACGGGGCCGGAAGCGAGGCGTCGCGGCTGGAATGAGGAGCCATGGAAGGCGACGAATGGAACCGACAATTTTGCAGGGACAGCAAAATTGAACTTTTGCGCGAAGCGCAGAAGGCCCGAAGGGTCGAGTCCAAGGATGGACGAGATAATCCTCTCGCCCCGACCAGAATCAAAAGCCCGCAACACTTTCGTGTTGCGGGCTTTTATTTATACACCGATTTGCCAAGAAGAGCTATAGACCTATTGTATTACTTCGAGCGTCCCTTCCATGCCCTTTTCCTTGTGGCTCTTCGAGAAGATAAACTTCCTGTCGCAATGGAATTTATATTTTCCCGGCCTGGTCGGCGTAAACCTTAATATCTTTGTTGACCGGGTGAGGTCTTCATCGATGTCAATGCCTGCTTCTGGAGCTTTCAGCACAAAGCTGTGCGGCACTATGGTTGATTCATTCGTCAATAGGAGCTCAACGGGCAAGCCCGCCTGTACTACTATATGATCGGGCTTGAAATAATAGCTCCCTCCCGATATTTCGACCCTCTGCACGCCGTTTGCGTCGGGCTCGGCTGTGAAAACCTCCGCATCGTCTTTGGCCAAGACTAAAGCTGGCAGGAGCAGTACCAACAGGCATATCGAAAACAGCTTTGCCATGTGAGCCTCTGCTAAAAGGTAGTACATTGATTATAGCAGAGGTTAATAACAAACTTATTACTGGTTCGACAAAAAAAATAAAAAAGCCGGCTTCCCCGGAAGGGAAATCGGCTTGGTCGTTTGATGCTCAACTATAGTCAGCTTTCCTGTATCTGGCTGGCCTTCTCCTCTTCCTGCCTCTTCAGCCACGCAAGCCCTCTTGCCAGTATCTCCTTTGGTATCGTGCTTTCATCCAGTTCGGCGTGAGGGATGAATTGCATGTCGCCGCACGCTGCGCACTCGGTCGAGAACCAGAGGCCCGTGATGAAATCGGGGTTATCGCTGTCGTATTCCTTTATCCAGCATTCCCATTTCAATTCAACGCATTGGCATGATTTCTTATCCATCAGTTCAGCGTCCGTACCGTTTCAGATTCTCGATTGACTTTTCATACCCCGGATTTGCCGAGAGGGATTTTTTGAAATAGACGACCGCTTCGTCCCTGCGGCCCTGTTCCGCGAGTATCTCGCCGATCTTGTTGCTGGCCTCCGCCGTGAAGACATCCCGCTGGACGAGATAGTTGAGATGGGCAATTGCGTCCTGGGCGCGCCCTGCCTTTGAGAGCATTATGGCCAGGTCCTTCCGTATAACCGGGTTGCCGGGGTCTCTTTCCACTATGAACTCAAGGTGCTCGATTGCCATCCCCGGCTTACCCATCTTGTCGTACAATACGGCGATGTTCTTTCTGGCCAGCGGATATCCCGGCGCCACCTCAACGGCCTTGCTCAAGTTTACAAGCGCCTCATCGTAATCCCCGGAACCAGTCAAAATCGTGCCGAGGTTCACGCGGGCCATCACGTTTTCGGGGTCTGATTTTACGGCTGACCGGAACTCATTCAGTGCCTCTTCAGCCTTGCCTGATTTGTAATAAATCAGACCAAGGTTGAAGTGCTCTATGGATGAATCGGGTTTTATCCTGAGCGCGGCCTGATAGTGGCTGACGGCTTCGTCTAAAACGCCCCTCTCATAGAGCAGCGCGCCCAGGTTGGTGTGCGCAATAAAGGCGTCCGGGTTTTTACTCAGCGTATCCCGCCACAGCGTCTCGAGGTCTTTATAGATATGCGTCTGGTTCCAGGCAAGCGCCCCTAAAGCGATGATTATCGGCGCTGCCGCGAACCGGAGGTTCCTGAAGGCCCCGGCCTTTTCCGTAAGCCTTCCGGCAGATTCGGCGAATAATACGATGAGCCCCGCGCTCGCAAGGTACTGGAAATGGTCTGCCACGAACGAGTACCTGAAAGGATAGACATTGAAGAAGCCGAGGGCAGGGAAGAGCGTCACGAGGAAAAAGGCGACAGCCGCAAGTGCGCCCTTGCCAGTCTTATCCCGGAGGATAAAGAGGGCGGCAAGCAATATGAAAAGCGCGACCGGGTAAATCCACTGCCAGAGGTCGGCGAGGTCGAGCGTCCACCGCTCGTATATGAACGACAGGTCAAACGGGAGAAGGAGCTTGAAGGCGTAAAAGAAGGCTATCCTTCCGGGCAGGAGCAGGCGATCCCAGACGGGCAGCGCCCATTCGTCGCCCCTTGCGCCGACTATATTGAGTTCCCACCAGACCGTTACCAGGCCCATCACAAGGCCGACGCCGAAGAACGGAACGAGCCTCAGCAATAGATTCCTGTCTATCCTTCCGTCCCGGAGCCAGCGTATGATGATAATGGCAACGGGCAGGGTGCATGCGACGGTCTTACTGAGGAGCGCGGCGAAAAAGAAGGCGAGAGAGGCGGCATAAGCCCAAGCCTTCTCCTTTTTTTCGAAGCTTAAAAACGCGAGGAGCGAGAGCAGGTAGAAAAATCCGGAGAGGACATTCTTCCGCTCGGTCACCCACGCGACCGATTCCACGTGCACAGGATGTAGCGCGAAGATGAGGGCCGCGAAGTACCCGTATTTGAGGTCAAGCCTTCGGCATACCATCCATATAAGGGCAGCGTTCGCCGCGTGCAACAGTATGTTGACCGCGTGAAAGCCCGCTGGTTCAAGGCCCCAGATGTGCTGTTCGATCCAGAATGTCGTGAAGACGAGGGGGTAATACTGCGGGCTCTCGGTGGACAACCAGATGTCCCGGAGCCCTCCGGGCGAGAGCAGGTTGGCGTTCCTTATAACATAATGGTCGTCGTCCCAGATGAACCCGGCATTTAGCGCAGGGTAGTAGGCGGCAGCTGCCAGGGCAAGGAGAAGGGCGAGCTTGAGGCAATCTGCGAGAGCCCTGTTTTTTATGAAAGATTGCATCAATGATTCGCCGGAATCGAAAGATATTATGCGCCAGGACGGATTTTCCGCAATCCGTTCCAGTGCGCGTCTGCGATGGTCAACATGGTATTTTTATCATCAATCCCCTTGTCTTTTCAATTGTTTTCACTTTCGTTGCGGGGCGCAAAAAAAAACAGAGGCCGCAGCCTTAATGCTGGCGGCCTCTGTGAAAGCGTCCGTATGACTGATTCAGGCGGCCTTTTTCCAGACCTGGTTCTTTATGGCCTGTTCAATGTAGCTCAGGTGCCCCTGTTCGTCCTTGAAATTCTTGTTCACGAGATTCAGGATTCTCTCAGGAAAGTCCAGCTTCACCGCATCGCCGTACCTCCTGTTCGTGGTCTCCTCGCCGGTTTTCAAGGCCTTCAGCGCGCCTTCGACGCCTGTGAGGCTCCGTACCTTGGTGAATATGTCCAGGACATAGCCCTTGAAGTCCCTTGAGAACTTCGGCGGCTCATCGCCGAGGCTGCGGATTTCATCGGACAAGTCCTTGATGTGCCTTTCGTGATCGTCCCTGAAGCGTTCGACGTTCCTTTTAACGTCAGGGATGTCTATGTGGCGAAAGGTCTCGGTGTAAGCGAAGAAAGCGTCAATATCGATCTTGCAAAGAGACTTCAACTCTTTTGCTATTTCCTTGTTGTCCATAATGCCCCTCCTTTGAATTGACAACAGCCCCGATGTATTAGTATATACCCGCTCCAGAGTACCTTCAAGCGCACGCCCGTTTCACTTCCCGGCCGGGGCCGCAAGCCCATAGACAACAGGCAGTGTTGCAGGGAATAAGCCGCTGGCAGCCGCATTGTAGAAGGAAATGGTGTAGACTTGCTTTATGCCTGGGATAAAGCTCATCGTTAACACATATTCGGGATACGAGGCTGACGAAAGGCCTGTTTCGTTCACGGTCGCCGGGAAGACCCTGAATGTGGAAGAGATACTCGACAGGTGGCGGGGCGAAGATGACGAGTATTTCAAGCTCAGGGCTGACGACGACTTCACCTACATAATACGGTACGACAGGGAAGCGGACGAATGGGAGCTGACAATGATGGAAAAAGGCTGACAGCAGGCATGAAATAAGCCATCAGCGTCCCTGGCCAGGCATGAGTCGGCCCTCGCCGGAAAACCTCTGATATAATTTTAATATGGATCCCCGCCAGAGCGGATCGGCTCCTGCGGGACGGATGAGCCGCACCATCCAGGGCTGTTTTTATTTACAGGAAAGCGAGCTGCCCCATCCGCAGACGGTCAGCTCCGGCAAAACATCGCGAGTTGCAACCTGACAAAGGAGGCACCCCCATGAGGTTACTGCCGCTTGAGAGACTCGGGACCAGGGAACTGGAAGGCAATACGGTCCAGTTCGGGATATTTCTGCCGTGGGTAACTCCGGCAAACGGGCACAGGATGTGGGTCAAGATAATACACGAGAACGACCAGTTCCTTCAGGAGATACAGCCCCTTGAATTCGAGATGACCCATTCGCAGGACACTGACTACGGGGACTACTGGTCTGTGCAGATAAGGATAGACGCGAATTCAAAGCCGCACCAGAAATCGGCCTGGGGCGCTCAGGGCAGGTATGTCTACAGGGATATGCTCGAGAACCCCAACGCGGCCAGCGAGAGCGACCGCAGGATAGATTGGATAGTAGACCCCTTTGCAAGAGAGTTCGGCGTCGGCAAGCTCTCCGCCTTCACGCTCGGATATCAGCAGCACGCCTGGGACAACGGCGTCGAGCATAATTGGAAGACGCCAAAGGTCGACGACATAGTCCTCTACGAGCTCATCATAAGCGAGTTCGGAGGCGACCTTGAGAAGACCATAGCCCACCTCGATTATCTGCGCGACCTTGGCGTCAACTGCATCCAGCTTATGCCTGTGTCGAACGTGTCGAACCAGGTCGACTGGGGATATCTGCCCATCGGATATTTCGGCGTTGACGAGAGGTTCGGCAAGAGGAGGGACATGCAGAGGTTCATCGAGGCGGCGCACAGGCAGGGCATAGCCGTTCTCATGGACTCGGTCTACGGCCACACCAGCGACCATTTCCCGTACTCTTATGTCTACAAGAGGCTCGGCTACCATGAAAACCCCTTCATTGGCCACTTCGCCAAGGACTATTACGGCGAGAGCACGGACTTCAGGAGGGCTTTCACCCAGGACTTCTTCTATACCGTCAACCACCATTGGCTGGACTGCTACCACGTGGACGGCTTCAGGTACGACTGCGTGCCTGAATGGTGGGACGGCCCGCTGGGAACAGGCTACGCCGCGCTCACTTATGAGACATACAAGACCGTCCAATCGATGATAGGTCAGGGGACAGGGCAGGCCCACTGGCAGAGGTTCTCGTCCCCTGGCGGAGAGATGACTCTCATACAGTGCGCGGAGCAGCTCGAAGGGCCGAGGGAGGTCGTGGAGCGCACCTACTCGAACTGCACCTGGCAGAACGAGACCATGGGCGCCGCGGAGGACGTTGCCAGGGGCTCTAACAGCACAGAGGCCTTGAGAAGGCTCGGCTTACAGTTCGGGCTTATCGGATACCCGGATTCGGTCTCGTACAACGGCGACAGGATAAAGAAGAGCGCGGTGCAGTACCTGGAGAACCATGACCACGCGCGCTTTCTCTGCCACTTCAAGACCTTCTTCAACGGAAATGAGCTCCTTGCCGAAGGCGACAGGAGCCTCTGGTACAAGGTGCAGCCCTACCTCATAGGCCTTTTTACGGCAAAGGGCATACCAATGCTCTGGCAGGGGCAGGAATTCGGCGAGAACTACAATGTGCCGGACCAGGGCTGGGGCCGGGTGGCGATCTTCCGGCCGATGAGGTGGGAGTACTTCTATGACGAGGTCGGAAGGAACATGGTCGCTCTCGTAAGGAAGCTCGTCAGGCTCCGCCAGAGGGGAGAGCAGTTCAGGGCAGGGGAGCACTACTTCTACAACGACGACAACTACATCTCAAGGGGCGTGCTTCTCTTTTCAAGGAAAGAACACGACAAGTTCAGCCTGACGGCCCTGAACTTCAGCGACTCTGAGCAGACCATACCCTTTAACTTCCCCATAAGCGGGAACTACATGGAAGAGCTTCACGGAAGGGAAGGGGCTGACATAAACCTCTGGAACATCCAGAGCGGCGCCGAGATACAGCTCCCTATACCCGGCAATTATGGCCGGGTATGGACCACAGGAATGTAGGCCAATAAGAAATGAACCGTTCCAGGCCGCAGGTTATGCCTGCGGCCTTCTTGTATTTCGACTTGAGCTATCCTTACCGGCTGGTGTAAACTCCAGTCCATGATAAAGGTGACTGATACAATATGGCTGGACGAGTCGGAGCTTAAGTGGGACTTCATCCGCGCCGGCGGGCCGGGCGGCCAGCATGTGAACAAGGCCGCTACAGCCGTCCAGCTGAGGTTTGAGGCGGCCTCGTCAGGCCTGCCGTCGTATGTGAAAACACGGCTCAAGGCTCTTGCCGGGCAGAGGATGACCGCAGAGGGCGAGATAGTGATCATCGCCCGCGCCTCCCGGAGCCAGGAGCAGAACAGGCATGAGGCGCTCGATAAGCTTGTAGATCTCATAAGGCAGGCCTCGATCGTGCCGAAGGCAAGGAGAAAGACAAGGCCTTCCGTATCTTCGAAGGAGAGGCGGCTCAAGGAGAAGTCAAAGAGGGCAGTAGTGAAGAAGATGAGAAAGAAGGGCGGGGAGGAGTAGTTTCAGCATGCAGCTTCAGGGTTGCACCCTGGGCCTGATGACTGGATTAGTGCTGTATGGAACTTTCGGTGTAATTTGCAATATTGAACCCGCCGAGAATTTTCGTTATTTCTCCTCCCCCTTGACGGGGGAGGAATAAGGTGGGGGTGATAACGATTCACCCTCCCCTTGTATCCCCTCCCGTCAAGGGAGGGGAGGTTCAATAGAAAACCAATTCGACTTTTTGCAGGCAAGGCATAAATGGACAATCTCTGGATAGCGATCGGGCTCACTGTCGTTGCAGGCATGGCCACAGGCATAGGCAGCGCAATCGCCTTCTTCGCCAAGCGGACCAATTACCGCTTCCTTTCGGTCTCGACCGGATTTTCAGCGGGCGTCATGCTCTATGTCTCTTTTGTCGAGATATTCATAAAAGGGACGAATGCCCTTACTGAGGCTTACGGCCCGTACTGGGGCCATTGGGTCAACGCGGCATCGTTCTTCGGCGGCATAATCCTTATCGGCGTCATCGACAACCTCGTGCCTGCCGCGAAGAACCCTCACGAGACCCACCCTGGGGCCGAGACCGCGCCCCTGCACAACTCGCACGCCCCTGTGCCGGACTTCGCGGCAATTGCCGGGTCTGGCGGCACGGATTCCCACGACCACGGCAGACACGATGCGAAGCTATTGCGCATGGGGCTCTTTACCGCACTGGCGATTGCGATACACAACTTTCCCGAAGGTCTCGCTACATTCCTCGCCGCCCTGCAGAGCCCGAGTTTAGGTATTGCCATAGCCGTTGCCATAGCCCTGCACAATATCCCCGAGGGCATAAGCGTCTCCGTGCCTATCTATTACGCGACCGGCAACCGCAGCAAGGCCTTCTTTTACTCTGTGCTGAGCGGTCTTGCGGAGCCCGTCGGAGCGATAATCGCATACCTGTTGATATTGTTCTTCTTCGGCAACGGCGGGGGAGTGCCGCCCCAGGTCATGGGCATGCTCTTCGGCGGCATTGCCGGGGTAATGGTCTACATAAGCATAGACGGCCTGCTGCCGACAAGCAGGGCTTATGGCAAGGGCCATGACAGCATACTTGGGCTTGTCGGAGGCATGGCGGTAATGGCTTTGAGTTTGCTGTTGATGAAGTGAAGATTGAAGTCATTGATAGGAGCCTTGCGACGACAATTTTTGCAGGACAGCAAAAATTGAATGCTGCGCTCGCAATGACTAAGATTTACTTCCCCCTTTTCTAAAGGGGGACAGAGGGGGATTATATAATCATACTCATAATCATAATCTCCCCGACCCGATGGGTTTAAAGCAATAACGAAGCAGATGGACTTATTTCATGCCGCCTAATCTGTTGACCCTTCTACCCCTTTTATTGTATAATCCTCAGTCGAATGGGCCGTCCCAGGCCCATTTTTTTATTCTCTCAGGGTCAATCAAATACGAGCAGCTTGCCGCTCGATTTTATATCCTCTCCCCACGGGGGAGAGGAGTAAGGTGAGGGGGGCTTTCAAGGG
>MGPL01000112.1:17796-19310 GCA_001797415.1 Deltaproteobacteria bacterium GWA2_55_10
GACAGGCGCAGGACCTTCGGCATAATAAGCCACCCTGACGCCGGCAAGACCACTCTAACCGAGAAGCTCCTCCTCTACGGCGGCGCGATACAGCTCGCGGGCGCGGTAAAGGCCAGGAAGGCTGCCCGCCATGCCACGAGCGACTGGATGTCCATAGAGAGGGAGAGGGGCATCTCTGTCACTACCTCTGTCATGAAGTTCAATTACAGGGACTTCGAGGTAAACCTCCTCGACACCCCCGGCCACCAGGACTTCTCCGAAGACACCTACAGGGTCTTAACCGCCGTCGACAGCGCCCTCATGGTTATAGACTCGGCAAAGGGCGTAGAGCCTCAGACCGAGAAGCTCATGGGCGTATGCCGCATGAGGAACACCCCTGTCATCACCTTCATAAACAAGATGGACAGGGAGGGCATGAACCCGTTGGACATCCTCGCGCAGATTGAGGACAAGCTCCAGATAGAATGCTCTCCGCTTTCATGGCCCATAGGCTCTGGCAAGGCTTTCAGGGGCGTATATAACCTTTACAAAAAGGAGCTTCACCTCTTTACGCCCGGACAGGAGACAAGGGACGCGGAAGGCATGGTCATTACAGACTTGTCGGATGAGAGGCTCGATACGCTTCTTGGAAGACAGGCAGCGGAACTGAGGCATGACATCGAGCTACTCGAAGGCGCGGCAAACCCCTTCGACATAGGCCATTACCTGAAGGGCAGCCAGACCCCGGTCTTCTTCGGGAGCGCAATAAACAACTTCGGAGTAAAGGAGCTCCTCGACGCCTTTGTCGAGCTTGCTCCCGCGCCCGGCCCCAGGGCTGCCGTCGAAAGGATAGTCTCGCCCTACGAGCAGCCCTTCGCGGGATTCGCTTTCAAGATACAGGCCAACATGGACCCGGCCCACAGGGACAGGATAGCATTCATCCGCATTTGCTCCGGCAGGTTCACCAGGGGCATGAGGGTCATGCACCACAGGATAGGCAAGGAGATGATCTTATCCAACGCCACGATATTCATGGCACAGGACAGGACCAATGTTGAAGAGGCCTTCTCAGGCGATATCATCGGCATACACAACCACGGCACCATAAAGATAGGCGATACCTTCACAGAGAAGGAGCCTTTGAAGTTCACCGGCATACCGAGCTTTGCGCCTGAGCACTTCAGAAGGGTGATACTTAAGAACCCCTTGAGGGTCAAACAGCTCCAGAAGGGCCTCGAGCAGCTTACGGAAGAGGGCGCCGTACAGGTCTTCAGGCCGCTTGCCAACAACGACTATGTCCTCGGCGCCGTGGGCTCCCTCCAGTTCGATGTCACGATGGCAAGGCTCAGGGACGAGTACGGGGTGGACGCCGCGTACGAGCCGTACGACGCCCAGAGGGCGCGCTGGATAGACGGGGAGAAAAAAAAGATAGAGGAATTCGAGAAGAAGAACATGATGCGCCTCGCGCGGGATACCGAAGGGAACCTTACCTTCCTGGCCCCGAGCGAATGGCAGCTCAACTACACGATAGAGCA
>MGPL01000113.1:0-12110 GCA_001797415.1 Deltaproteobacteria bacterium GWA2_55_10
GTTAAGTTTTTTGAAAAGTTCACCCCCGTTGGGGAGGTATCCAGATGAGAGGACAGAGGCTCCTTGAAGCAGTTCCGGAGAAGGCTCATTCCATGACGAAGAATTCGGTCCTGGACCTTGTAGGCAATACGCCGCTGGTAAGGATTAACAACATCACAAAAGACCTCTTGCCAGAGGTAGAGGTCTATGCCAAGCTCGAGGGCTTCAACCCGGGAGGCTCAGTGAAGGACAGGGCCGCCTTGAGCATGATACTCGACGCCGAGAACAGCGGCAGGCTCACGAAAGACAAGATAATACTCGATTCGACCTCAGGCAATACCGGCATAGCCTACGCCTGGATAGGCGCGGTTAAGGGCTATCAGGTCGAGCTGGTCGTCCCCGCTAACGTGAGCGAAGAGAGAAAGAAGATACTCCACGCCTTCGGCGCGAAGGTAATCTATTCAAACCCGCTCGAAGGCTCTGACGGCGCGATAAGGCTCGCCTGGAAGCTCTACGTAGACAGCCCCGAGAAATACTGCAAGCTCGACCAGTACAACAACCCGTCCAACCCGCTCGCGCATTTCAACGGCACCGGAGTCGAGATAATCGAACAGACAGGCGGCAGGGTGACCCACTTCGTGGCCTCCATCGGCACGGGCGGCACTGTCATGGGCACCGGCAGAAGGCTCAAGGAATTCAACAAGGACATCCGCGTCATAGCAGTGGAGCCTGCCACGGCCTTTCACGGCCTGGAGGGCTTGAAGCACATGGCGTCGTCCATAGTCCCCGGCATATATCACGAAGAGGAGCTGGACGAGAAGGTGGCAGCCCCTACGGAAGAGTCCTATACGATGGCGAAGAGGCTCGCGCTGGAAGAGGGCCTTCTCATAGGCCAGTCGTCAGGCGCCGCGATGTGGGCCGCAATCGAAGTCGCAAAAAAGCTCAAAAAGGGCGTTGTCGTGGCTATATTCCCTGACAACGGAGACAAGTACCTCTCGACCAGGCTCTGGGAAATATAATAAGAATTGCAGGGTGCGCCGCGCGCGCCAATAATTGAAGGAGCCTTATAAGTGATATCTTTTTTCGGTCTCGGCAAGAGCGTCGTGCATATCTCAAAAACGGTCTATGAAGAGATATTGAACCATGCGAAGGAGTCCTACCCGCACGAGTGCTGCGGCGTGCTGGTCGGCGGGATCTTCCAGGACAGGAAGATTTTCGAGTCGCACAGGGCGACCAACGCAAACACCGACCGGGCGCACGACAGGTACATCATCGATGCCAACGAACTGAACCTGATAGACAAGATGGCCAGGAGCCAGGGCCTTGATGTGATAGGCTTCTATCACTCCCATCCCGACCACCCTGACAAGCCGTCTGCCACTGACAGGGAGTGGGCGCAGCACGGCTATTCGTATTTCATCATCTCTGTCCAGGGCGGCAAGGAGACTTCGGTCAAGAGCTGGGCCATAGAGGACGAGACCGGCCCGTTCAGGGAAGAGAAGATCAAGCTGACTTAACAGGCATGAAATAAGTCCATCTGCTTTGTTGGCGGCAGAAGCGGCAGAAGCGGCGTACGGCAAAGAGTACGCCTCATTCCTCGCTCCCCGATTTTAACTGGGGCCTCGCATATGGAGCTTATTTGAAGCCTGAATAAAATCTGAGTTTTTCAGCTCCAGTGCCCCTGAGAGGGGCTTTTTTATATCCGGATAAGCATGCAGGAGGTCTGAAGGGTAATGGATTTCACTGAAGAGCAGATAGAACGGTATTCGAGGCACATAATACTGCCTGAGGTAGGCGGAAGGGGCCAGGCAAAGCTCCTGAAGAGCAAGGTCTTTGTCCTGGGCGCGGGAGGTCTCGGCTCGCCGGCACTTCTGTATCTCGCGGCGGCCGGCGTCGGTACCATCGGCATTGCAGACGGCGACTGCGTGGACTTAAGCAACCTCCAGCGCCAGATAATCCATAACAACGAGAGGGTCGGCAAGCCGAAGGTGCACTCTGCCGCAGAGAGCATCAATAAGCTCAACCCTGATGTACTGGTCGAGCCCTTCCACGGCAGGCTCACAGTCGATAACATACGGGAGATAATAAGGGAGTACGATGTCGTCCTTGACGGCAGCGACAACTTCCCAACAAGGTTCCTCATGAACGACGCGGCCTTCTTCGAGAGGAAGCCGCTGGTATCCGGCTCCATGTTCAGGTTCGACGGCCAGGTATCGGTCTTCAACCCGCACGGGGGCTTTCCGTGTTACAGGTGCCTGTACCCTGAGCCGCCGCCAAAGGGCCTTGTGCCCAGCTGCCAGGAGGCGGGCGTACTCGGCGCGCTCGCGGGCGTCATCGGCGTGCTCCAGGCGGTTGAGACAGTAAAGCTGCTCCTTGGCATCGGCGACGTCCTGCAGGGCCACCTCATGATATTCGACGCCCTGAAGATGACCTTCAGGAAGGTCAGGGTCATGAAAGACCCTGAGTGCGCTTTGTGCGGCAAGAACGCGACCATCACCGAGCTCAAGCAGTACGAGGAGCAGGCTTGCGAGTTCAGGCCGGTTACCTGCGAGAAGTAATCAGTCTGCTCAAAAAGTCCATCTGCTTGTCGAGTCGCGGCAGAAGCGACATACATAATGAGTACGGCGAGCTCCTCGACGCCTTGCATCTGGAGCTTTTTGAGCAGCCTCAAATACCATTTAGTAAAAATCTTCGTCCGGGCCGCATTGTGCAGCCCGGATCCAAGGCAAGCCGCATAGCGGCGGCAGGGGTCCGTTTTCTCTTATGGGCAAATACCTGGACAACCCGGCAGCTCTGAAGATAGACCTTATGCTCAGGGGCATCCGCATGGAGGACCCTGTCGTAAAGGCGTGGGCATGCGGCTGTTCAGGCGTGGATATCCTCCTTCCGCAGGACACCCTCGTGAACATCCCGTGCAGGGAGGAGTTTACGAAGGGCTCGCCGTATCTCATCAAGCGAAGGGGAGAGCGGTATTTCATAACCGACGGCAAGAATGAGGTCCCCGTAAAGCTCGTGCAAAGGCCGGCCTTCTACGGCAAGAGAACGGCAACGGGCGTGCCGTTCTCCGAGATAGCGTCCGTGCACGGCAGCTACACTGTCGTCACGCCGTCGAAGAGATGCGACTTTTTCAACAGGAGCATCGAGTGCAAATACTGCGCGGGCAACTTCAACGTGGACGGGGCTTCCGACCGGGTCTACTCTGTCGACGAGGTGACGGAGACGGTCGAGGCTGTCTTGAAGGAAGGCGCCTCCAGGATAATATATCTCTCGATAGGCTTCAGCCCCGGTGATGACGGCGGCATAGAGTTCCTCCGGCCCTACATAACGGCCATCAAGAAGAACTTCAACTGCCTCGTGGCTGTCGAAGCGCTGCCGCCAAAGGAGAACCGCTGGATAGACGAGACGTACGCGCTCGGCGCGGACTCGGTCTTATATAACCTCGAGATATTCGACAAGGAGCTCTTCGAGATAATCTGCCCCGGAAGGGCGGCGCAGATAGGGCGCAAGAGGTACATGGAGGCCCTTGAGTACGCCGCGAAGATATTCCCGAACGGAACGGTCGCATCTCATCTGATAGTCGGGCTCGAGCCCCCTGGCTCGACCTGCATGGGCATAGACTGCCTCACGGACATGGGCGTAGTGCCGGTGCTGCCCATATACCGGCCTTCTTCAGAGAAGGACTTGAGCATCTCGCCCCTTACGACGGAGATAATAATCCCGGTCTACAAGCACCTATACAAGGCGGTCACGAAGAAGAAGGTAAACCTCAACTGGGTGAGGGATCTCAGCATGGTCACTACGCCCGCTGAGATAAGAGGCCTTGTGGACGAGTCCAGGGGAGGCCTTATGGAGAGCTTCTACAAATCGAAGATCGGAATGAAGACGGCCTGGGGGCTCTCTTCATTAAGACGTAAGCTCAGGGTGGTGGATAAGGACCCGGACCCATCATCCGAGCATTGATGTTTTTCGGAGTTTTCGGTGGCTATTGAAATAGATACACGGCCAATATGGCTCATCCTGGCGCTCAAGGCCGTAAGGCCGGTCTTCTTTGTAGCGCTCGGCTTGGTATTCCTCCTTGTAGTACAGATGCCCACCCCCGCAGGCCTTACCCCGGCCGGACAGAACGCCATAGCCGTATTCATGCTCTGCCTCGTGCTCTGGGTAACGAATGCGGTTCCTCTGGCCATCACCAGCCTTTTCGCCATAGTCCTTGTGCCCATACTCGGTATACTGCCGAGCAAGGAGACCTACGGCCTTTTCGGGAACGAGGCGGTATTTTTCATCCTGGGCGCGTTCATCCTCGCGGGAGCGGTCATGCATTCGGGCCTCTCTAACAGGATAGCCCTGAACATAATGCAGCGCTATGGAGACTCCCCGAAGAAGCTCCTCCTGAGCATATTCCTGCTGGCCGCCGTCCTCTCTTTTTTCATGTCAGAGCACGCGGTCGCTGCCATGCTCTTCCCGATAGTGCTCGAGATATCAAAGGCCCTCGGGCTCAAGCCCGGGCGCTCGAATTACGGCAAGCTCATCTTCTTCTCCCTGGCGTGGGGCTGCGTGATCGGGGGCGTTGCGACTTTCCTGGGCGGGGCAAGGGTGCCGCTCGCGATGGGCATATTGAAAGAGACGACCGGGGACACGATAGGCTTCCTCGAGTATACGATAGCCGTTCTGCCGCTGGTCGTGATCATGCTCCTGGCCGGGTATTTCCTCCTGACGAGGCTCTATCCCATAGACATAACAGGCGTCGATAGCGCGCATGATGTATTAGCCAAAAGGCTCAAAGGCCTCGGGAAGATGAGCTTTCCGGAGTACGCGGTCGGATGCGTGATGGCGCTGACGATAGTGGCGTGGATGTTCCTCGGCAGTCATCTCGGACTCGCGGCAATAGCCCTGAGCTCCGTGGTGGCGCTCTTCATCTTCAGGCTCGTCAAATGGAAAGATATAGAGGAATACGTCAATTGGGGTATAATACTCATGTACGGCGGGGCCATAGTGCTCGGGGCCGCGCTCGATAAGAGCGGCGCCGCCAAATGGATAGTGAACGAGACCGTAGGGCAGTGGGCCGGACATCCCTGGACCGTCTTCGCGATATTCTCTTTGCTCGCCATATTGATGACCGAGGCAATGAGCAACGCGGCCGTTATAGCGGTGCTGCTGCCCGTGAGCATAGGCCTTGCCCGGAGCCTGTCCATGGACCCCTCGATAGTCACTTTCGCCATAGCTGTCCCGGCAGGCCTCGCGTTCATGTTCCCGATGTCCACCCCGGCCAACGCCATAGCGGTCTCGTCGAATTACGTTACCGTGAGCGACATGATCAAGGGCGGCGCCATAATGACCGTGCTGGCATGGATCGTCTTTAACCTTGTCGCGGCATTCTGGTGGCCGCTCATAGGCATGGGATATTGATATGAAAAAGGTGCTCCTCGTCCTTTCATCGCAGATAAGGTCCGACGAAGCCATGGACTTCGCCGTAAAGAGGGCCAGGGATGACAAGGCAATGCTCGTGGCCCTCTATCTGCTCGCGGCCGGCACTGCAAGCGAGGCCTTCGATACCTTCTCCGACATAGGCTTTATCGGGGACAGGCCTTCCACCCAGGTCTCGGAAGCCATAATGAAGGAGATGAGGCAGCGCGGCTATGAAGAGCTCGGCAGGGTTCAGATAAAGGCGATGGAAGAAGGGGTGGCCTTCGAGCCGCTCGTGGAAGACGGGGAGCCCGTTACAGCGGTGCTCTCAGCCATAGAGTCGATGGGAATAACAACGGCAGTGCTTGTAAAGAGGAAGAGAAGGGCGTTTTTCAAGTATTTCTCCAGCACCTATGCGGACGAGATAGCCGGCAAGGCGCCCTGCGAAGTCTTGATCTTTACTGACAGCCAGGAACCTACAAAGGAGGATAAGAAAGATGTCAAAGGCGTGGACAGAGGATGAGCTTAAGAAAGTAAGCGACAGCCTTGAAGGCAAGGCCCCCGAAGAGGCCGTCAAATGGGCTGTTGAGAACTTCGAGACAAAAGACCTATCGCTTGCATGCAGCTTCGGTGCAGAGGACGTTGCGCTGGTCGACATGCTTATAAAGATAAAGCCTGACGCGAGGATATTCTATCTCGACACAGACCTGCTCTTCAAGGAATCCCATGAAGTGAAGGAAAGGCTCATGCAGAGGTACGGGATAAAGCTCGACAGGTTCGGCGCGAAGAGCACTTTAGAGCAGATGGCCGCCGAGTTCGGCCCGGAGCTCTGGAAAAAAGAGCCGGACAAGTGCTGCAACATAAGGAAGATGGTCCCGCTCGCCGAGGCGCTCTCAGGCTTGAGGTGCTGGATAACCGGCATCAGGCGCGACCAGGCCCCCACAAGGGCGAACGCGCCTGTCGTCAGCTGGGACGCCAAGTTCGGCCTCGTCAAGGTCAACCCGCTCGTCAGGTGGACCACGAAGGACGTCTGGGACTACATCACAAAGAACAATGTCCCGTACTGCACGCTCCATGATAATAACTTCCCCTCTATCGGCTGCGAGCCCTGCACAAGGCCTGTCATGCCCGGCGAAGACCCGAGGGCAGGCAGATGGGCAGGCCACCAGAAGACGGAGTGCGGTCTGCATAAGTAAGTCAATCAGTCATTGCGAGAAGCGGCAGCGACGAAGCAATCTCGGTATCTGAATATAAAGAATGAGATTGCTTCGCTCCGCTCGCAATGACGGCATTTGCGTATAGGTCCTCATGCCCGGATTTTGATCGGGCTGCTCAAAAAGCTCCATATGCAAGGCGTCGAGCGACGAGACAACACAGCAGATGGACTTTTTCAGCAGCCTGGCTGAGAATACTTAGGAGGTGGAATAAGTGGAAGGATTGATAAAGCCGCACGGCGGAGTGCTTGTAAACAGGGCGCTCGAAGGCAAGGAGCGCGAAGAGGCTGAGAAGAGGGCCGGGGGGCTTAAGAAGATAACCCTGAAC
The DNA here is from genome assembly GCA_001797415.1 of Deltaproteobacteria bacterium GWA2_55_10. GTDB lineage: Bacteria > Desulfobacterota > GWC2-55-46 > GWC2-55-46 > GWC2-55-46 > UBA5799. Next base: position 6,925 of record MGPL01000113.1, read on the forward strand.
GACAGGGAGATATCCGACATCGAGATGATATCCATCGGCGCCTTGAGCCCGCTTGAGGGCTTCATGTGCAAGGACGACTACCACTCTGTGATGGACACCATGCACCTGAAGAACGGGCTGCCGTGGACAATGCCCATTACGCTCTCCGTGACAAAGGACGAGGCTTCCGTATTGAAAGAGGGAATGGAAGTAACGCTCGTGAACGGCGAAGGGGTCATCTTGGCCGTCATGAAGATAGACGAGATATTCCCCCATGACAAGGAGAAGGAAGCCATCCAGGTATACGGCACTGCCGAGGACAAGCACCCCGGCGTGAAAAAGGTATACGAGATGGGGGATATGCTCATCGGCGGGAAGATCTCTCTGATAAAGAGGCCCGAGCATACGGAGTTTCAGGATGAGAGGCTCGACCCCAGGGATACGAGGGCTCTTTTCATGGAGAAGGGCTGGAAGAGGGTCGTAGGTTTCCAGACCAGGAACCCCATACACAGGGCGCACGAGTACATCCAGAAATCCGCGCTGGAAATTGTGGACGGCATACTTATCCACCCGCTCGTCGGCGAGACGAAGGGCGACGACATCCCGGCCTCGGTGCGCATGAAGTGCTATCACGCGCTCATCGACGGATATTATCCGAAGGACAGGGTGGCCCTCGTCGTGAACCCTGCTGCCATGAGGTACGCGGGCCCCAAGGAAGCGGTATTCCATGCCCTCATAAGGAAGAACTACGGGTGCACGCACTTTATCATTGGAAGGGACCACGCCGGCGTGGGCAACTACTACGGCACCTTTGACGCCCATTACATCTTCGACAATTTCGACCCGCTCGCAATCGGCATAACCCCGCTCTTCTTCGACCACACGTTCTTCTGCAAGAAGTGCAGCGGTATGGCGTCATACAAGACTTGCCCGCACGACTCCTCTGAGCACGTCATCCTCTCAGGGACAAAGGTGAGGGAGATGCTCCGTACAGGCGTATACCCGCCGCCCGAGTTCAGCAGGCCCGAGGTCGCCAAAATACTCATCGAGGCGATGCAGGGCCAATCTTAATCGTCTTTGGGGCTGCCCCCGAAAGGGGGCGGCCTGTCCATTTTAAATCCGTCAAAATATTCAAAGGGGGCTCAGCGTTTTTATGCGTGAGGCCAGGGAAGAATTACTGCGAGTCGCGGACGGCCTTCAAAAGAGGCTGACCGATCTAAGCGACGATATCCTCAGAAACCCGGAGCTTGGGCTCAAAGAGGAGAAGACCGCTGCAAAGATGCAGGCCCTGCTGAAAGAGGCAGGCTTCAAGGTAGAGTCTGGTATCGCAGGCATGCCTACCGCCTTCAGGGCGTCGTTGGGCAGCGGCTCACCTAAGATTGCGCTCCTTGCGGAGATGGATGCCCTTCCTGAGATAGGCCACGGCTGCGGGCACAATATAGCCGGCACGGCTTCAGCCGGAGCTGGCGCGGCCCTTGCGGCAGTCCTTCCCAAATTCTTGAAGCCCGGCAGCGGCACGCTCATCGTGCTCGGCACACCGGCTGAGGAGTTGGGCAAGGGCAAGATAGAGATGTGTAAGGCAGGCGTATTTAATGATATCGACGCTGCCATGATGGTCCACGGTTCGTCAAAGAGGAAGGTCGTGAAGAACTTCCTTGGCCTCGTTCGCATCAATTTCGTATTCCACGGAAAGACCAGCCACGCGGCGGCTTATCCTGAAGAGGGCGTAAACGCGCTCGACGCTGTCATACTCTTCTTTAATTCCGTCGGCCTCCTGAGGCAGCAGCTCAGGGGAGACGTTCGCGTTCACGGCATCATCACCGACGGCGGCAAGGCCCCGAACATAATCCCGGAGAGGGCTGCGGCCAGTTTTTATGTAAGGGCAAAGGACCTCTTGGAGCTGGCATCGGTAAAGGAGAGGGTAATCAACTGCGCGAAGGGAGCGGCCGTGTCTGCTGGCTGCACAATGGACTTTGCCGAAGTCGGCGACCTCAACGCGCCCATGAAGATAAACCAGGCTTTCGCCAATGTATACAGGAGGTCTTTATGGCATCTCGGCCTCTCTGAAGAGGAGGACGCGCCTGAAAAGAGCGCGGGCTCTTCGGATATCGGGAACGTATCCCAGATTATACCCGCCATACACCCGCACGTGCCAATACGGAAAGGCATCAACATCCATACCCGCGAGTTCGCGGACGCGACTTGTTCGCCGGACGGGCACAGGGCGCTCATGGAAGGCGTAAAGGCGCTTGGGCTGACAGTTCTGGAACTACTTTTCGAGCCCGGCGCGCTCCAGGCCGTAAAAAAAGACTTCTCGGAGGCTTCAGACTGAAGCCGCTATTCCCGATGAGCCTTTCATGTGCGCAGGCGCACATGAAAGCGCCCCTGTCCATGCTATAGACCCGGTAGCGCCCAAGTCTTGTTTTTGTTTGTCCGACCTGCCACTCTGCATGAGAAAGACCTGAAAAATTAAGGTCTTCAGGCAGGCGCCTCAAATGGACTTGGCCCATGAAATGTGGTATAAGTTTGTAAGTACGATCCCCATTTGGTTTTAAAATCGCTGGGCAGCCGGAAAACGGAGGCTTACATGATCGAATGGAAACGGGCCCTCGGGCCGTCGACCCTTCTTCTCTTTGGAACCCTCATCTTCATCCTTCAATTATTCATATCAAGCAACTCCCTTGCATCTGAAAAGGCCATGACCGTAGAGGCAACGGGCTTTGCGGCCATTGCGGACTCCAATACGGTGGTCGCCAGGGACAGCGCCACAGCCGACGCATTGAGAAAAGCCGTGGAGCAGACCGTCGGCGCTTTTGTGTCTTCAGATACGGTCGTTGAGAGCTACGAGGTGCTCCGTGACAGCATCTATACCCGCACTGAAGGCTATGTGAAGAGCTATGCTATTATTGGCGAATCCCAGGCAGACGGCGCCTATACGGTGAAGGTCAGGGCCATCGTGGCATCCGGCGAGGTCGAGGACGAGCTCGACGCGCTTGGCCTCATACAGAGAAAGGCCCAGAGGCCCAGGGTGCTCTTCATGATAGCGGAGAAGAGGCTCGGCAAGGACAGTCAATCATGGTCCGGAAGCGAGGAGGAAGCGGCATCTTCAGAAGTCTCTTTAAAGGAGACTTTTCTCTCAAAGGGATTCAGCGTCGTTGCTGCAACAAAGGATAGCAAGGACGATTTCTTTTCCAGCGCCGAGGGTCTTACAATTGACGACGCGAGGAAGGCGGGTGAACGCTCTGGCGCCGGAATAGTCGTATTCGGAAAGGCGACTGTGCGGGACGGCCCAAGGTCGGCGTCGTTCGTGACGATATTTTTCGCCGATATAAGCGCGGAGGCTGTCCGCGTCGACGACGGCAGTGTGCTTGCCGCCGCTGAAGGCCACGGCATCGCAAGGCACATCTCAAGCTCTATTGGCAGGGCAGACGCCATCACAAAGGCCTCCAGGGAGCTATCGGACGCCCTCATAAAACAGATAACCGCGAAGTGGGCGGGCCAGGACCTTGTAATTATTACGCTCAAGGGGGCGCCGTACGAGAAGGCGGTCGAGTTCAAGAGGCTCCTGAGGTCGAGGATAAGGGGGGTGGATGCGGTCTACCAGAGGCGCTTTGAAGGGACCGACACTGCCTTTGAGGTCGAATCGAAGATACCTGCACAGGCCATAGCCGACGAGATATCAAGGCAGGGCTACAAGGTCATAGGCGCTACGGGGAACACCATCGAGGTGGAGGCCGGCAACTGAGTTACGCTGCATCGTTCAGGAATCTGCTGCTCTGCCTTGCGCTCCTTGCAATAACCGCAGCGTGCTCGGCGCATATACCGAAGTATCCGCCGAACCTCTCCACCCCGGTATATTCGGTAGCGGTGCTGCCCTTTTATAACGCCACCAACGACGTCGGCGGGCCAAAGGCCATAAGGGAGGAGTTCCAGAAGAGGATACAGCACAGGCATTACAATGTGATGCCTCTGAAAGATGTCGACGAGCTGCTGCTTAACCAGACGGGCATAACGCTCGGCTCCCAGCTGGAGCTCACAAACCCTGCGCAGCTCGGAGAGGCGCTCGGGGTCGACGGCGTCATCTACGGGTATGTCCTTAACTTCGACGATATTACTACAGGCGTATATAATGTCAAAAAGGTGAGGGCTGGCTTTAAGCTGGTGGATACGCGGACAGGCCGGGTAGTGTGGTCGAGAGGCCTGGGCGTAAAGCGCGTTATCGCCGGAAGCAAGGCAGGAGTGGGAGTCACTATCTATAAGGAAGCAAAGGACGACGCGCTGGATTATTACAGCACGATCAAGGGCCTTGATGAGATAGAAGGTCTCAATGACTGGCACATCATATTCGCCGGCGCTACGGAAAAGGTCGAGGACGCGGCCATCATCTCGCTTGGCGAGAAGTTGATAACCAAGGCTTTGGGCGTGCACCTCTGGCTTGAGACCGACAGCATGATGGACAGGGTCATGGCAGGGCTTCCGTCAGGGCCGGGCAGGCCCGTTGCCCCCGATGTCCCGATGTCCCCGTGATATGGATTTCAAAGGAGGATAGGAGATGAGAATAAAGGCAAAGGCAGGTTTTCTGGCAATATCGGCGCTGGTGTTCGCGGGGCTCATATCAGGCTGCGGCATAAAGACGACCGGGGCCGTGAAGGACGACGTAACGCTCACTGACCAGACAAAGAAGCTCGAAGAGGCCGGGGCAAAGTACAGGGGCCCCGAGTATAATGTGGCCATACTGGAATTTGAGAACAAGACCCCGAGCAAGACCATCGGCGTCGGCGAGGCCGCGACCGACATACTGCGGACCATAGTAAAGCAGACCGGCCTTGAGCCCATAGTCGTTACAAAGGGAGAGCTCAAGGAGCAGGACAGGCTCATTGAATTACAGCAGACAGGCGTAGTAAAGAAGGGGAAGAAGGACGCCGCGGAAGGATACGATTCGCTGGACTTCAGGATAACCGGCTCTGTTACGGCCTATCACGAGCTTGAGGAATCGTCCGATACGCTCCTCACCCAGAAGAAGAAGCACATAGCGAGGGTTCAGGTCGATTACGCCCTTGTCGATGTCGCGTCCGGAAAGAGCCTGGTGGCGGAGTCCGGCATGGGCGAGTACTCGAAGAGCACGAGCGGCGTGCTGGGCCTGGGGGCAAAGTCCACGGCCGACCCCGGGCTTCGCGACGGGGCGCTCCGCGACGCGCTGTCAAAGG
>MGPL01000113.1:12180-28897 GCA_001797415.1 Deltaproteobacteria bacterium GWA2_55_10
CATAGGCGAAGTGAAGATAACCGAGCACCAGAATGACAGGATATCCGAGTCTGTGGTGAACACCGGCTCCGGCTTCAAGGCCGGGGATGTGATAAAGGTCAAGAGATAGGAGGCTCTGATGAGGAGGCTTTCCGCATTTGTTCTCCTGCTGGTTGCAATAGCCGTATACGGGTGCTCCAAGCCGCCCGTACGGTGTACATCCCCTGAGGACAACCCCAGGCACCATTACCTCTCTGGCATGGAGCTTCTCGACAGGGGGTTGTTTGACAGCGCCGCCGAGAAATTCAGCCGCGCATCATGGTGCGACGAAAAGTTCGCTCCGGCCCACGCCGGCGCGGCTATTACGGTTGCAATAAAGGGAGGGGACCCGCTCTATCAGTCGTATAAAGGGCCGGACCGGAATGTGGCTGCCAATGAGGAGCTCAAAAAGGCTAAAAAGCTCTCAAAGACCCCTGAGGACCTGTTCGCCTACAGGCTCGCTTCGATGCGGGTGGCGACTGTCCTGAAGGGCGAGGACTGGCTCGAAGACGTCCAGGAGCACCATAAGGCGGCGTGGAAGCTAAAGGTCGACGAAGGAAATCTCATCTTCTATCAGGGCAGGGAGTCAGCCGATTACTTCATGGGCGCGGCTTATCTCGAAGCAAGGGAGTTCCAGAAGGCGCGGGACTCTTTCAGCTCAGTCCTCAACTCGAAGAAGGACGGCAGGTGGCACGGCCCCTCTGACAAGGCATGGAAGAGGACTGATAAGATGGTCCGCGCCATATCAGGCATAACCCTCGGGGACGTGGGCAAGACCATAGCCTTGAGAGACACCGTAAGCAGGGCGGACATGGCGGCCCTCCTCATAGACGAGCTCAAGGTCGACAAGCTCTTTATGGGCCGCATACCTGTGAAGCCTAAAGAGGCCAGGTTCGTGCCTCATGACGTGCTCGCCAGCCCGTTCAAGGAAGAGGTATCGTCTTTGATAGGCCTCGGCGTAAGGGGCCTGGAGCCTTCGTATGACGAGACCACAAGGGCGAACATCTTCAGGCCCGATGAACCGGTGAAGAGGAAAGAGCTTGCTCTCGCGCTCGAAGATATCGTAATAAAGCTCACCGGCAATGAGAAGATCGCTTCGGCCTTTTTAGGCCACGGCCAATCGCCTTTCCCTGACGTGGCCCCATCATCGTCATGGTACAACGCCATAATGAGCGTTACCACCCGGAACCTCATGGAGACGGAGCTCTCCGGCGAGTTCAGGCCGGATGACGCGGTCGACGGGGCAGAGGCCATAATGGCGATAAGGACCTTGAAACACCAGCTCAACATATACTGACTCCGGAGAGACAGATGCGTAGATTACTGCTGACAGCTTTTTTCGCGCTGGTATTTGCCGCCGCCGCGATAGCGGCCGCCCTGGAGATGCCCTCTGAGACGCCTGACGCAAAGGACGCCTTCATAAAGGGTGCGATAACAGTCAAGGGCGAGGGCTATGCCCCGGATAAGCCGATGTCAGAGGCACAGAAGCGGATGCTGGCCATGAGGGCCGCGAAGACGACTGCCTTGAGGGAGATAGCCGAGGTGCTGGGCGGCGTGGCTGTCACGGGAGATACGACCGTGGAGAACGCCGCGGCCTCGTCTGACGTCGTCCGTACCTCTGTGCAGGGCCTCGTCAAGGGGGCGCAGGTAATAAAGGAGATATACGACCCTGTCAACGCGACTGCGGTCGTCTACGTGTCGGTCCCTGTCTCCGGAATAGCGGGCGCGCTCCTGCCCTATTTCTCCTCTGATGAGTCGCCCCGGTTCCAGCCGCTTGTCTCCCAGCCGGGCTTGAGCCATGACGGGCTCATAGTAGACGCGCGCGGCACAGGCTTCAGGCCCGCGCTCATCAATCGGATAATAACGCAGGGCGGGGAGGTCTTGTACGACCCGTCGAAGGCCGCGCCCGAGGTCGTCGCAGAGAACGGGCCGGCGGCCTACACCGACAGCATAGACAAGGCCTTCGCCATGCTCCTCAAGAGGGGCTCGGCAAACCCGTTAGTCGTCAAGGCGGCTGGCGCGACGAGAGCCACTGACGCGGAGCTCGGCCCTGAAGAGGCGAGCGCCGTCTTCTCCTCAAACCAGACGGGCAGGTTCTTCGTGAACGCGAAGGTTGTCTTCGTGCTCAACTGATACAGGCATGAAATAAGTCCATCTGCTTTGTTGGCTTCAGAAGCGGCAGAAGCGACGTACAAGAAGAGTACGACTCGTTCCTCGCTCCCCGATTTAACCGGGGCCTCGCATATGGAGCTTATTTGAAGCCTTAGCATAGTAAGAGTTTTCAGCGAACTGGTTAAATTACCCCTGAGGAGGTATTGCGTGAGAAAGCTGGCTATTCTTCTGGCAGTCGTATTCGTCCTGGGCTTTGGAACAAAGGCTTCCGCCATCGTAGATGTCGAGGCCAGGTACTGGTTTTCGGACTTTGACGACACGATAAGGGTATCTGAAGGCAGCGCTGTCGGCACGGACATAAACCTGGTCGACGACCTCGGGATTGACGACGAGAACTTCGTGGAGGGCAGGATAACCCTCGAGCTCGGCAGCCACAAGATAAGGTACGGCTACATGCCCCTTAAATGGGAGGGGAGCAATACCCTGACCAGTTCGATTGTCTTCAACGGACAGACTTACTCGGCTTCGACCAACGTCGAGTCAGAGCTCAAGATGGACTATCATCGCCTTGGCTATGAGTACGACATAATAGATACTCTCAACAACAAGCTCGGCGTTATATTCGAGGTCAAATACTTTGACGTCGAGGCGAGCCTGAAGTCCGCGACCCTGGATGAGCGTGAGAGCTTCAAGGCCCCGATACCGACTGTCGGCATAGCGGCGCAGGTGGGCCTCCCGTTCCTCTTTAGTGTCGGCGGAGAGATAACCGGCATAAGCCTTGGGAGCGACGCCTATCTGGTTGACGGGGAAGCGATGGTAAATCTTAAGCCCGCGCCGTTTGTCATTATTTCCGGCGGCTACAGGGTCTTTAAACTCCACCTTGAGAATGACGACGACCTTGCCGATATAACGGTAAAAGGCCCGTTCGTGATGCTGAAGGCGGATTTCTGAGGTGATTGAGCGGGGGCTTCTCTCAGCCCCCGCGTCTTCTCAACGGAAAGATCTTAAAAACATTTCAATGTGACCTCTCGATTCTGTCCTTTAGCCAGCCTTCATATCCTGTTCCTTGCTGAATCCGTCTGTTTATGGCGTTTGCTGTATAATTAGAGAGTTGTGCGGTAAAAGATATTTTTCAGCCAGATTAGAAAGGTTCTTGACTAATAAGAGTATATAGGTGTAAGTTCTGCGGTGGTACTTTTCAATCCCTTCACAAAGATGATGACTAAAAGTACCTTACTGGCCCTGGCGTGCATTATTTTCGCTCTCTGGGGCTGCGGCGCTGGAAAGGCATCAAAGACGCCGATGCAGGAGGCCGAAGTCAATTTCGGCGCTGAGAAGAATGCCATTGCCGGCCTCAGGGCGTCGCTGGCGTCAAACCAGAAGGCCCGCGACAGGCAAGGAGAGCTCGCTGTCCTTATAAGTTTAGGAAAGGCCCTTACCTCATCGGGCGAATACAAAGAGGCCCAGGACGAGCTTGCGAGGGCAATAAAGCTTGCCGGGAAGCTCAAGGACTCAAAAGGGCTGGCAGATTCATACGGGACGCTCGCAGAGGCAAGGCTCAAGGCCGGAAACCCTGAGGCCGCGCTTGAGAGCATAGACAGGGCAGTTGAAATAGATTCGAAGCTCGGCTATCCATCCCAGGCAAGGCTCAACCTGAAAGGGCTTATTCTTTTAAAGTCGGGCAGGCCTGCCGAAGCCATCGATGCGCTCAAATCAGCGTCAGGCGCTGCCGGGGGCGATACGGAGCTCCTTTCGGATAACATGAGGCTCTCCGGCATCGCTTCAAGGCAGACAGGCTCTGACGCCCTCTGGTATTTCAGCGAGGCGTACAGGCTCGACAGGGAGCTCGGCAGGACCGGCAAGGTCGCTTTTGATCTTGAGCAGCTTGCGGAGTTGAATTTTGAGAGCGGCCGGTACGATGAGGCGCTATTTCTTTTTGAGCGTTCATACTCGGCATATATGGAAGCAGGCGCGACGGATATGGCCATCAGGGGTCTTGACAGGCTGATAGAGGCGGCAAAGGGCCTCGGGCGCTATGAAAAGGCCCTTTATTATTCAGGTATCAGGGAGGATCTTTTGAGGAATAGAAAAACGGTAAGCGGGGAGAAGAGATGAAGCCCCGCGTACTCGCCGTAGACGATGACGAGCGCAATCTCGCGCTTCTTACCGCCAAGCTGGAGAGGGAAGGCTACGAGTTAGAGACTGCCAGGAACGGCGTGGAGGCGCTCCAGAAGGCGGTTTCCTTCAACCCGGACCTCGTCATTATGGATGTCATGATGCCCCAGATGGACGGATACGAGGCGCTCCGCCATCTGAAATCAAGGGAGGAGACCAGGTACATCCCTGTCATAATGCTCACCGGAAGGGCGGAGATCGAGGACAAGGTCCTGGGCTTCGAGGTCGGCGCGGAGGATTACATAAACAAGCCCTACAGCCTCCAGGAGGTCTCCGCCAGGGTAAAATCGCTTCTGCGCATGCGAGCCCTTCAGACAAAGCTCCGTGATACGGAGAAGGTCGCGGCCCTTGGAGAGATGGTCGACGGCATAGCCCATGAGATAAGGAACCCGCTTACGGCCATAGGCGGCATAGCGCGCCGTCTCTACGACCACGAGACAGACCCGCAGCACAGGGACTACGCCCAGTGGATAATAAGGTCGGTAGAGCGTCTCGAGCGCATGCTCGGCAGGATAGACGAGTACAAGCGGATACTGGTCTCCACGCTGGTAAAGGGGGACATAAACAGGGTCGTGTCAGAGGCCGCAAAGGCCCTGTTGGAAATCATAGAAGGGCAGGGCAAGTCCATAGAGGTAAAGTTGAGCCTCATGCCCGATCCTCCGCCCGTCAACTATGACTACGGCAACATGAAGACCGCGGTCTTCAATATCCTCCAGAACTCGGTAGAGGCCATTGAGAAGACAGGGGTGATAACGATAGAGACGGTTCCCGAGGCAGGCGACACGCTGGCCGTGCGGATAACCGATACCGGGATCGGCATGACGAAAGAGGAGGTAAGGAAGATATTCAACCCGTTCCAGTCGACCAAGTTCGAGGGCGCGGGCCTCGGCCTTACAATAACCTACAGGATAGTGCAGGACCACGGCGGCGAGATAGAAGTAGACAGCGAAAAAGGTAAGGGGACTACCGTGACGATAAGGCTCCATCCGGCAAGGTCATAGCGGAAGGCTTATGTAAATCGTCCTCAAGTTGAAAAAGGGCGGGTCCAGGACCTGCCCTTTTTTATATTAACTTCAGCCCTTTATGAGAGTATCCTCAAGGAACCTGTCATCCCTTTCCGGAAAATCTATGTTGTAATGGAGGCCCCTGGATTCCTTTCTCATTCGGGCTGATTTGATGATAAGCTCGGCGACAGTCGCTATGTTCCTGAGCTCTACCAGGTTATTGGTTATCGTGAAGTCCCAGTAGTACTGGTTTATCTCGTTCTTCAGGAGCTCGATCCTGCGCTCTGCCCTCTCGAGGCGCCTCTCCGAGCGGACGATGCCCACGTAGTTCCACATGAAGCGGCGTATCTCGTCCCAGTTCTGGGTGATGACGACGGCTTCGTCGCTCACCACCGCCCCTCCGGTCTGCCATTCGGGTATTGCCGGCACATCAGCCCTGTCCGATTTAAGCATCTCTATCGCGTGGCTCGATGCCCTGTCAGCGAATACAAGGGCTTCGAGAAGGGAGTTCGAGGCCAGCCGGTTTGCCCCGTGAAGGCCTGTGCAGGCTGTCTCGCCTATCGCGTAGAGCCTCTTTATATTGGTCGTGCCGCGGCTGTCGGTCTTCAAGCCTCCGCAGGTATAGTGGGCCGCAGGCACCACGGGCAGGGGCTCTTTGGTCATGTCATAGCCGAACTCAAGGCATTTTTTATGGATATTCGGGAAGCGGCCCCTCACGAACTCCGCTGGCTTGAAGCTTATGTCCAGATAGACGCAGTCGTCCCCGCTCTTCTTTAATTCGTAGTCTATTGCCCTGGCCACGATGTCCCTCGGCGCCAGGTCTGCCATCTGGTGGTGGTTTTTCATGAACGGCGTGCCGTCTTTCAAGAGCAGTACGCCTCCTTCTCCGCGGACGGCCTCGGATATGAGGAAGCTCTTCGCCTTTGAGTGGTAGAGGCAGGTGGGGTGGAACTGTATGAATTCCATGTTGGCTATGACGGCTCCTGCGCGGTAGCCCATGGCCATGCCGTCGCCGGTGGCTATGTCCGGGTTGCTCGTATAGAGATAGACCTTGCCCGCGCCGCCTGTGGCGAGCGCTGTCGCCCGTGAAAGGAAGGTTACGACCTCTCCGGTATTCTTATCAAGGACATAGGCTCCCCAGACAGCGTCATCTCCGGAGTCTGAGACGAACTTTGAATGGAGTATGAGGTCTACGGCTATATGGTTCTCGAATACCGAGATGCGCGGATGGGCCTTTACCGCGGCGACGAGCGCCTCCTCCACGGCCTTGCCCGTGAGGTCCTCGGCATGGACGATGCGCCTCTTTGAATGGCCGCCTTCCCTGCCAAGGTCGAGCTCCGCGCCGTTCTCACGCCTGCTTGAGAACTTCACGCCGAGATGGATGAGCTCCTGGATGCGGGCAGGGCCGTCCCTCACGACCATCTCGACGATATCCCCGTCGCACAGGCCCGCCCCGGCGTAGAGCGTGTCCTTTATATGGGCGTCAAAGGTGTCCTCTGCGCTCAATACCGAGGCGATGCCGCCCTGGGCATAGTAAGTAGCCGATTCGCTTATATTTCTCTTGGTGACAAGGGCGACGCTGCCTCTTTCAGCGGCCTTGAGCGCAAAAGTGAGCCCGGCTATGCCGCTGCCTATGATCAGAAAGTCGTGCCTTTTCTCCAAAGGGGAGCCCCTGTGAATAAAAAATATTTAATGTTTCCTGTGACTTTTACGATATTAATATCAGTTTCCTCAGGTTATGATAAGACGCGTGTTTTGTCAATTTCCAAATTAGAGGGTGTTTCGTCCATGTTTAAAAAAACCTTGCCCTTTTCACATTGGCGTTGTAGACTTACTTACGTATTCCGCCGGCTTGAGTTCGATTCTCGGCACCATGCCCCCTTGGCACACCCGGCTCGGCTTGTCGCACAGAACAGGCAAAGACCGAAGATGACCAGACCAATCCTTTTGACATTCGCAATTATAGCACTGCTCTCGATTACGGCAACGGCCTGGGCGGATTTCTATCAATACACCGACGAGGACGGCACGGTCCACATCACAAACGTACCGACCTCCGCCAGGTACAAATGGATGATGAAGGAGAGGCTGTCTTCCGTGCTCTCTCCCATGAATCCGGCGTACAGGAAGATCTCAAGGCACAGGTTCGACGAGCTGATAACCAGCGCCGCCGAGAAATACGGGATCGACCCTACGCTCGTGAAGGCCATAGTGAAGGCAGAATCTGATTTCGACCAATACGCAGTCTCGAAGAAGGGCGCGACCGGCCTTATGCAGCTGATGCCTGAGACAGCCTCCCGCATGGGCGTCAGGAACATCCACGACCCCGAGGAGAACGTCGAGGGCGGGATCAAGTACCTGAGCAAGCTCCTCAACATGTTCAACTGGCAGGTCCCGCTTGCGGTGGCCGCCTACAACGCGGGCGAGAACGCGGTATTGAAATACGGGACCGTACCCCCTTATGCAGAGACCCAGACCTACGTAAAAAGGGTGCTTGAATATTACAACGCATACAACACAGGGGGCCGGTAAAAGGATTATGCGGACCGGACCCCGATCTGGCTTGAACCTCCCCAACAGCATCTCCCTCATAAGGATTGCTACGGCGCCTGTGCTCGTGATCATGCTCCTTTCCCCTGGAAAGTGGATGAGCATCGCCGCGGCCCTGTTCTTCATCGTCGTATGCCTCACTGACTGGCTCGACGGCTACCTGGCCAGGAAGAGGGGAGTGGTGACCTCCCTGGGCAAGTTTCTGGACCCGCTCGCGGGCAAGCTCCTTATAACCACGGCCTTTATAATGCTCATCCCGCTCGGCAGGGTGCCTGCATGGGTGGTGGCGCTCATAATAGGCAGGGAGATAGCCGTGACGGGCCTCCGCGCCATAGCCTCTGACGCCGGCGTAGTCATCGCCGCAAGCCGCCTGGGCAAGCTCAAGACCATCTCCCAGATAGTCTGCCTCGTGCCCCTGATGATCCACTACAGCTGGTTCGGATTTGATTTCCACATGGCCGGGTTAATACTCCTTGCAGGCGCATTCTTTTTTACCATGTGGTCCGGAATAGATTATTTCCTCGGCTTTTTCAGGGCCGGACGCTCTACGGAAATTGACAGAACGTCCGAATAAAGATAGAATTTTCCCGAGTTCCCCGCACCTGAGACCGTCCCCGCAAAACCGCATAATGACCGATCCCGGGCGTTCGTCATGCCTGGGCGTTGCAGCCGTTTTTTAAATCCATTGGAAAGTCCCCGGAATGCGCATTAACCTTTCGAGAAGATTTACTCTCTCCATAGGAGGCATCCTGATAATAGGGCTGCTCGCGTTCCTGGTTGCCGACAGGAGGTCCAGCGACACGCTCATTGAGGAAATGGCCCTCGGAGAGGCCAGGAAGCTCTCGGCTGCCGTTTTAGACCAGCTGCACACCTCCATGCGCCTCGGCGGCGGCAGGGCTGAGAACCGGGCGGTTATTGAAAGGATGAAGGGCATAGCGGGTATCGAGGAGATACGGGTCATGCACGGCGACGCCGTTGACGCCCAGTACGGGATGGAGCATGACGAGATGCCTCAAGACCCGCTCGACAGGTTGGCGCTCAAAGGGACTGCCTCTGCCGGGATAGAGCGGTCTGATAAGGGCTACAGGGTAGCGCGCCATGTCATGCCGGTCTTTTTAACGGAGGACTGCAGGAGTTGCCATGTCGGAAAGGCCGGGTCTGTCCCCGGCGCGATCTCCATCTCGGTGTCGCTCAAGGATTACGAGGCCATAATAAGTACGCACAACAGGAGGTTCGTCGTCTGGGGAGGCGGAATACTCCTCGCCATCCTGCTCGCCGTGCTTTTACTCGTGCACAGGCGGTTCCTCTACCCGCTCGACAAGCTCAGGGAAGGCGCGGAGGCGCTCTCCGAGGGCAGGCTCGATTACAGGCTGGCCTTGAAGACCGGTGACGAGACCCAGGCGGTTGCCGATGCCTTTGACAGGATGGCCGATTCGCTTCACAAAGCCACTTCCAGCATGAAGGACGTGAGCGAAAAATACTCCAGGCTCGTCAACACGGCGGCGGACGCGATACTGCTGCGCGACCTCGAGACCAGGAAGTTTATCGAAGCCAACCCGGCGGCATCGGCCCTCCTCGGATATTCAAGGGAGGAACTTCTGGAGATGAGCCCGGCTGACCTCTACGCGCCGGAGGTGCTTGAAGAGTACAGGAAAGCCGTCACGAGGTGGATCTCCGTGGGCAAAGGCTATCTGCACGGGCTCATGGTCAGGCGCAAGGACGGGTCGATCGTGCCGGTGGAATTGGCGGCGTCCATACTGGAGCTCGAAGGCAGGAAGTATATTCAGGAGATCTGGAGGGATGTATCGGAGCGGAAAGGGTTTGAGGAGAAGATAAACACTCACGTACAGGAGCTGGAAGAGACCGTAAAGAAGAGGACAGCGGAGCTCAACAGGTCTCTTAGAGAGCTGGTCGAGGCCTACGGCAGGCTCAAGATATCCGAACAGAAGCTCATCCAGTCCGCCAAGCTCGTATCATTGGGCGAGATGGGCGCTGGAATAGCGCATGAGCTCAACAGCCCGCTTGCCGGGATCTTGAGCATCACCGAGGTCTTGATGGGCAGGATGAGCAAGGAGGACCCCAATTACCGGCTCCTGGATAAGATAAGGGACGCCGCAGTGCGTTCAAAGTACATAATACTGGACGTCCTGACGTATTCGAGGCCTACCAAGGCGGGCTTCGCGCCGATGTTCCTCAACGAGGCCATACGGGCGACCCTTACCATATTCACCTCCGAGATAAAGGCCAGGTCAATAGAGATAATAGAGGATTTCGACCCGGAGCTTCCGAAGGTATTCGGCAACAAGGGCCAGGTCATGGAGGTGGTACTTAATATATTAAAGAACGGCAGGGACGCTATGGGCGGGAGCGGGCGCGTATTCATCTCCACGCGGGCGGTTACCGAGGAGAAGGACCGCTATTCAGTAGCCGAGTTCAGGGACATCGGCCCGGGAATAGCCGATGATGTACGGGACAAGATATTCGACCCGTTCTTCACCACAAAGGAAAAGGGCGGCGGCCATAACATAGGCCTGGGACTTTCCATCTCCCAGAGCATCATAAAGGAGCACGGGGGCAGGATAGAGGCAGAAAACCATCCTTCAGGCGGGGCGGTCTTCAGGATATATCTGCCAGTATACAAGGAGGCGTAAAGAATTTTAAGGTATTTTGAGATGTGCCGATAAGAAAGGAGGCTGGAATGGCCCAGAAGGACAAAAGGGTCCTCGTGGTGGATGACGAGGAATCGGTAGGCATCGGGATGTCCGAGATGCTAAAGGACGCCGGCTTTGACGCAAGGTATGTCACCAGCGGGCCGGAAGCAGTGGAAGAGATAGAAAGTGTAGAATATTCGCTGGTTTTCATGGATATGGTCATGCCAGGTATGAATGGGCTTGAGACCTTCCGGCAGATAAGGCAGAAAAAGCCTGAAACACGGGTCGTACTCTTTACAGGCTATTTCAAGGACGCGGACAAGGCCATATTCGAGGGTGTGAAGGAGGGCATGATCGACGTCTACATCAGAAAACCCTTCTTCCTGGAAGAGATAGTAAATACCGCGGTCAAATACGCCTGAGTTTTTCCTTTATTTTCATAGCCTTAGAGCGGGTCGCTCCCAGGCTATTTACCTTGACATACAATGGCGCTTTTTATAACATGGTAAGGACAATTTTTGTCACTCAGCATATCAGGGACGATGACCGACAGGATAGGCGAGCTTCTATTAAGGGAAAGACTCATTACGCCGGACCAGCTCAAGAAGGCGATAGATGAGCAGAAAAAGAGCGGGGGAAGGCTCGGCTTTAACCTCACTAAATTGGGGTATATTACCGAGAAGGACCTGACCGCGTTCCTCTCCAGGCAATACGGAATACCCACCATAGACCTTTCCAGCCAGGAAGTAGACCACGAGATAGTAAAGCTCATCCCCGAGGACGTGGCCCAGAAATACCAGGTCATACCCGTAAGCAGGACAGGCTCGACCCTTGTCGTCGCCATGGCCGACCCGTCCAACATATTCGCAATAGATGACATCAAGTTCCTCACCGGCTACAACGTAGAGCCGCTCGTCGCTTCCGATTCCGCGGTGAAAAACGCCATAGAGAAGTTCTACGAGTCCACTGACATGGGTCTCGAAGGCGTGCTCACCGAGTTCGACGAAGGCGAGATGGAGGTCATAAAGGACGAGGAAGAGGTAGACCTCTCGGATCTTAAGAAGGCCGTCGAGGACGCGCCGGTCGTAAAGCTCGTGAACCTGATACTCACCGATGCCATCAAGCGCGGAGCGTCGGATATCCACATAGAGCCGTATGAAAAATCGTTCAGGGTAAGATACAGGGTCGACGGCGTGCTTGCGGAGGTCATGAAGCCTCCGCTGAAGCTCAAGAACGCGATAGTCTCCAGGATAAAGATCATGAGCAACCTGGATATCGCCGAGAGAAGATTGCCGCAGGACGGCAGGATAAAGCTCAAGCTCTCGAAGAACAAGGAGATGGACTACAGGGTCTCGGTGCTGCCGACCCTTTTCGGCGAGAAGGTCTGCTGCAGGCTCCTCGACAAATCGAACCTCCAGCTCGACATGACCAAGCTGGGCTTCGAGGAGAAGGCGTTGAAGGACTTCATGGACGCCATACACAGGCCCTGGGGAATGGTGCTTGTAACCGGCCCCACGGGAAGCGGCAAGACCACGACGCTTTACTCGGCCCTTTCAGAGCTCAACAAGATAAGCGAGAACATCTCCACTGCCGAGGACCCGGTCGAGTTCAACCTCATGGGCATAAACCAGGTCCAGATGCACGAGGACATAGGGCTCAATTTCGCCGCGTCGCTCCGCAGCTTTCTCCGTCAGGACCCGGACATCATCATGGTCGGAGAGATAAGGGACTACGAGACCGCCGAAATAGCCGTGAAGGCCGCGCTCACCGGACATCTTGTGCTCTCGACGCTTCACACCAACGACGCGCCCTCTACCGTAAACAGGCTCCTCAACATGGGCATCGAGCCGTTCCTCGTTTCTTCCTCATGCAACCTCATACTCGCGCAGAGGCTCGCGAGAAAGGTATGCAAGGACTGCAGGGCCGCGGTGCAGATATCCGAAAAGGCTCTCCTCGATCTGGGTCTTACGCGCGAGGAGGCGTCCAAGATGGCGTTCTCGAAGGGCAGCGGCTGCGCCACCTGCGGCGGCACCGGCTACAAGGGCAGGATAGCGCTCTACGAGGTCATGCCTTTTACTGATTTGATAAAAGACCTGGTCTTGAACGGCGCGTCGTCCTCCGAGATAAAGAAGGCCGCCATAAGGGACGGCATGAAATCCCTCAGGATGAGCGGCATTACCAAGGCAAGCGAGGGCGTTACCACCATAGAAGAGGTGTTGAGGGTCACGATGGCCGATTAGCTGGCTGCTTTGTTGACCTCAACCGTTTTTTTGGAGTGTAACTTTAGTCCTTACAAAAAAGCGACGGTTTATTTAAGATTTTAAAGGTGTTTTTCAAAGGCAAGCCCTGCTGAGGGGATGGGGGATTCCAATGGCTGTAGAAGGCAACAAGTATAATATCCAGGAGCTCCTGCGCATTATGATAGACCAGGGCGGGAGCGACCTGCACCTGACAGCCGGCTCTCCGCCGAGGATAAGGCTCCACGGCAAGCTCTCTCCCATGAACACGCCCGCGCTCTCAGGCATCGAGGCAAAGCAGCTCTGCTATTCGATCCTGACCGACGTTCAGAAGCATAAGTTCGAAGAGGAGAACGAACTGGACTTCTCCTTCGGAATAAAGGGCCTGAGCCGCTTCAGGGGCAACCTCTTCGTTCAGAGGGGCGCCGTGGCCGGTGTCTTCAGGTCAATCCCGTTCGCAATAAGGTCGTTCCAGGAGCTCGGGCTCCCGCCCATCATGGAAGACCTCTCAAAGAAGCCGCGCGGGCTGGTGCTCATCACGGGCCCTACGGGCAGCGGTAAATCGACCACGCTCGCATCGATAATAGACAAGATAAACACCGAAAGGGCGGAGCACATAATCACCGTCGAGGACCCTATCGAGTACCTTCATAATTCTAAAATGGCGCTCGTGAACCAGAGGGAGGTCGGCTACGACACCCACGCGTTCAAAAAGGCCCTGAAGTACATCCTGCGCCAGGACCCCGACGTAGTCCTCCTCGGAGAGCTGCGCGACGTCGAGACGATTGAGACCGCGCTTACGATAGCCGAGACAGGACACCTCTGTTTCGCGACCCTGCACACCAACTCGTGCGTGCAGACCATAAACAGGATAGTGGACGTATTCCCGGCCGACCAGCAGCAGCAGGTGAGGGCGCAGCTCTCCTTCATTCTCGAGGGCGTGCTTTCGCAGCTGCTCATACCCAGGGCTGACGGCAAGGGCAGGGTCGTAGCGCTTGAGATAATGGTGCCGAACGCGGCCATAAGGAACCTCATCAGGGAGGACAAGATACACCAGATATACTCTCAGATGCAGGTCGGCCAGGGCAAGTTCGGCATGCAGACCATGAACCAGAGCCTGATGAGCCTGTATTCGAGAAGGCTTATATCGATGGAGGAGGCGCTCGGAAGGAGCCAGGAGCCCGACGAGCTCCGCCAGATGCTTGTAAACGCGGGCGCGCTTAGAACCGGCGCGCCTGCAGGGAGGACAATGTAAGCCATGCCTACTTTCGTCTATACCGGGAAGACTCTCGGCGGCGAGGCGAGGAAGGGCGAGCTGGAAGCCGCAAGTCTCGCGGCGGCCACTGCGGCGCTGAGACGCCAGCAGATACTGCCTTCGTCGGTCACGCCGAAAAAGGCCGGCCTCTCGTTTGAGATCAAGATACCCGGTCTCGGCAAGGGCATCAAGACCAAGGACATAGTCATATTCAGCCGCCAGTTCGCGACCATGATAGACGCGGGCCTGCCGCTTGTCCAGTGCCTGGACATCCTGGCGAGCCAGCAGGAGAACGCGGAGTTCAAGAGGGTGCTCCTTGACGTAAAATCATCCGTCGAGGGCGGCTCCACCTTTGCCGACGCCCTCCGTAAGCACCCGAAGGTCTTCGACGACCTCTACGTCAACCTTATCGCCGCCGGCGAGGTCGGCGGCATACTCGATACGATACTCAACAGGCTCTCCGGCTTCCTCGAGAAATCCGAGAAGCTCAAGGGCAAGATCAAGAGCGCAATGACCTATCCGGCGGCGGTCATCGTCATCGCGGTCCTTATCGTCTCCGGACTTCTCATCTGGGTAGTCCCCATATTCCAGGACATGTTCTCCAGCATGGGCCAGGCCCTGCCCGCTCCGACGCAGCTGGTCGTAGCCATGAGCAACGCGCTTAAATCCTCCTGGTACATAATCATAGCGGTGTTGGTCGCGGCAGGCGTGGGCCTCAACCGGGCTTATAAGACCCCGTGGGGCCGCAGGATCATGGACAAGGCGGCCCTGAAGGCCCCGGTGCTCGGCGACCTCATAAGAAAGACCGCGGTCGCGAGGTTCACGAGGACGCTCGGCACCATGCTCTCAAGCGGCGTGCCCATACTCGAGGCCCTTGAGATAGTCTCTAAAACAGCCGGCAACGTAATAATAGAAGAAGCGGTCATGAAGGCCCGCACGAGCTTGAGCCAGGGCAAGACCCTGGCAGAGCCGCTACTTGAGACAAAGGTCTTCCCGGGCATGGTCACGCAGATGATAGCCGTGGGAGAATCGACGGGCGCGCTTGACACAATGCTCACAAAGATAGCGGATTTCTACGAGGAAGAGGTCGACCAGGCTGTCGAGGCGCTGACATCGCTCATAGAGCCGATGCTCATGGCCTTCCTCGGCGTTGCCGTAGGCGGACTTGTCATAGCGCTGTACCTCCCGATATTCCAGGTCGCAGGGGCCGCTTCAGGTTGATCGGGAATAATTGAACATGCAGGCTTACCCCAGGGAAACGCTCAGGGCCAGGCTCCTGGCCATGATGATTTTAAGGGTGGTGCTTGCGCTGGCCTTCCTCGGCGTGACCGCCTGGTTCCAGATCAAGGAGCACTCCTTTGCCCGGCTGAACTTCGTTCCGCTCTATATTATCGTGGCGGCAGTCGGGCTCCTTACCATCGCCTATGCCCTGCTTCTTAACAGGGTCAGAAACCTCCAGCTCTTCGCCTACGCGCAGCTCACCATAGACATAGCGCTTGCCACCATCATCGTCTACATAACGGGCGGCGCCGAAAGCTATCTGCACGCGCTGTATCTGTTCACGGTCATAGGCGCTTCGATCTTACTTGGCAAGCGCGGAGGCTTCTACGCGGCATCGGTGTCGAGCATAGCCTACGGCATCCTGATAGACATGGACTTCTACAGGATGCTCCCGCTTAAGTACAAGCTCGTAAGCTCGCCGTACCCTCCGGCATGGGAAGACGTCTTCATGACCGTCTCCACCAACATGCTGGCCTTCTTTACAGTGGCTTACCTGACGGGTTATCTGGCCGAGAGGACCGCAAAGGTGGAGAGGGCGCTTGAAGAGAAGGGCATAGACTACGAGAGGCTCGAAGCCCTCAACAGGCAGATAATCGAGAACATCACCAGCGGCATAATGACGCTCGACGAGAGTATGAGGATAACTTCGTTCAACCGCGAGGCCGAGAACGTGACCGGCTATACGCTCCGCGAGGTCTACAACAGCGGCGTAGGAGAGATATTCCCGGGCATGCTTGACAAGGACTCAGGCCCGGCACAGTCGGGAAGCCGGCTGGAAAAAAAGTTCAGGAAGAAGACAGGCGAGGAGCTATATCTCGGCTTTACGGTCTCGCAGGGGCAGGGCGGGGACGTCGAGCGCATCGTAATATTCCAGGACCTCACAAGGCTCAGGGAGATGGAAGAGGCCTTGAGGAGGGATGAGCGCATGAAGGCCCTGGGCGAGATCTCGGTGGGCATAGCCCACGAGATACGGAACCCGCTCGCGTCGATAAGCGGCTCGATACAGCTCCTGAAGGACGACATCGAGGTCTCGGGCGACGACAAGAGGCTCATGGACATAATACTGCGCGAGACCGACAGATTGAACCGCCTTATAACCGATTACCTCCTATTCGCAAAGCCCGCGAAGGAGCTCCGTGAGCTTGTCGATATCTCGTGCATCATAAGCGAGACGATCGAGGTCTTCAGGAATTGCCCGGAAGCGTCGAAGATAACGATAGAGGACAGCCTCTCGGAGAGCTTCAGGATGTACGGAGACCCCCGGCAGCTCGGGCAGGTCTTCTGGAACCTTTTCCTTAACGCTGCCCACGCGATGGAAGACGGCGGCAGGCTTACGGTCAAGGCGGGCTATACGCGCCGCGCAGGCATGCTCCGCATGGAGGCCGGGGCAGGATATGCAGAGGTCATAATAGCTGATACAGGCAAGGGCATAAG
>MGPL01000113.1:28961-29054 GCA_001797415.1 Deltaproteobacteria bacterium GWA2_55_10
GGGCTATCGATTGTGCACAGGATAATAGAGAGCCACAACGGCACCATAGAGGTCTCAAGCGCGGAGGGCAGGGGGACGACATTCAGGATACTC
>MGPL01000113.1:29117-29259 GCA_001797415.1 Deltaproteobacteria bacterium GWA2_55_10
TACCCCTCTTTTCTAAAGAGGGGCAGGGGAGATTATGTCTTGTCATTGCGAGCGAAGCGCGGCTTTTCTCAGGTCTTCTGGTTTTTCATAAGATTGCTTCGTCGCGTAAACGCTCCTCGCAATGACGGTTTTATACCCCTCT
>MGPL01000114.1:0-1713 GCA_001797415.1 Deltaproteobacteria bacterium GWA2_55_10
ATTAGTGTATTTGCCTGAGTTAAAAAGAAAACGGGATAGCAGAGAAGATTAGCATACAGGCAGGGAGAAAACAAATTTGATTTTACGAGCGTGGTTTCACGAGAAAGGCCCTGGCCTCTCCGACCGTGAAGAGCGAGCCGGTGACGCAGACGCAGTCGTTTTTTCCGGCCCTTTGGATAGCCTCTTTGCAGGCATCCTTTACTCGTCTTACTTCAAGGGCAGGCTTGCCGAAAGCCCTTATCTTCTCAGCCAGCATGGCGGCAGCGGCAGAGCGCTCCATCCGGGGCTCTGTCGCTATCGCCTCGTCGCAGAGCGGGATAAGCTCTTTGAGTATTGCGTCTATGTCCTTGTCGGCCATTATGCCAAGGACGAGGACGAGCCTCTTGTATGACAGGTCTTTAAGGGCATTGGCAAGCGTCCTTGCGCCAGCCGGGTTATGCGCGCCGTCGATGATGACCAGCGGCTTTTTCGAGATTGTCTCAAACCTGCCGGGCCACGCGGCTTTTCTGAGCCCGGCCCTTATCGCGCTTACGGGTATTTGGAAGCCCCTTTGCCTTAGCGCTTCGATTGCAGCAAGGCTCAGGCCAGCGTTCATTGCCTGGTGCGGGCCTGAGAGCCCGAGCCTCAAGCCATTCAGCTCAAGCTCAAGCCCTGAGTAGGATAAGGACGACGGCGCTATCTGAACGCTGAAATCCCTGTTGAGGACATACAGGCTGGATGAGGACTCTTTAGCCCTTTTCCTGATGACGGAAAGCGGGGCCTTCTTTATTTCGCCCGTAACTACCGGCCTTCCCGGCTTTATTATTCCCGCCTTCTCGAAGGCTATCTCCTTCAAGCCAAATCCGAGGTACTGCGTATGGTCGACATTGACGTTGGTTATGACAGAGACCTCTGGCAAGAGGGTGTTGGTCGCGTCAAACCTGCCGCCCATGCCCGTCTCTATAACGGCGATGTCAACCTCCTTGAGGCTGAAATGGACAAAGGCCATCGCGGTAGTGAATTCAAAGAAGGTGATAGGCGAGCCGGGCATCCTTGCAGCGGCCTTCTTGACAATACGTGCCGCCTCGCACAACTCAGGCCCGGTTATCATACGGCCCGATACCTGTATTCGTTCGTTGAACTTTACAAGGTGAGGGGAGGTATAGAGGCCTGTCCTCATGCCAGCCTCGTTGAGGACAGATGAGAGCATGGCCGATGTCGAGCCCTTGCCATTGGTTCCTGCCACATGGACGGCCGGGTATTTAAGCTGCGGGTCGCCAAGGAGTTTCAGGAGCCTTGAAATCCTTTCCAAGCCCGGCTTTATGCCGTGCCTTTCAAGGCTCAAGAGATATTGCAGGGTGGATTTATAGGAAGAGGGCATGGTGAGATTTTTTGATGGGGAGGATTTTTCACCCTCCCCTCGATCCCCTCCCGTCAAGGGAGGGGAGGTTTTAATTCTGGGGGTTCAGCATTGCAAGGAGCTTCGCGATAGTCTCTTTCATGAGCTTCCTCTCCACTATCATGTCCAACATGCCGTGCTCAAGGAGGTATTCGGCCCTCTGGAAGCCTTCAGGGAGCTTCTGCCTTATGGTCTCCGCGATGACCCTGGGGCCCGCGAAGCCGATGAGAGCGCGCGGCTCGGCGACTATCACATCGCCCAGCATGGCAAAGCTCGCGGAGACTCCGCCCATTGTCGGGTCTGTCAAAACGGAAATGTAGGGGAGGCGGGCTTCG
>MGPL01000114.1:1743-7442 GCA_001797415.1 Deltaproteobacteria bacterium GWA2_55_10
GCCATCTGCATGAGCGAAAGTATCGATTCCTGCATCCTTGCGCCGCCGGATGACGAGAATATGACCGCGCCAGCGCGCGCCTCTATTGCGCGCTCTATGACGCGGGTTATCTTCTCGCCCACGACCGAGCCCATTGAGCCGCCCATGTACGAGAATTCAAAGACCGCGGCAACTGCCTTCTGAGAGCCGATGAGGCCTTCGCCGGAGATCATCGCGTCGCGGAGGCCCGTTTCTTTCTGCGCGGCTTTGATCCTGTCCTTGTATTTTTTGAGGTCCCTGAAGTCCAGGGCGTCGACCGGCTCCATCTTGGAGTCGAACTCGATGAAGGTGTTCTCGTCGAATGTTATCGATATCCTCGCGGCTGCCGATATGCGGAAGTGGTAATCGCATTTGGGGCATACGTCAAGGTTCCGCTCGACCTCTTTCTTGTAGATTATCTCGCCGCAGTGGTCGCACTTGACCCAGAGGCCGTAGGGGACCTTTACGCTCTTCCCTTCCTCTCCGTTGGTGAAGAGGTCTTTCTTGAACCAGATCATGCTCCCTCCACGCCCCGCTTGAGGGCAGCAACGAAAGAACCCATCCTGGCAAGGAGTCTGCCTGACGTTCCTTTGTTCTCCGCGATTATGTTTATGATGGCGCTGCCCACGACCGCGCCGTCCGCGCTCTTCGCTACCTCTTTTGCCTGGGCAGGGGTGGATATGCCGAAGCCCACGCCTATGGGCAGCTTCGTGAACCTTCTAACGCGCTTTACCAGCTTCGGTATGTCCGTTGAAAGGCTCTTCCTCGCGCCCGTTACTCCGGTGACGCTCACGAAGTAGATGAAGCCGGATGCCTTCGAGGCCACAAGTTGTATCCTGCTATCGTCGCTTGTGGGAGTAAGGAGGAATATGAAGTCTATGGCGTTCCTGTCAAGCTCGCTTTTGAGCTCGTCGCACTCTTCCGCGGGCAGGTCGACCACGAGCACTCCGTCCGCGCCGGCGGCTCTTACGTCCTTCGCGAACTTCTTGAGGCCGTAGGTGAATATGGGGTTGTAGTAGCCGAAGAGGACTATCGGTACTTCGCTCTTCTTTCTTATCTCTTTGACAAGGCCGAGCACGTCGGTAAGGTGCACGTCCTTCTTAAGCGCCCGTTCGGACGCGGCCTGTATGGTAGGACCGTCCGCCATGGGGTCGGAGAACGGGATGCCGAGTTCAATGAGGTCAGCCCCGGATTTCTCAAGCCCCTGTATTATCTTCTTTGAGGTCGGAAGGTCAGGGTCGCCCGCAGTCACGAAGGTGATGAGCGCCTTCTTCTTCTCTGTTTTTAATCTTTTGAATAGAGCTTCTATTCTTTTCTCTTTAGTCATTTCCATCCCGTTTGCAGAGCGTCAAACTAAAGCATACCTGCGTTGCTCCTTGTCTCGTCACTGCGAAGTACAAAAGAGTACGCCTCATTCCTCGACTTCGTCGCGCCTTGGTCTGCTGTGTTCTGACGCTCTGAAAATAAAAATTGAGCTCCCTTTATATCTCGAAATTAAATGCCTTTGAAACGGTGTTCAGGTCCTTGTCCCCGCGTCCGGAGAGGCAGACGATGATGCTCGACCCCTTCTTCATGTCCCTCGCGGCCTTTAAGGCGTGCGCGACCGCATGCGAGCTCTCAAGCGCCGGGATAATGCCTTCGGAGAGGGTGAGGGCCTGGAAGCCTTCGAGGGCCTCTTTGTCTGTAATGGTAGTATACTCGACCCTGCCCGTGTCGTGGAGGTACGCGTGCTCCGGGCCCACGCCGGGGTAATCTAACCCGGCTGAGATGGAGTGGGTGTCGATTATCTGGCCGTACTTGTCGTGCAGCAGATAGGTCTTGTTGCCGTGGAGCACGCCGACGGTGCCGCCGTTGATCGACGCCGCGTGCCTGCCTGTCCTTATGCCGTCCCCGCCGGCCTCCACGCCGGTCATCCTGACCTTCTTGTCATCGAGAAAGGCATGGAAGAGGCCCATAGCGTTCGAGCCGCCGCCGACGCACGCCACAAGGAGGTCCGGGAGCCTTCCGGTAAGGCCCTTTATCTGCTTACGCGCTTCAACCCCGATGATCGACTGGAAGTCCCTCACGAGCATCGGATAGGGGTGCGGGCCTGCAACAGTGCCGATTATGTAAAATGTGTTATAGACGTTTGTGACCCAGTCCCTGAGCGCCTCGTTCATGGCGTCCTTCAGGGTCCTTGATCCCGATGTGACGGGCGTGACCTTTGCGCCGAGGAGCTTCATCCTGAATACGTTCGGGAGCTGCCTTTTGATGTCGTCCTCTCCCATGTAAACCTCGCACTCGAGGCCGAACATGGCAGCCACCGTGGCCGCCGCGACGCCGTGCTGGCCTGCGCCGGTCTCCGCGATCACCCTCTTCTTGCCCATCCTCTTGGCAAGGAGTATCTGGCCGATGGTGTTGTTTATCTTGTGCGCGCCGGTGTGGCAGAGGTCTTCCCTCTTCAAGAATATATCGGCCCCGCCCGCCTTTTTGGTGAGCCTTTCGGCATGGTACAGGGGCGTTGGCCTGCCGACGTACTCGCTCAGGTAATAGGCAAGCTCCTTCTTGAAGTCAGGGTCCTTCTTCCATCTGTTATAGGCCTCTTCGAGCTCCATTACGGCGGGCATGAGTGTCTCGGAAATATACCTTCCGCCGTATATGCCGAAGTGGCCTAATTTGTCCGGGGTCTTCTTCATTTGCCTGTCTGCTCCATGAATTTCTCAAGCTTCTTGTGGTCTTTTTTGCCCGGCTTCGTCTCCAGGCCGGATGAGGCGTCTATCGCGTAAGGCTCCACCTTCTCTATCGCCTCCCGCACGTTCCCCGGGTTGAGCCCGCCGGATAATATCACGCGTCCGAGGGCCTTTGCCTCGACAGCTATCTCCCAGTCGAAAGTCTCCCCTGTGCCGCCGGGCACTCCCTCCCTGAAGGTGTCGAGGAGAAAGGCCGATACGTTGTAGGAACGGAGCCTCATGATATCCGAGCGCTCCTTTATCCTTACGGCCTTTATGACCTTGAGGCTGCCCATGAGTCTCTCGCAGTACTCGGGTGTTTCGCTGCCGTGGAGCTGCACAGCCGATATCCCTGTCTCTGCGGCGACAGACGCGACCTTCCCAGGCTCCTCGTCGACGAATACGCCGACAGGCACGACGAACGGCGGCAGCTCCCTTACGATGAGAGCGGCTGTCCTCGGGCTTATGTGCCTGGGGCTCAACTTGTAGAATATGAAGCCGAGCGCGTCAGCGCCGAGCTCCGCCGCCTTGAGCGCGTCCTCAAGGTTTGTGATTCCACAGATCTTTACTCTGGATTTGTTTGACACCTCTTAGTTCCCTGAGTTTCTTTATGTAGTTCTCTTCCCTCATGAGCGCCTCGCCTATGAGGAAGGCCTCGACCCCGTGTTCCTTGAGCCTCGCTATGTCCTCGTACGTATTGAAGCCGCTCTCGCTCACGAGCACGTGATCGCGCGGGATATAGGGAGCGAGCCTTATCGTGGTCTCGAGGTCGGTCTTGAAGGTCTTTAAATTCCTGTTGTTTACGCCTATTATCCGCGCGCCAACCTCGAGGGCCCTCTCGAGCTCCTTTTCGTCATGGACCTCGACAAGGGCCGACATGCCGAGCCGATATGTGAGCTCGAGGAGCCTCTTGAGCTCGTCCTTAGAGAGGGCCGCGACTATGAGTAGCAGCGCGTCTGCCCCTGATACCCTCGATTCATAGACCTGGTAGTCGTCTACGATGAAGTCCTTGCGCAAAAGAGGCAGCCTCACGTTCCCGCGGAGCGCGGTGAGGTATTCGAGCTTTCCCTTGAAGAACTTCTCTTCGGTTATGATCGATATGGCGGCTGCGCCGCCCTCGATATAGCCGCGCGCTATCTCGCCGGGCACAAAGTATTCCCTGATGATCCCCTTTGAGGGAGAGGCCCTTTTTATCTCGGCTATGATCCTTATCCTGTCAGGGCCGCCTTCATGAAAGGCTATCGCCTTCTCGAAGTCCTTTGGCCTGGGGACCTTATTGAGCTTCTCCATTATCCCCTCTATGGGGAAGTGGGCCTTTGTTTTTTCAAGCTCCTCTTTTTTATTCTTTATTATGTCGTCGAGTATCATCTGTTCGATATTTCCTTTAGCCGCTCGAGCTTACGGAGGGCCTCTCCAGAGTCTATCGCGCCCCGTGCCGCGGCAACGCCCTCCGAGAGGCTCTTCGAGATGCCGGCGGCGGTTATCGCGGCCGCGGCGTTCATTATCACTATGTCCCTGGCCGGGCCCTTCCCGCTGTTCAATACGCCGAGTATTATCTCCGCGTTCTCGTCGGGGCCGCCGCCCAACAAGTCCTCCGGGGCGCACCTCTCGAAGCCCAGGTCCTCGGGTTTCAGATGGTACGTCCTTATAGATGAGTCCTTGAGTTCGGTGACCTTTGTCTCGGCCGTAAGCGTTATCTCGTCGAGCCCGTCCTCGCCCCGCACCACAAAGGCGTGGATCGAGCCGAGCTTATATAGCACCTTCGCCAGCACGTCCGTGAGCGCCGGGTCGTAGACGCCAATGACCTGCCTCTTCGAGCCCGCCGGGTTGGTGAGCGGGCCGAGGATGTTGAATATGCTCCTTATGCCTATCTCCCGCCTTACGGGGGCCGCGTACTTCATGGCGCCGTGGAGCATTGGCGCGAAGAGGAAGCCTATGCCGGCCTCCCTTATGCACTCTTCCACCCTGGAGACCTCTGCCTCTATGTTCACGCCGAGGGCGCGGAGCACGTCTGCGCTGCCGCTCCGGGAAGACACCGACCTGTTGCCGTGCTTGGCTACCGGCGCGCCCGCGGCCGAAGAGACGAATGCCGCTGCGGTAGATATGTTGAAGGTCATCGATTCGTCGCCGCCGGTGCCGCAGGTGTCGATCACGTCCGCGGGGGCTTCCACCCTGGTCGCCTTCTCGCGCATTACCCTGGCTGCCCCGGTTATCTCCTCGACCGTCTCGCCCTTCATCCTGAGGGCCGCGAGGAGCGCGCCTATCTGGGCGGGGCTCGCCCCTCCTGTCATGACCTCGTTCATGACAGAGGACGACTCATCCTCGGTAAGGTCTACCCCCCTTACGACCTTTGATATGGCGTCCTTCATCATGCGCCGGCCCCCGCGTATCTCTTGAGGAAGTTACGGAGGATGTCCTTGCCCGCCCTCGTGAGTATGGATTCCGGGTGGAACTGGACTCCCTCTATGGGAAGGCTCCTGTGGCGAAGGCCCATTATCTCGTCCATGTCGGTCCACGCGCTTATCTCAAGGCAGCCGGGAAGGCTTTCTTTCCTCACGATAAGGGAATGGTACCTGTTGGCCTCAAAAGGGTTGGCTATGCCCTCGAAGATGGTCCTGTTGTCGTGGTATATCATCGAGGTCTTGCCGTGCATGAGGCGAGCTGCCTTTACGACCTCTCCGCCGAAGGCGTAGCCTATCGCCTGGTGTCCCAGGCATACGCCGAGGATGGGGGTCTTGCCCGCAAAGGCCTTTATCGCCTCTACCGAGATGCCCGCCTTGGGCGGGTCGCACGGCCCGGGCGAGACGACTATCGCGGCCGGGGAGAGTTTCTCTATCTCCTTTATGGTTATTGCGTCGTTCCTCTTCACCATTACGTCCTGTCCAAGCTCCATGAAGTACTGGACGAGGTTGAAGGTGAAGGAATCGTAGTTGTCTATCATCAGTATCATTTCAGAAAAGCCCTTCCATCGCC
>MGPL01000115.1:0-802 GCA_001797415.1 Deltaproteobacteria bacterium GWA2_55_10
CCTGAACAAGCAGACCCAGGACATAGAGAACGGCGCGCTTCCGGTGACCGTGGCAGTGACGACCGTGATATACGACCAGGATAACAACAACAATTCTGTCCAGCTCAATGACTACGCGCAGCAGAACGCCTCGGCGGTCCTCATCGAGAACTCCGCGTCGTCAGCCGTGAATGCCGCTCTCAACCTCCTCAATGCCGGGAACATCCTCAACAGCGACGATACGATAGAGCAGACGAACAATCAGACCGCCGAGAACTTCAACAACTACGCCGACGGAGGCTCAGACGCCTTTGCCACCAACAGCGAGACCTCGCCTAACCCCGTGGGGCAGCACATACATAACCAGTACGCTGTAATCTACGACCAGGACAACAACAACAATTCGGTCCAGCTCAATGACTACGCCCAGCAGAACGTGACAGCGGACAAGGTCATTAACTCCGCAAACTCCGCCGTGAACGTAGGCCAGAACCTCCTCAATTGGGATAGCGCCGGCGGCGACGTGACGAACTCGGTTATAAACCAGACAAACACCCAGACGGCCAAGAACCATTACAACGACGCATTCGCCTCTGACGGCGAGGCGACCGCCGCGAACGAGTTCAAGCAGACCCAGGTAGTGCAGAACTGGTTCGCCACCGACCTGAGCAACGGGACCCAGGACAACAACATGAACTCGGTCCAGTTGAACGACAACGCCCAGCAGTACGCCAGCGCGGTCGTGCTCATCAACTCCGCGGGCTCCGCTGTGAACGCGGGCCTCAACGTCATCAGGGTCGGCTCAATAAACGACACCTGCATT
>MGPL01000115.1:832-2888 GCA_001797415.1 Deltaproteobacteria bacterium GWA2_55_10
GAATAGAAGACCCCGGCATTGGTCAAAAACTCTGGCATACTTACCAGTTATCTGTCACCCGGAGGCGCACCATGAAAAATACCGCAGCCCTGATATTCCTGGCGGCCCTTCTGTGGGCCCCGGAGGCGATAGCCGGGGAATACAGGATCAATGCCGGCGGCTTAACCTTCAGTAAGGAGATAAAGAGCGTCAGGGAGCTCCGTGCCGAAGGCGTGGTGATGCAACAGTTCGATTACAGCTGCGGCTCCGCGGCAATGGCCACACTTCTCAATATCCTTGGGGACAGCGTGAGGGAGGACGAGATCATAGACAGCATCCTGAGGAGGGGAGATATCACCCAGATTGTGGCGAGAAAAGGGTTTTCCATACTGGACCTCAAGAGGTTCGCAGCTGAGAGGGGCTACGGCGCCGAAGGGTACAGGGCAGACGGGATCGAGGAGCTTGCCAAGGTCGACTCCGCCGTGCTCCTGCCGATAGTGATAAACGACTACAAGCATTTCGTGGTCTTCAGGGGTATAAGGGGCGACAGGGTCTATCTCGCCGATCCGGCAAAGGGAAACATGACGATACCTGTATACCAGTTTCTTGAATACTGGTACGAGAATGTATTTTTGCTTGTGCAGAGGGACGGTATGCAGGAACTCGGCCTCAAGCGCGCCGAGGCGCCGTATATGGAAGAGCTCTGGAGATTCGTCCAGCCTCCGGTCCACTACTTTCAGCATGATCTGAACAGTTTAAGAAGATTTTGACCCGGAGTTGCATCCTCCAAAAACAGGTATATACTTTTCACCACATCTTGCTGGACATCTGGAGGATGGATGGGTAAGACGCTTACTTCGTGCATTGCCATAATCCTTTTTGCGGTTTTCGTTTTCGCGGCACAGTCAAAGGCTGAAGTCTCCGGATCGCTGGACCCGGACCAGGCGAGGGAGGCCCTCAAGGGGGAGCCGCCAAGCATAACGCCATCGGATGTCAGGAGAGGGGGGCTCCTTCTCGGCAAAGGACAGTTCGCGCTGGACCTCGGCCTGTCATACGCGCATTTCTCCGAGAACCAGATATTCGTGGACGGCTTCGCCCTCCTTCCCGTTCTCGTGATAGGCGAGATAACCGTCGAGAAGATACAGCGGGACATCTTCATAATCTCCCCCACGGGAAAGGTCGGGCTCACCGACCGCATACAGCTTGAGGTGACCATTCCCTACAGGTATCAGAGGGAGAGCTTCTTCAGGCCCGATGTCGCGGTGGGCAAGGAAGAGGAGGAGAACTTCGACGACGGAAAGGGCGACATCTACGCAACCGCCCTGTTCCATCTCATGAACGAGGGCGCGTCCATGCCGAACGTGCTCGCCGGACTGACCTTCAAGTCGAGGACAGGAGACAGCGTATTCGAGATAGACCCGGCCAAGGGCGAGATGCCCATGGGCACTGGCTTTTACTCGTTCAAGGGGACGCTCTCTTTCATAAAGAGCGCGGACCCGGCCGTCGTATTCCTGAACCTCGGGTACACTCACAGCCTGCCCCGCGAGAACAGCCTTTTCGTCGCCACGCAGGACGAGACCACAAAAGAGATAGTCTACGTGCCGCAAACGCTCGAGATCAGCCCAGGGGACACATGGGAGCTGGGCTTCGGCGCGGCCTACGCCCTGAGCTACAAGCTGGCCGTCAATATGCAGTTTCAGCAGAGCCTTACCTTGAAGACAAAGAAGAACGGGGAGGAGATAGCCGGCTCGCTCAACAATGCGGCATCCATACGGCTTGGCGGGGTCTGGGCCTGGAGCGACAAGGTGACAATAGACCTCTCTACAAACTTCGGCCTTACGAATGACGCGCCCGACAATATTCTGGAACTCAGATTGGGATTCAAAATGTGACAGGAGGAAATATGAGGACGACCATTCTGCTGTTTTTCATAATCTTCAGCGCTTCTTCCGCGTGGGCAGGGGACCTGAAAAAGGAGCTGGAGGCCAAGGGCCTGGATAAAAAGCTCGTCGAAAGCCTGAACCCTGCCTGCCTCAAAGCGGTCAATTTCGACCTCAAGCAGGGGATGAGCTTCTGG
>MGPL01000115.1:2909-3455 GCA_001797415.1 Deltaproteobacteria bacterium GWA2_55_10
GGCGAGATGGCGGTCGTGGATTTTTTGCAGGGCACGAAGCACTACGCGCTTACCCTGGCGCCCATGGCCGACGGCTCGTGCCAGACCTCCCGCTCGATAACGGCGTACTGGACCGCGGATTGCGGAAAGCTCGAGGAGAGGTACGGCAAGAGCTTCAAAAAAGGGAGCGTCAAGGTCAAGAAAAAGGAGAAGATATATTCCTGGATATCAAGCTCCAAGGGAACAGACATATACCTTTACAACGTGCCGGGCGGATGCGTGGAGGTCTTCAGGGAGTTCTTCGTAAGTCCCAAATGAACCTCCCCGCAGCATTTTTCATGGTGTCAATATCGGTTGAGCCTATGTGTTTCTCCCCTCGGGGGAGAAGGTTGGGATGAGGGGGCTTTTTGTAGAAAGACCCCCCTCACCTTAGTCCTCTCCCCCAGGGGTGAGGATAATGGAAATATGCAGCTTTTCTGCGAGGTTTAGGCCCTAAGAGATAATAGAATCTGTTCAGAAGTGTTCGAACCCGAGCCTTTTGAGCTTCAAAGGCCTGCCGTCCTCGTC
>MGPL01000115.1:3477-5506 GCA_001797415.1 Deltaproteobacteria bacterium GWA2_55_10
AGGGCGAAATCCATCCGGGGAGATTTGCCTGTACGCTCTCCGTATTCACTGAGCTCTTTTGAGATCGGGAGCGCGCTCAGGTGGATGACCGCCGCCCTGCCGCTTGCCTCGCACAGCCTCCTGAGGTCGAGGCCGACCCCGTCGCTTATGTCCATCATGGCTGTGGCGAGTCCAGAGGCTGCCAGCGCCCTTCCTGCCTTGAGCCTCGGCACAGGGTCCAGGTGCCTTGATATGGAATCCCGGTAGGGTTTCCTTTTAAGGGCGTCGGGCCCGTGGTTTTTCAAGACCTTCAGCCCCAGGGCAGATGAGCCCAGAGAGCCGGTGACAAAAACGATCTCTCCGGAGCGCGCGCCGCTCCTGTAGAGCACCTCGTCTTCAGGGGCCTCTCCGAAGACGGCCGTCTCTATCAATATATCTTTTTCAGTCCTCGCCGTGTTGCCTCCGGCAAGGACGCAGCCGCTTTCTCCGGCTGATTCGGCAAGCCCGCGGTATATCTCATCTACGAACTTCTTGTCTATTTCACGGGGCAGGGCGATAGAGACAAGGAAGAAAAGGGGCGCCCCGCCCATTGCCGCTATGTCGGATAACGAGATTGAAAGAGATTTCCTGCCGAGCAGGTATGGAGGAGTGTAGCTCCGCTTGAAATGGGTGTTCTCGATGAGGATGTCGGTAGTGGCAAGGAGGGCCTTCCCGCCCTCCTGCCTTACGACGCTTGTGTCGTCGCCGATGCCCTTTATGAGGCGGGGGTGCCTTGCGCCGAATTTCACGGCAAGGCCCGCTATGAGCGCGTCCTCTCCGATACGCTTGAGCCGCATAAGTGCCCCTTAGGGCCTTATGTGCTTGCGGCCGGCAGAGTGCTTCTTGAGGCTCCTGGGGGTGGGCTTCCTACCCTTGGGCAGCCTGTGCTTCTTGAATATGACCTTCAAGACGTCGTCCATGTGCTTGACGAAGATGAAGTTTATCTTCTTCCTTATGTCCTTGGGTATGTCCTCTATGTCCTTCTTGTTCCTCTCAGGCAGGATGATGTTGGTTATCTTTGCCCTGAGCGCGGCAAGGCACTTCTCCTTTACGCCGCCAATGGGCAGGACCCTTCCCCGGAGAGTTATCTCGCCGGTCATCGCGATGTCCTTGTCGATCGGCGTCTGCGTCAGCGCCGATATCAGCGCCGTGGCCATAGTTATGCCAGCCGAGGGGCCGTCCTTGGGGATGGCGCCTGAAGGCACGTGTATGTGTATGTCGAGGTCTTTATAAAAATCCGGCTTGAGATCAAAGAGGTCGGCCCTTGACCTGGCGTAGGAGAGGGCCGCGTGCGCGCTCTCCTTCATGACGTCGCCAAGATGCCCGGTAAGGGTAAGCTGCCCCTTGCCGTTCATTATGGTGGCCTCGATGTAGAGTATCTCGCCGCCCACAGGGGTCCAGGCAAGGCCCGTTGCCACGCCTATCTCGTCGAGCTCCTGCTCGGTCTCCGGTATGTACTTGGGTATGCCAAGGAGCTCCTGCACCGTCTTTGGAGAAACGGCGGTCTGAGTGGATTTTCCAGACGCGACCCTCTTGGCGACCTTCCTGCAGATGGACGCTATCTCGCGCTCGAGGTTTCTAAGCCCCGCTTCCCTCGTATACTGAGAGATTATCTTCTTTATCGCGTCGTCCTGAAAGGTCAGGTGCTTCTTTGTGAGGCCATGCTCCTTTACCTGCCGCGGGACGATGAACTTGCGCGCTATTTCGAGCTTCTCCTCCTCGGTATAGCCGGGCAGGTTCAGAAGCTCCATCCTGTCGAGTAGCGGCTCGGGTATCGGGTCGGTCATGTTGGCCGTAGTTATGAACATGACCTTCGAGAGGTCGAAGGGCAGGTTCAGATAATGGTCGCTGAAGGCGTAGTTCTGCTCAGGGTCCAGGACCTCGAGCAGCGCGGACGACGGGTCTCCCCTGAAGTCCATGCCTATCTTGTCTATCTCGTCCATCATGAATACGGGGTTGTTGGTGCCGGCCTGCTTTATCCCCTGTATGATGCGCCCGGGCAGCGCGCCGA
>MGPL01000115.1:5530-6236 GCA_001797415.1 Deltaproteobacteria bacterium GWA2_55_10
GCCCCTTTGTCTTAGGCTGGAGTTTCCTTACGGCAAGGTACTCCAGTATCCTTTCCTTGACCTTCTCAAGGTTATAGTGGTCGGTGTCGAGCACCTTCCTGGCCTTTTCTATGTCGAGCGTGTCCTTTGTCTGTTTTGCCCACGGCAGGTCCACGAGCCATTCAAGATAGGTGCGGATGAGCGCCGCCTCTGCCGCGTCCGGGTGCATCATCTCGAGACGGTCGAGCTGCTTGTTGGCCTCCTTTTCGACGTCAGGGGGCATCTTTGCCTTCTTGAGCTTGTCCCTGAACTCGTCGAGCTCTTCAGTCGGCTCTTCTATGTCGCCAAGCTCGTTCTTTATCGCCCTCATCTGCTCTCGCAGATAGTACTCCCGCTGGCTCTTGTCCATCTCCTCTTTGGCCTGGGACTGGATTTTCACCTGCATCTGGGCGACCTGGAGCTCTTTTACCAGGTACTCGTTTACCTTCTCGAGCCTCTTTACAGGGTCGAGCGTCTCAAGCACGGACTGCGCCTCTTCTATCTTGAGGCCGAGGTTGGCCGCAACAAGGTCGGCCATCCTGCCCGGGTCGATGATATTGTCCAGGACCATCATGACTTCCTGGAATACGACCTTGCCGAAGGAGGCGAGCTTCTCGAGCTGCTCCCGCACCGTCCTCATGAGGGCCTCTATCTCGAGAGAAGGGCCGACCGCAGGCGGCTCCTTCAC
>MGPL01000115.1:6336-10088 GCA_001797415.1 Deltaproteobacteria bacterium GWA2_55_10
TCCTTTGTAAGCGCCGCGTCAACGGCGTTTATCGAGCGCTCCCTGCCGACGAAAAGAGGCACTATCATGAACGGGAATATGACAACGTCCCTTACGGGCAGAAGCGGCAGGACATCAGGTATCTCGAGTTCTCCCTCTTCTTTTTTCTCTTCTGACATTTAGGGTCGTTCTCCTGTGATTGTTTTTGCAGCCTAAACAGATTCTATTTGAACCTTCTTGGTCGAGTTTCGTTTGTCCTCGACCCTGGGCAGCGTGATCGTAAGTATGCCGTTTGCGTGGATGGCCTTTACCCTGGCCGTATCGACCGGGCAGGGCAGGTCTATGGCCCTGAAGAGCCTGCCGAAAGACCTTTCCATGCACACGTAGTTTATCTTGTCCTCCTCAAAGCATTCAAACTTGACGGCCCTTACAGT
This sequence comes from Deltaproteobacteria bacterium GWA2_55_10, assembly GCA_001797415.1. GTDB lineage: Bacteria > Desulfobacterota > GWC2-55-46 > GWC2-55-46 > GWC2-55-46 > UBA5799. Next base: position 6,750 of record MGPL01000115.1, read on the forward strand.
GAGGGCGTCCTTGGAGAGGGTTATATCGATGTCTTCGCGCCTCACGCCCGGCAGTTCCATCTCTATGACAAGCTCTGAGGGGGTGGCGAACATATCGAGGGTCGGGATGTGCGTTATCGGCTCAGGCGCGAGCAGGCCAGAGGCGTCCACCCCGCATTCGAACATGAACTCGTTCAGCGGTTCGATCCTGACTGTCGGCTTTGGAGGTTTTCTGGATATCTTCGCCATAGTCTCACCAGGCGCAAGGGCCTTTAAAACCTTACAAGGATATCAGATTTTGAGGTCCTTGAGGAATTTTCTGAACTCTGCCCTGAGCTCAGGGCGCTTTAACGCCAGGGATACGTTTGCCTTGAGGAACCCGAGCTTGTCTCCGGCGTCGTACCTCGTGCCTTCGAATTCGAGGGCGTATATCTCCTGGGTGCGCAGAAGTATCCTGAGGGCGTCTGTAAGCTGTATCTCCCCGCCCTTGCCGGGCTTTGTCTCTTCGAGGGCGTTGAATATGCCCGGAGAGAGGATATATCTTCCGATTATCGCGAGGTTGGAAGGCGGGTTGGACTGGGGCTTCTCGACGAGATCAAGCACCCTGTATATGCCATCCCCGATCTTCTGACCTTTTATCACCCCGTACAGATGGGCCTGGCTCTTTGGCACCTTCTGTACCGCAAGGACCGTTGTGCCGAAGCGCTTGTGCACTTCCATCATCTGGCGCATCACCGGTACCTCGGAGTCTATTATATCGTCTCCGAGGAAAACGGCAAAGGGCTCGTTATTTATGAGGTTTCTGGTTATGCCTATGGCGTGGCCCAGACCCAACGGCTTCTTCTGCCTCGTATAGGCGAAGTGGACCATGCCGGAGACGTTCTCTATCATCCTCAAGAGCTCTGTCTTGCCGCGCTCCTGCAGCAGCTTCTCGAGCTCGAAGGAGGTATCGAAGTGGTCCTCGATCGCGGTCTTGCCCATTCCGGTTACTATTATTATCTCGGAGAGGCCGGATGACTTTGCCTCTTCGACTCCGTACTGGATAAGGGGCTTATCCACAAGGGGGAGCATTTCCTTTGGAATAGCCTTGGTCGCAGGGAGGAACCTTGTCCCGAAGCCTGCGGCAGGGAAGACCGCCTTTTTTATCTTCATTATCCCTCTTCCAGACCAGGCTGCTGAAAAAGTCCATCTGCTGCGTTGGCATCAAAGCGAGTCAGAAGCGACGTACATGAGGAGTACGACTCGTTCCTCACTCCTCGACGCCTTGCATATGGCGCTTTTTGAGCAGCCTGAACAAAATCAAAATTTTTCAACAACCCGATAGATATCAGGACTTAAAATTATAACGCTTTTCAGGGTAGCAGTGAAGATTTGGAAATAGGGGTGCCAGAAAGGATAATAATAAGTTTTTTCCTATAAGTCAAGCGAGGGGGGGGCTACTTTCTTTTTCGGGAAAAAGGAAGTAAGCAAAGAAAAGCAATGATTTACCATCAAGACAGGGGGGTGAGCCCGGCGTACCTGACCGCGAGCTTTTTGTTGCCGACATCCTTGAAGTTGACAGTTACCTTTATATCCTGGCCTGCCCCGGCCCTCTCCTTGATTATGCCGATGCCGAATATTGGGTGCGATACCTTCATGCCCACCCTCCAGGGCTGGCCGTCAGAGAGGGGTTCGCCGCCGGAAGAGGGCATGTCTTCGGGAGAATAATAGACCTCCTGTAAGGGCGCGGCGAATGCCGGCTTTCGGGTCTGGAGGCTTTCCTGATGATTTATGAATTTTATGAGGCCCGGCTCTACCTCGTCTATGAAGCGCGAGCGCATCTGGTAACGCGTCTCTCCGTAGAGCGACCTTGTAGTGGCGGAGAAGAGGTAAAGTTCTTCCTTTGCCCTGGTCATGCCGACATAGCAGAGCCTTCTCTCCTCTTCGAGCTCTTCCGGGTCCTCGGCGCTCCGAGAGTGCGGGAATATGCCCTCTTCCACGCCGGCGAGGAAGACCATCCTGAACTCCAGGCCCTTTGCCGAATGTAAGGTCATCAGCGTGAGCCTGTCGGAGTTCTCCTGATACGCGTCGAGGTCGCTTATCAAGGCGACATGGTCGAGGAAGTCGGACAGGGCAGAGCCGGGGTTTGCGGTCTCGTAGTCCTTTATGGCAGAGATGAGCTCGAAGAGGTTCTCCATCCGCTCGGCGGATTCCTCTGTGTTATCCTCCTGCCACATCATCATGTAGCCCGAGTCCTCAAGGAGCCTCAGGGCAAGCTCGTGGATTGGGAGCTTTTCGATATCTATCCTGAAGTTGTCGTAGGCCTCGAGGAACTGCCTCGCCTTTGTCTTCCCGAGAAGAGCCCTGTCCTGCGCCTCTCTGAATGCCTCCAGGAGCGGGATGCTCAAGTCGTTGCTTATGGACAGAACCTTATCGAGCGTGACCTTGCCTATTCCCCTGGCAGGACGGTTTATGATCCGTTGCAGGCTTATTGAGTCGTTCGGGTTGGATATTATGCGGAGATATGCGAGCGCGTCCTTTATCTCCATCCTGTCGTAGAATCTTGTGCCGCCGACTATTGTGTAGGGTATGCCTTCTCTTATGAAGAGCTCCTCAAATACCCTGGACTGGGCGTTGGTCCTGTAGAATACGGCTGCGTCCCTGTACTTGAGCGACCTGTCGTCGTCCATCCTGGCCTTGAGGCGCGTCAATACCCTTCTCGCCTCGTCGTACTCGTCCTTTGCCTGCTCGTGTATGAGCTGGTGTCCGTCGCGGTTCTCTGTCCAGAGGGTCTTCTCCATGCGCCGCTCGTTGCGCACGATTACGGAGTTCGCGGCAGAGAGGATGTTCCTGGTCGAGCGGTAGTTCTGCTCAAGTCGCAATACCGTCGCGTCCGGGTAGTCCTTTTCGAAATCGAGTATGTTTGCGATGTCCGCGCCGCGCCACGCATAGATAGACTGGTCAGGGTCGCCCACGGCAAGGAGGTTCCTTGAGCCTGACGCCAGGATTCCGGTGAGCAGGTACTGGGCCTTGTTCGTGTCCTGGTACTCGTCCACGAGGATGTACTGGAAGCGATTTCTGTATGCGTCCATTATGTGCTGGTGCTGGCGCATGAGGTTTATGGGCTCGCAGATGAGGTCTCCGAAGTCAAGGCAGCCCATCTCCCTTAGCTTCTTCTGGTACAGGCCGTAGACCTTTGCCATCCTCTCGGAGAAGAAGTCGTTTACATGACCCGCGTATGCAGAAGGGCCGATGTTCTCGTTCTTTGCCTGGTTTATACGGCCCAGCACTGCCTTTGGCGCCAGCACCTTGTCGCTGATGTTAAGCTCGCTCAGGACCTGCTTTATGAGCGCGAGCTGGTCGTCGTCATTATAGACCGTG
>MGPL01000116.1:0-4856 GCA_001797415.1 Deltaproteobacteria bacterium GWA2_55_10
GTTGTACTGGCAGAGCGGGCAGCTCGTGATGATAAGCTCCGCGCCGTTGCCGACCGCGGATGTCATGACATTGCCCGAGAGGCGCGTGACGACCTCTTCGTTGTTCAACGCGAGGTGCGCGCCGCAGCATTCGATCTTGTTGGGGAACTCTATTGCCTCGGCTCCGAGCGCTCTTATGAGGTCTTCGAAAATGGTCGGGCTCTCGGCGTTGTCAATGCCCACGTCCTCGAAGGGGCGTAGCAGCATGCAGCCGTAATAGGCGCTTGCCTTTAGGCCCTTAAGGGGCCTCTTCACAGCGGCCTTTACCTTGTCGAAGCCGATCCTGTCGCGGAGCACCTCAAGGTAATGGAGCACGTTCAAGCTCCCGTCGTACTCCTCTTCTATGAAGCCGTTTATTACGCCCCTCTTCTCCTTGCTGTCCCTGATGACCTTGTTGGTGCGCTTCAATACGTTGTAGCAGACAGAGCAGAGGGTCGTGAGCGTGTCCCCCTGCTTCGCGGCGCCGGAGAGCACCTTAGCCGGGGCCGAGAGGCCTATGATGTTGTCGGGCGTAAGGGGGAAGGTCGCGCCGCAGCAGTTCCACTGGGGGAGCTCGGCCAACTCAAAGCCTATGGAGAGCGCCGCGTCCCGGGCAGACGTGTCGAACTGCTTGGCGACTGTATTTAGTGTGCAGCCTGGATAGTATGGTATTTTCATAAAGACTCTATCTTCTCTTGTTTTTGAAAGACTAGCTAACGAACTTCCTGAAGCCGCAGACCAACCCCTGCTGCGGAGCCTTCTTTAAAAGCGGCATCGGCAGGTCCTTTATCTCGGTCCTGTCCTTGCCGCACCGGAGCGTGCTCTGGCGCATGGCCTCGAGCACCGCCGCCACGCTGCACCCCTTGGGGCACCTCGAATAGCACTGGAGGCAGCCCACGCAGAGCCACATGGAGTTGGCCTTTCTGACCTCGTCTATCATGCCGAGCTGCAGGTACCTCATCACCTTCGCGGGCGGTATCTCCATGGCGTAGGAGACCGGGCAGCCTCCCGAGCAGTTGCCGCACTGGTAGCACTTCTTCAGGTCCTCGCCGCTTATGCGCTCGATCCTCTTTACGCTTACGCTCTGAACGTCTTCGTTCGAAAGAGTTATCTTCACGAAACTCTCCTGTACTTTTCAACGCCCTGGAGGAAAAGGTCGCCTCCGTACACGTCGTTCACCACTATGGCCGGGAAATCCACGACCTCGAGCCTTCTTATGGCCTCAGGCCCCAGGTCTTCGTATGCGATTATTTCAGCCTTCTTTATCGAACGCCTTATGAGGGCGGCTGCGCCGCCCACCGCTGCCATGTATACGGCCTTGTGCTTCTTTATCGCGTCGAGCACTTCCTTCCCTCTGGCGCCCTTGCCGACCATGCCCTTGAGCCCGAGCTCGATTAGCCTCGGCGTATACGCGTCCATCCTGCCGCTGGTCGTGGGGCCTGCTGAGCCTATGACCTGGCCCGGCCTCTCAGGAGTGGGACCGACGTAATATATTATCTGGCCCTTGAGGTCTACGGGCAATTCCTTGCCAGCATCGAGAAGCTCAATGAGCCTCTTGTGCGCCGCGTCGCGGGCAGTGTACATGACGCCCGTGATAAGTATCTTGTCCCCGGCCTTGAGCTTCTCAACTGCCGCGTCCGTCAAAGGGGCGGATATCCTTACTGGCTCTGACATCAGATTACGACCTCTTTGTGCCTGCCTGCATGGCACTGGATGTTCACCGCGACGGGCAGGCTGGCTATGTGGCAGGGATGGGCCTCTACATGAACGGCAAGGGCGGTAGTCCTTCCGCCGAAGCCCATCGGGCCGATCCCAAGGTTGTTTATCTGGTCAAGTAGCTCGCCTTCGAGCTTGTTCAAATCAGCATCCGGGTTCGGGGTGCCGATGGCGCGGAGCAATGACTTCTTCGCCAATATCGCGCACATCTCGAAGCTGCCGCCTATGCCCACGCCGACCACTATCGGGGGGCAGGGGTTGCCGCCTGCGTCCTTAATAGTCTCTACCACAAAACCCTTTATACCTTCAATGCCTTCGGCAGGCTTGAGCATCTTCAATCTGCTCATATTCTCAGAGCCCGCGCCCTTGGGCGCTATCTTTATCTTGAGCTTGCCGCCCTCTACTATCGATGTATGGATAATGGCAGGCGTATTGTCCCCGGTATTGAGCCTCTTCAATGGGTGGCAGACGGATTTCCTCAGGTATCCTTCCTTGTAGCCCTGGCGGACGCCTTCGTTGATGGCGTCAACGAGTGAGCCGTCGAGCGAGACCTCCCTGCCGACCTCGACGAAGAAGACGGAGATGCCGGTGTCCTGGCACATCGGCAGGCTCTCAGTATCGGCTATCTCGAAGTTCTCGATAATCTGGCCGAGGACTTCCCTGCCAAGCTCTGATTCCTCTTTCCTGAAGGCGGCCTTGATGGCATTGGCCACGTCCGGCTCAAGGTTGCACGCCGCGCTTATGCAGAGGTCCCTGACCTTCTGCGTTATATCTTTTACCGCTATCTGCTTCAACAAAGCCTTCCTGTTACTTGTTTATGTTGAGATCGGCTATGAGAGTCTTCACGGCGGAGACAGAGTTCATGAAGGCCGCTTTCTCGTCCTTGTCCAGCTCTATCTCCAGAATTCTCTCTGCGCCGCCTGCGCCGACCACGACCGGAACGCCTATGAACATGCCTTCTACGCCGTACTGGCCGTCAAGGTAGGCTGCGCAGGGCATGACGCGCTTCTTGTCCTTTATAATAGCCTCGCACATCTCGGCGACCGCAGCCGAAGGCGCGTAATACGCGCTTCCGGTCTTGAGTAAGCCGACTATTTCTCCGCCAGCCTTCTTCGTCCTCTCCATAATGGCTGAGAGCCTGTCGGGAGGGATGAGCTGGGTTACAGGTATGCCGGATACGGTCGCGTACCTCTTCAAGGGGACCATCTCGTCGGCGTGGCCGCCTATGACCATCGCGTGCACGTCCTGCATCGAGACGCCAAGCTCCATCCCGATGAAAGACCTCATCCTGGAGCCGTCGAGCGCGCCGGAGAGTCCCATTATCTTGTTGGGGGCTATGCCTGAGAGCTTCCAGGCAGCGTATACCATTACATCGAGGGGGTTTGTTACTATAAGGAGGTGGGCATCAGGCGAGTACCTGACCACATTCTCGACCACGCTCTTCAGGATGCCGACGTTGGTGTTGATGAGGTCGCTTCTACTCATCCCCGGCTTTCTCGGGATGCCTGCGGTGATGATGACAACGTCAGAACCAGCGGTGTCCTTGTAATCGTTGGTGCCCCTGACATTGGAGTCAAAGCACTCTATCGGCGAGGCCTCCATGAGGTCAAGGGACTTGCCCTGCGGCACTCCTTCGACTACGTCGAGGAGGACCACGTCACCGAGTTCTTTTGTCGCGACCCAGAGGGCTGTGTGGGCTCCGACATTGCCTGCGCCTACTATGGTTATCTTTTTCCGGGCCACATGACCTCCTTTTTTCAATCCGCGGGAGACCTGCAAAAGCATTGAACAAAACAGAATTAAAAACACAAAGGGCTCAAGCCCAAGTAGTCCCGTATCAGCGCCCGTTTTTGCGAGGGCGTCGGAGGACAAGTTTTTTTCAATGATCGGATGTGGCTGGAAAAGGCCTGCGGTATGGAGCCGAAAACTTCAAGGCTGAATCGTATGACTCTCATTCAGACCCGGACGACCCTGCTGCCCAGACCTCCGCCGCCTTCCGTGAGAAGGCGGGGGCATTTCTTGTATATTGTATACAGTATACAAAAACACCACCCCTGTCAAGGGGAATTCCGGACAGAGTAGATTTTATTGTCAGGGCGCTATTTTAAACAGGATATTGACATTTTGACCGGCCAATAGCGTTTTCAGGAATTTGCATTATACTTAGCCATTCATCTGAAAGCATAACACCCCGGTCTTCTCAGGCGGGCTTAAAGCCCGTAAAAAAAAACATAACAGGAGGAATCTATGAAAAGGCTTTTCGGGTTCGGACTTGCCGCAGCAGTAGTATTGAGCGTGGCTTCATTTGCCGCAGCAGCCGACGGAGGCGCGATATTCAAGTCAAAGTGCTCCACCTGCCACGGAGCCGAGGGCCAGGGCACCGCAATGGCCCCTGCCTTCAAGGGAAATGAGTTCATAAAGAACAGCGCCGAGAACGACATAGCACAGGTCATCAAGAACGGCAGGAACGGGGCCGAGAAAAAGTACAAGCAGTTCGCCATAGGCATGCCCAAGCAGACCATGAACGATGAAGAAGTGAAGGCCGTCGTAGCGCAGCTCAAGAGCATAGCGCAGTAGGAAGTCTGATTATTTACTGAAAGAAAGGCCGGGGCAAGCTGCCCGGCCTTTTTATTTTTTTCATAAGGTCTAAATACCACGCGGCTTGCGCGAAGTATTTTATATCCTCTCCCCTCAAGGGGAGAGGAATAAGGTGAGGGGGGTTTTAATACCGTCCCCCTCATCCCAGCCTTCTCCCCGCAGGGGAGAAGGAGAACGGCATCCGGCGATTCGCCGCCCGGCCGCTTGCGGAGGCGGTTTGTTTTTCCCGAGAGCGATGGAGGCAAACCCAATATGGCTTTGATGTTGAATCGGGAGCTTTTTTGTGTTAGAAATTAATATTCTCTTCGGGGCGTAGCGCAGCCTGGTAGCGCATCTGCTTTGGGAGCAGAGGGCCGGAGGTTCGAATCCTCTCGCCCCGACCATTACTTTCTTTTTTTAAAAAAAGAAAGTAATCAAAGAAAAAACCAATCCCTACCATGCCCTTGAAGGGCTATCTGCCTTTTTCTTTTGCGCCTGTAGCTCAGTCGGATAGAGCAACTGCCTTCTAAGCAGTAGGCCACTGG
>MGPL01000117.1:0-3701 GCA_001797415.1 Deltaproteobacteria bacterium GWA2_55_10
GCTCGTCTCTTCGCTCGCTCAGGGCAGCTCAGGCGTCTTTGTCTGGACCTACCGCATAACCGGGTCGATCGGCCAATCGTATTGCCTCTCAGGCAGCGCGAGCGCAAACGGGCCTGTTGCCACAAATACCGCCTCATCGAACGCTGGCGTAATTTCCAGCTATTCAGTTACGGTCGCGCCGTCTACCATCCCGAGCGGCTCTACGAACAGGACAATAACCTGGACAGTCCACAACGGCGGCGGCTGCCCTGTCCGGAATGTAAATATAACCATACCGTCGCCCTGGAGCTGCTCTTCGGTCTCTGCTCCTGCAGGCTGGTCAGGCGCATGCGGGGCGGCCGCGTCGTTTTCAAGCAACAATCCGGGGAACGACCTCGCTTCAGGCGCTACAGGCTCCTTCTCAATCACATTCTCATCGACCGAGACGGTCACCGCTGACAAGACCGCCTCTTTCCCGGTTGCAGTGACCGCCAGGGGCTGCGGCGGAGCTACAACGACTCTCGGCAGCTATGTGACCGTATCTGCCGACACTCTCGTCCTCTCCCATTCACCCGCAGGCCCCATAAATGCCGACGGCAGCTCTTTTTACACCATGACCGCAACGCTCACATCGGGCGGGGCTCCCGAGGCCGGGAAGACGGTGACATTTACTACGACGAACGGGACTTTGAGCGCCTCATCTGCTGTCACCGACGCCAACGGGCAGGCGACCGTCACCCTTACCGCCCCTGTAAGCACGTCGGATGTCTCGGCGACCGTTACGGCCGTCTATGGAAGCGCGGAGGACACTGACACCGTTTCCTTTACCGGCTGGACCGGCGCAAATATCCAGTACTGGGGAAATCTCGACCCCATAACGGTTGTCTGCGGGACGAAATACTCTTTCAAATTAAAGGTCAAGAACCTCAGCGCGACTACCGATATGAATCTGACGAAGTCCAGTTACTTCGCCTTCAATGACTCGGCATCCGGGGGGACTGCCGAGTTCAGGGCGTATCTCGACAGCCCCGTAACCGTGCTCCGCAACACCGAGCAGGACCTCGAATTCGGTTCAGCGACAAGCTCTGTAACGGGCGGTCTGGTTACGCTAAGCTCGTCTTTTATAGCAGGCACATACACCCCCATAGTAAACCCCGCGCCGCCTCCGTCAAGCGGCCTGTTCCTGACCGACGGGACAGTGAGCCAGTGGCGGAGCGTAACCGACAGCATCACTGTCGGCGGCGCCTGCGGGGTCATAAGGGTCAGGGTCATTGACTGGCACGAGATGAGATAGATAACGGGGACGTATAATGATTGTAAGTTGCGAAAATATGGAATATAATGAGGCATTTACAATGGATTCCGGGGCTGGTCGGCCTTCCCGGAGAGCAGTCCTTCGTCAGGATGGCGGGATGTACGAAAGATTCTTCTTTCTCAATGAAAAGCCCTTCCACATAACCCCTGACCCCAGGTTCCTCTATCTCAGCAAAAAGCACAGGGAGGCAATAGACCTTCTTTCCTTCGGCATTAGGGAGAGAAAAGGCTTTATCCTGCTCACAGGCGAGGTCGGCACAGGCAAGACCACCCTTTGCAGGGCCATCCTCGAGAGGCTCCCCAAAGGCACTGAGAGCGCCCTTATTCTGAACCCTGTGCTCTCCGACATTGAGCTTTTAAAGACCATCACAGCCGACTTCGGCATAAAGGCCGTTGAGGACACGCCGAAGGGGCACATAGACGGGCTGAACAGCTTTCTCCTTGGCCTTGCATCGAACGGCGGGAATGCGGTCGTCATAATCGACGAGGCGCAGAACCTGAGCCCCGCGGCCCTTGAGATGGTGCGGCTCCTTTCAAACCTCGAAACGGAAAAAGAGAAGCTCCTGCAGATAATACTCGTAGGCCAGCCCGAGCTTAAAAAGAAACTCGCCATGACGAGCCTGAGGCAATTGAATCAGCGCATCATAATCCGCCACCACCTCGAACCGCTTGACCTTGACGAGACCCGCGAGTACATCGAGAACCGCCTTGCGGTTGCCGGAGGAAACGCATCCGTAGAGTTCACAAAGGACGCTTTGAGATCCATCTACAGCAACGCAAGCGGCATACCGAGGATGATAAACATCCTGTGCGACAGGGCGCTCACTGCCGCTTTCATCGAAGGCAAGAGAGTGATCGATTCAAAGCTCCTTGGAAAGGCCCTGCTTGAGCTCTGTAATGAAGGGTACATCCGCCAGGGTACTGCCGCGCCGGTTGCGATCAACCAGTACACCCCATACATAGTCATGTCCACCTTTGTCATCGCCCTTGTGGCCGGAATCCTATGGGGGCCTGTGCTCCTTAAACTGGCAGCCGGGTATCTCAGCGTATGAGCCTCATACATCAGGCGCTTAAGAAGCTTGAAGGCGAACGGGCGCACTCCGTACCGAGGACCGAGTACGGCTTCAGGGGAGGCGCGCACTCGATCCGCAAGGCCGCGCTCATTATCCCGATTGCAATTGGCATTGCGGCGGCAATCTACTTTGCCGCCCCTTCTAATAAGACGCCTCAGCCCGTAAATCCGGAGACAACGGCCGTAAAGCCGCGCCTCTCTTCCATCCAGGCCAAGCCCTCGGCAGCTGAACTCAACCAGAAGGGCCTGATCGTATTTGCCCAGGGCAGGTACGATGAAGCCGCAACATTCTTCAGGGAAGCGTCAGCCGTCGAGCCCAATGGAGCGCACCTTTACAACAACATGGGCCTTGCCATGATGAGGCGGGGCGACAGGGTCGGCGCAGAGGCGGCATTTAAAAAGGCTCTGGAGTTGAAGGGCAGCTATCCTGAGGCCATGAACAACCTCGCTGTACTGCTGATGGACTCGAACGATCTGAAGAAGGCCCAGGCGCTCCTTAACGACGCTATAATAGCAGACCCGGGGTACGCTGACGCTGTCTTCAACCTTGCCGTATTGCTTGAGAGAAAAGGAGACATCGAGGCTGCGATAATCCACTATGAGAGCTTCATCAATAAGGGCGGGGACGCCGAGACCGTGCTTCAGGTAAAGAAAAAGGTCATGGCGCTCCGTGCATCCCTCATCCTTAAAAACGCCAGGGGAGGGTAGTTGTTCGGACATAATACATTTACGGGCATCGACCTCGGCTCGTGGTCGATAAAGGCGGTGACAATCTCAGGCCGCAGGGGCTCTTATACGCTCAAGAACGCGGCATATATGAAGCTTGCCCAGGAGGACAGGCACGCCAGCGTAAGCGCCCAGACCCTTGCTTCGTTCCTGCGCTCAAATGGCATAAGGCCCGGAAAGGCCGCCGTGCTCATGACCGGCCACTCGCTCATGTTCAGGCATTTTTCGCTGCCTCCAATGCCGGAGAAGGACCTGAAGGAAGCGGTCAAATGGGAGATAAGGAAAGAGGTCTCGATAGCCCCTGCCGACATTGTCGCTGATTTCGTGACGGCTGCCGAAGCAAAAGGCGGCGCTGACCAGAAGTCCTCGATAATCGCCTTTGCGGGCGTGAGAAAGGACATAGACTCCATCATCGGGCTCTACGGCGAGGCAGGCGTCGAGGCGAGGGTGATAGAGGTCGTGCCAACGGCCCTGCTCGCTTCTTTCGACGCATCCAACCTTTGGGAGAACGACGCCAACTACGCGATACTCGATATGGGCCTCCAGAAGAGCACCCTTGCCATATTCAAGAGAAAGAGGCTCGCGTTCACAAGGGAGATATCCATCGGCG
>MGPL01000117.1:3707-6575 GCA_001797415.1 Deltaproteobacteria bacterium GWA2_55_10
ACTTCACAAGGGCCCTGCAGCGGACTTCAGGCAAGACTTCCCATGAGGCCGAAGATATGAAGGGCTCGGCGCATGCCGGGGACTCGTCCTTTCAGACGGCGACCGAGCGCCTGGCATCCGAGCTTCAGAGGTCCTTTGATTATTACCAGGCCCAGTTCAGGGAAGGCGGGGTGGATAAGCTCTTTCTCTCGGGCGGGACTGCGCTGCTGCGCGGACTCGACAGTATGATATCCGGCACCATTGGCGTGCATACCTTCATAGACGACCCGTTCAGAAAGATAAGGCTTCCCCATGGGGCTGAAGGCCTCACGGGACTGGGCCCATGTTTTTCGGTGGCTACGGGCCTTGCGATGAGGGCTGAGGGCGCATGATAAAGGGCATCAACCTCATACCGGATGACATAAAGAAGGGCTGGCTGAAGAAAAAGGTCAGAAAGGCCCTCTTGGGGGCAGGCATCGCGTATTTTGTCCTTCTCGGCGGCGTCGTCGTTCAGCAGAGGAGCGCCGTTGCCGCCAAGAGGGTAGAAGCTGCCCAGGCCGCTGCCGAAAAAGAAGGGCTCCTGTCAAAGGGCTCAGGCTACCTTGATCTCTCGAAGAGGCTTCAGCTCGCAAAACAGTCCGAGGCAGAGCTTTCAAAGAAGCTGGGAGCGGCAGCCGGTCTCTCAAGGATAGCCTGGTCGAACGTCCTCAAAAGAATAAGCAACGACGTGCCTGAAGGCCTGTGGCTCAGGGGCGTGTCATCCTCAGACGCCGAGGCTGGCGGCAAAAGGATAAGGGTCCTGGGGAGCGCCGCTGCGAACAGGGCTGTGGCCGATTTCATATTTACGCTCGAGAATTCGGGATACTTCAGCAGTGTTACCCTGGCCTACACCCAGAAGAGGGAACTGGAAGCAGGGCATGTCTATGACTTCGAGGTTTATATGAACCTCAGGAAGAACGAAGATACGACCAATGATTGGTAGGATCAAAGCTTTCTTGAAGCCTCTCGACCCGCGCGCGCTTGCCTCTTACAGGCCGGAAGCCATGGGCATCCTTGCGTTTATCGTTGTATCGGTCTTCTTTTATAGATTCGTATTCCTCCAGAACAGGGCCGAGATAGCGGCCCTTGGCGCCGAGATAGAGGCAAGCCGGGCCGAGACCGCCAGGATAAACGCCGAGATACAAAGCTCGCAGGGACTCGACAGGGCAGTTCAAGTTGCCATGAAGAGCCTCGAGGCAATGGAGGGAAAGGTGAAGGGCTTGAACCAGAGGCTCCCGTCTGACAGGCACATCTCCATGCTCCTGGCTGAGTTCACGACAGGCTCTCAGGACGGCATCAGGATAGTCTCTATAAAGCCGCTACAGCCGGAGGACAAGGGAGCACTCGCCCGGCTGCCGTTCCAGATAACTCTCGAGACAAGGTTCGTGCCGCTCGGCAACTATATAGAGCGCATAGAGAACCTGCCGAGGCTCATGGTGGTCGATAACGTCTCGATAGAGCCTAAGGAAGAGGGCTCCTCGCTCCTTAACGCGAACATAACCTTGAGCGCCTATGTAATGGGCTACGGGGGGCAGAATTGAAGAAACTTCCGTTGACAGCCGCACTTGCGGCAATGCTCCTGCCAGCTACGGCCTTTGCAGGCGCGGAGTCGCTATCCTACAGGACCGGCCTGCCCATATCGACCGCCGAGAAGAGGGGCGCCGCATGGGGCAAGGACCCGTTCGTGCCTGTGGTGAAGTCCGCTGTCAAGCAGTCTTCAAACGATCTCAAGCTTACCGCCGTCTTCTACAACAGCAAGAACCCGTCGGCCATCATAAACGACAGGATCGTCTACAGGGGAAGCGCTGTCGGAGGCCAAAAAATCGTTGATATAGGTATGACTCATGTTATACTCCAGGCTGAAAACGGCCCTTTAAGGCTCGATCTGGCCGAGATTCCGGAGCTCCGTAATGTCAACAAGAAGGATTGAGTCGGGTTGTTTTCTCAGCCTGGTCATAGCGGCCTTGCTGCTCCTCGTACCCTGCCTCGCGACCGCCGAACTGAATTCCAGAATTCCCTCTGAAACTTCCGAAGAACGGCTCTTCTCAATAGAGGTAAGGGAGGCCGATATCTCGGACGTGCTCCGCGCGCTCGCTCAGCAGAGCGGCCTCAATATCATCCTCGGCGAAGGCGTTGCCGGAAAGTTAAGCGTCAGCTTCCGGAACATCCCGTTTAACAAGGCAATGGAGATGATAATAAAGGCCAACGGCCTCATGTACACGGTCCAGAACGAAATCCTGTGGGTCGGAAAGAAGGTCGACATAACTGATGAGATGAGGGTCGAGATAATACGTCTCAACAACGCGGACCCGACCGTCGCGGTCCAGCAATTGAAAGGCATAGTGAGCGAGACAGGCACTTCCTTTGCCGACCAGCGGACAAATTCCGTAATATTGAGGGACCTGCCCAGGAACATCGACCAGGCCAGGAGGCTCCTCATGGCCCTCGATACCCAGGCCTCACAGGTCGTCATCGAGGCGCGCATAGTCGAGGCCTCGAACACCTTTGCCCGCCAGATCGGCGTGCGCTGGGGGGCCACGTATTCGGGCCGCAACTCCATTTCCGGCAGCGACCTCCTGCCAGCGACGCAGACAGGCGACAGGAATTTTGCCGTGAACCTTCCGGCGACGAACCCGACTTCAGCCCTTGGCCTTGTAATAGGGTCGCTTTCGGACAAGTTCTTTCTGGACCTCGAACTCTCGGCAGCCGAATCGAGGGGCGACCTCAAGATAATATCGAGCCCCAAGATATCGACCGTAAACAACAGGCCCGCCACCATACACAGCGGCCTTACCTTCAGGGTCAAGCTCTCGCAGGCCATCGTGACTGGCGGGGCTACGACCACCACCA
>MGPL01000117.1:6598-8447 GCA_001797415.1 Deltaproteobacteria bacterium GWA2_55_10
GAGATAAAGACCGGAATAGACCTTACGGTCACGCCAAAGATATCCGACGACGGGTTCGTCCTTCTCAATATCAACACGCAAAAGAGCGACCCTGATTTCTCGCGCACCATAGACGGCATACCCGGCGTGGCGGAGAAGAGCGCGTCCACCTTCGTCCTTGTTAAAGACGGCGAGACAGCTGTCATAGGCGGCCTGTACAGGACGCTCTCATCGTCGCAGAAGAGCTCTGTCCCGTTCCTCTCGAAAATACCCATCCTGGGTTTTCTCTTCAGGAGCACTGGCCGGGATGAGCAGCATGAGGAACTTCTTGTCTTCATCACGCCCAAAATAGTAAAGTATGAGAGCACAAGGGAGGTCTCGAATTGAAGGACAAAAAGATACTTATAATCGCCGCGGCGTCTGCCGTAATAGTAATAGCCCTGCTTTTCATATTCCTGCCGTCGGGCAAGAAGTCCGATGAAGGCCCTGAAGTAATATCCATGAGGGCCAAGGTCGAGAGCCCGGCTCCGGTCGAGACGCAGACCCTTCCGGAGGAGACTGCCCCCGGCGCGCCTGCTGCAGATATTGCGCAGCCTGGAGCGCCTTCTCCGGCCCCAATGGGGGCTGCTCCGGTACACGCGCCTCCCGTTGCCCCTGTAAAGACGGCTGAACCGGCGCCGGTCGTCCAGCCAAAGGCTGTTGTTGCCACGGAGACTCCTGCCGCGCCTGCCGTGAAGAAAGAACAGCCAAAGTCACAGGAGCCTGTAAAGAAGGCTGCAGTCAAGAAGGCGAGCAAGCCCGCAGTAAAGAAGGCCAAGGCGGACAGCGCCTCTAAGCCCTGGGCGATAAATGTCGCCTCGTTTGCCAGCCTCCCTGAGGCCCAGAGCCTTGCAGGGGCGCTTAAGAAGGCCGGTTACAACTCCTATATAACTCCTTTCTCAATGGATGATGTCCAATGGCAGAGGGTCAGGGTAGGCTTCTTCTCGAACCGCGAAGAGGCCCAGTCTGCCGGAGTTGCTATACAGACGAAGTTCAGGGTGGAATCACCCTGGATAGTCAGGCCTGATACCGCTGAGCGCAAGGCCCACTAAAAAGGGGCCTTGCCGCCTTAAAAAGCCTTCTCAAAACAGGAACTTCCCCAAAAGCGACTTGACTGGGGCCTCCCAAAAACCTTACAATGGTGCTGGACCTTTTTTAGCCACTAAAAAGCGTGCAGGACCGCCATGGAAGAGCTTCAGACCAGAAAGAGGCTCGTCTTCCTGGAGACCTTTGGTTGCCAGATGAACGAGAATGACTCGGAGCGCATGCTCGGGCTCTTGAAGGGCATCTCCTACGAGCGCACCCAGGACCCTCTACAGGCCGACCTCATCCTCATAAATACTTGTTCCATAAGGGATAAAGCCGAGCAGAAGGTTTACTCGACACTGGGCAGGTACAAAATTCTCAAGAAAGAAAGGCCCGGCCTCATAATAGGCGTGGCCGGCTGCGTTGCCCAGCAGCAGGGAGAGAAGCTATTAAAGAGGGCGCCTCACCTCGATATCGTGTTCGGCCCGCATAACGTCCATAAGCTCCGTGAGATGCTCCTCGAGGCTGACAGCGGCCGCAAGGTCGTCGCCACTGCGCTCAGCGAAAGCATAGATCCCGAAGAGTACGGCATAGAGCCTGTCGCCTCAGGCGAAAAGGCGTTCGTGAGCATCATGCGCGGGTGCAATAACTTCTGCTCTTACTGCATCGTCCCATACACAAGGGGCAGGGAGGTAAGCAGGCTCTCAAGCTCCGTCATCGACGAAATAGAAGGACTTGCCGAGGGGGGCGCAAAGGAAGTCACGCTCATAGGCCAGAACGTAAATTCATACGGCACAAGCGGCGG
>MGPL01000117.1:8467-16579 GCA_001797415.1 Deltaproteobacteria bacterium GWA2_55_10
AGCTTCTCAGCATGGTCTGCCGCATTGACGCGATAAAAAGGGTGCGGTTCATAACATCCCACCCGAAGGATATATCCGGGGAGCTTATCTATCTGTTCCGGGATGAGCCCAGGATATGCAGGCATATACACCTGCCTGTTCAGTCCGGCTCTGACGCGGTCTTGAAGCGCATGGGCAGGGGATATACCAGGGACGAATACCTCGCCAGGATAGAGCTCTTGAAGGGCCTCTACCCGGATATGGCCATAACGACCGACATCATAGTAGGCTTTCCCGGTGAGACAGAGGCCGACTTCGAGGCCACAATGGGGCTTTTGCGGACGGTGAGGTTCGACAACATCTTCTCGTTCATGTACTCTTCCAGGCCGAACACCGCGGCCGCCGGCTTCACTGACCAGGTGCCGATAGAAGTGCGCTCCCGGAGGCTCCAGGCGCTCCAGGAAGAGCAGAAGGAGATAACGACGGAGCGGAGCAGGGCTCTTGTCGGAAAGACCCTGGATGTGCTCGTGGAAGGCTCCAGCAAGGCCGGTACGGGCGAGCTGATGGGCAGGACAGGCTGCTCGAGAATGGTGAATTTCCCGGCCCCGGGCTGGACCGAAGCAGGGCCGGGCTCTATCATAAGCGTGACGATGACGGACGCGTATTCGAACTCGTTACGGGGCGAGGCCCGCAGGGACTGTAACAATTAAAACAGGAGCTGACCCATGCTTTTGAAGATGAAGGTCTTCGGACTTACAATAGACCCGGTCACCAACGTCCCCATCGTGATACTGAAGGACGAGGACGAGAAGAACGCCCTTCCGGTCTGGATAGGCGTGCTCGAGGCGAGCGCCATAGCGTCCGAGCTCGAGAAAGTTCAGTTCACCAGGCCCATGACGCACGATCTCCTGAAAGAGGTCGTAAGGCAGACAGGGGCCAGCGTCAACAAGATAGAGGTCACGGATTTGAAGGACAACGTATATTACGCGACCATATTCCTGACCGGCAGGGACGGAGACTTCAAGGTCGATTCCAGGCCCAGCGACGCGATCGCGCTGGCGCTCCGGACGAACGCGCCCATATTCGTCGAGTCGACTGTGCTGGACAAGTCCAGGAGCATGGACCTCAAGACCGAGCCGAAGCAGAAGGTGAAGGACTCTTCCTCCTCGCTCGACGACTTTGCCCCGGGAGATTTCGGCAAATACAAGATGTAGAGATGAACTGACTTCACCGCTGCCCGGCCAAATTCCTCCTTCGGAGATTTTTTTGGATACTGAGACAAGGTCCGCCATTACCAGGAAGCTCGCGCCGAGCAGGTTCTACGATTCGTATTTCCTCAACGAGTATGGCCGCATCGAGGTCTCGCGCGCCAACAGGTACAACACTTCTTTCTCCATCGTCCTCGTCGACATCGACGGGTACGGCGGGACGCATCTGTTCGAGGACGCGCAGGGGATCGAGTTCCTCAAAAAGCTCGCCACAGCCGTAGTAGACACCACCAGGACTTGCGATATCGCCGGTCTGTCTGATACCCGCCGCATGATGGTCATACTCCCGGAGACGGACCATTTCGGCGCGCTCGCCACCATAAGAAAGCTCTCAAGGTCATTTGGCTCTCTCAAGAGGCCTGAAGACGGCGGCGGCGCGGTATTCTCGCACGCCACCTTCCCGCGCGACGGAAAGGACTTCGGCGAGATCGTAGGGGCAGCCCTTAAGAAGTCCTTTGAAAGAAAGGAATCGCTCTGGGAGAAGCAGGGACTTAAAAACAGGCTCTTCTGGGAGATAATAGGCGAGCTTACGTCAAAGGCCTACAAGGGGCACGAGGCCGCGTCCTTTGACGCCGGGGCCGGCCAGGAGCTCTCGGAGTTCTTCCTCGACCAGATAAATGAACTCATCGTCAGGGAGATAGCCAGGACGCCTGAGAAGCGCGGCATAATGTATTACGGGACAAAGAACATATCGGCCTCGCTGCCGGTCGTTAAAACACTTGGCACTGCCGGGGCGGTCTCGACAAAGGTCTTTCTCGTTGGAGAAGGCGAGGGGAGCGTCTGGGACGTAAAGAACGCCCTGCCGCTCCTGCTGGACGACCCGCGGCTCCGCGAGACTTTCTTCACGTTTTTCCTTAACGAGGACACGGCCTACGCCCTTGTCTGCAAGGAGAACTGGGGCGCGACCTTCTCGTGCTTTCACACGGCGGACAACGGCCTTGTGGAAGGCCTCATCTCCAAGTTCCAGCAGGAATACTCCCTACAGGAGCAGCTCGGCTGATGGACAGGCATAAGGTATTGATCGGCCTCAGGGACGAGGCAGAGGCCGCCTCTCTCTCCGAGTTCCTCTCAGGGCTCGGGCTTGATACCATAACGGTCGCCGACGGCGCGAAGGCGCTTGAGCTCGCCATACAGGAGCTGCCGTCGGTCATCGCGGTCGATACGGCCCTGCCCGTCATAAACGGCGAGAGGCTCTTCCAGATATTGAGGAAGAACCCGCACACCTCGCGCGTGCCGTTCCTCTTCATCTCGGAGAGCGTGATAGACGTAAAGGGATTCAGGGCCGGCGTGGACATATTCCTGATACGCCCCTTGAACCTCGAAGAGACATACGGGCGCATAAGGCAGACCCTCTCGGCTCGCGGGAGCATGGCTTCAAAAGAGATAGAAGGCAGGCTCTCGCAGATGTCTCTTGCCGACCTGCTGCAGTTCCTCCACCTCAACAGGAAAGAAGGCGAGCTCAAGGTCTTGTCAGGCGACAGGACAGGTAGCGTATTTATCAAGGACGGCAGCATCCACAACGCCGTAGTCGAAGCGACCGAGCGCGAGAAGGCGCTCTTCAGGATGCTCCAGTGGACGGACGGAAGGTTCGAGTTCATTCCAAAGGCCGTCACGACGCCGAAGAAGATAAGGGCCTCTACAGGAAATCTCCTTATGGAGGGCATGCGGCAGATAGACGAGCTCAGGAGCAAGGAGGAGCAGTTCCCTTCGCCTGATTCGATATTGAAGCTCAAGATTGACCCTGCGACGCTCCCCAAGGGCCTTCAACCCATAATATACGAGCTCGTGGGCCTCGTGAGGGCCAACTCGCGCGTAAAGGACATTGTGGAGCGGAGCCATTCTACGGATTACGAGGTCTACAAGGCCATATCGTCGCTCGTGGCAAAGGGAGTATTCGAAGAGGCAAGGCCGGCAGGCGCGCCGGTGGAGCAGGAGTTCCTGACCACCGACCAGATGATAAGCATACGCGAGAAGATCATGGGCCGGTTCGCGGACATTACCGGCCTCAATTACGGAAAGATACTCGTGCTGGCGACGTCCGCGGGCCTGGTCGCCGAGTTCATAAGGGAGTGCCGAAAGATACCCGGCTTCAGCTTCAATGCCAAATCCGCGTTCCCCGATATATCGCTCGTGAACCCCCTTGGCGAAGCAGGCTCGTTCAGGCTCTACGGCGGCATGGACCTGATATTATATTCCATACCGACCGTGAAGAGCATGGGTCCGCTCTGGAGATCGTTTACCTCGAACCTCGTCGGCCTTGTGCTTATATGGGACGAGGAGGGCGCTGGCTCCATTAAGGATCTTGCGGCGGCCAAGAGGGACATAGCGCTCCTGAGGCGCGTGCCCGCGGTGCACGTCGTAAAGGGCCGGATAGACGAAACGGCTTGCGCAAGAGAGCTTGGCATGAAGGCTGACGAACACCTCTTCAGGCTTGGCGCAAAGGAGAGGGACGAGGTGAGCGAGGTATTCTATTCGCTCTTCGGGAATCTCATAAAAGACGACTACGCGGTTGTTTGACCTGAATTACTCGAAAGGAAAAACCCGATGATAGATTTCCACACGCACAGCTTTTTAAGCGATGGAGCGCTAATCCCCACAGAGCTTGTACGGAGGGCGCGAGTTGCCGGATACACGGCAATGGCCATAACCGATCATGTTGACGAGTCGAACATCGAGGGTGTCCTCAAGCAGCTTATAAAGGTCGCGAGGCAGATAAACACGGACAGGTCCTTCCATCTCCTGCCGGGCGTGGAGCTTACTCACATCCCGCCGAGGCACATACCGCTGATGGTCAGGAAGGCGAGGGCGTTGGGAGCCCAGATAATAGTCGGCCACGGCGAGACTTTGGCAGAGCCGGTCGAGGCTGGAACGAACATGGCCTATATAAAGGCCGGCGTGGACGTACTCGCGCACCCGGGGCTCATCACGGAAGACGAGTTGAAGGCTGCGGTCAAAAAGCAGGTGCACATAGAGATAACGAGCAGGGCAGGTCACAGCATATCTAACGGCCATGTCGCCGCCCTTGCGAAGAGGCTTGGCGCGAGGATGCTGGTAAATACTGACTCGCACTCGCCCGGCGACCTCATAACAGACGAACGGGCGGAGAAGGTCGCGCTCGGCGCAGGGCTCGACAGGAACGATTTCAAGAAAATACAGGCCAATGCGAGGGAACTCATTGATAAGAAACTGGGCTAAGATCTTCGTTCTCATCTCCTTTGCGGCCCTCTCGGGCTGCGCAGGCAAGCCGCTTGCCACGACAGACCCGTGGGGGACGCAGCTATTCAATGACGCCAGGACAAACAGGACCGATGCTGATGTAACAGTGCCCCTTGCTCTCTCTTGGGACAAGGATCTCTCGGAATTCAGGCTCCTTCGCCCTTTTACCAGGGAAGAGCTCTCAACGCCCGCGCTCTCGGACGGACTTCTCTATATAGGCTCGACCAGCGACAGGTTCTATGCCGTTGACCTCTCAAAGGGCAGGGTCAAATGGAAGTTCAATGCCAGGCACCCGCTTGAGGCGGCCCCTGCCATAACGGATGGCATGGTCTGCTTCGGCTCGTCTGACGGGGTTATGCGCTGCTTTGACGCCGCTGGCAAGCTCCTCTGGCAGTTCCAGGCCCGCTCGGAGATACTTTCTTCCCCGATAGTGAAGGACGGACAGCTTTACTTCAACTCGTCGGACGACAGGGCTTACGCCCTCGACGCGAAGACAGGCGAGAGGCTCTGGACATACAACAGGGGCACATTCAAGGCCGTAAGCCCCAGGATATACGGCTCTCCGGCGTATTCGAACGGGCGTCTTTACTTCCTCTTCTCAGACGGCGTGGTCGTCTCTATCGAGGCCTCTACCGGCAGGGAGGTCTGGTCCAAGAAGGTGATCAGCGACTTTTCCCAGGCCGGCAGATGGAGGAGGACGCCTCTCGTTGAAAACGGCTCTGTCTATGTCATCGACGATAACGGCGCCGTAGTCGCTTTGTCGGAGGAATCGGGAGAGGTAAAGGGAATATTCAATCTTATAAAGGCGCGGGATTTCATACTGCCCGACCCCCGCTCGATAGTGATAGCAGGCGAAAGCCAGCTTGTGGCCGTTGACAGGCTCTCAGGCGCGATACTCTGGAAAAAGGACGTCGCAACAGGGACCTTGTCGAGCATATTCGCCTCCGGCGACAAGCTCTTCGTACTCTCGAATTTCAAAAAGACCCCCTTGGGCATAGACTTCTTAGCACGGTACAAGGGGCATGTCGAAGCCCTGAACATCATGGACGGCACGACCGCATGGACCACGAAGCTCGGCTCGAGCATAACCGCAAACGCCTCCTCCGCTTACTCCAGGGTCGCCCTTCTCACCGACAAAGGCGAGATAACCGTATTCGAACCGAAATAGGGACAGAATGGAAAAAAGATTAAACGTAGCCTTCGTGTGGCACATGCACCAGCCGCTGTATAAGGACCCTTTAAACGGGGAGTACACGCTCCCGTGGGTCCTTTTCCATGCCACGAAGGACTATTACGATATGGCGGCGATACTCGAAGAGTTCCCGCAGGTGCACCAGACCTTCAACCTGGTCCCGTGCCTCATCGAGCAGATAAACGAGTACGCCTCGGGCAAGGCAAAGGACAGGTACAGGCGCATAGCCATGCTCCCGGCCGCGAAGCTAACGACCGACGAGAAGGTCTTCATGCTCCAGTTCTTCTTCCAGGCGAACTGGGACAACATGATAAGGCCCATACCGAGGTACTGGGATCTGCTCCGTAAAAGGGGCATCTCGAACGAGAAGGACGAGATGTACCAGGTGCTCCGGTATTTTACCGAGCAGGACTACCTCGACCTGCAGGTCCTCTATAACCTCATCTGGATAGACCCGTCGATAAGGGAGAAGGACCTTTTTTTGAAAGGGCTTTACGAAAAGGGCGGGGGCTATACCGAAGATGAAAAGGCGTTGCTCTTAAGAAAGCAGACCGCGATTGCGGGCACGATAATCCCCAAGTACGCAGAGCTTAAGAAGAAGGGGATAATCGAGGTATCTACGACGCCCTATTACCATCCCATATTGCCGCTCCTGTGCGACAGCGACTCTGCCAAGGAGGCCATGCCGGGGGCCACGCTTCCGAGGGAGAGGTTCCAGCACCCTGAAGACGCGCTCACGCAGATAAGAAGAGGCCTCGCCCTCTTCAAGGAGACCTTCGGAGAGAGGGCGCGCGGCATGTGGCCGTCAGAGGGCTCTGTCAGCATGGACATGCTGCCGCTCGTATCCGGCGAGGGCGTGGAGTGGATAGCCACCGACGAAGAGATTCTCTCGAACTCGCTTAAGCGTCCGATACGGCGCGACCAGATGGGCAACTGCTACGACCCGTTCCTCTACAAGCCTTACGAGATAGCCGTCAACGGCCGCAAGATTACGATAGTCTTCAGGGACCACGTGCTCTCGGACCTCATAGGTTTCGATTACGCGAAGATGGACCCGGAGCACGCGGCCGCCGACATGGTCTCGCGGCTCGGCCATATCAGGAACATGCTCGAGAACCCGGAAGAGCACCTCGTGAGCATAATACTCGACGGCGAGAACGCCTGGGAGCATTTCAGGAACGACGGCAGGGACTTCCTCTGCGCGCTCTATTCGAGGCTCACGGCCAATCCGCACCTGAGGTGCGTGACCGTCAGCGAATTCCTCGATATGAATAACAAACGCGAGAGCCTTGAATGGCTCTACCCAGGCTCATGGATAAGCCACAATTTCAAGATATGGATAGGCCACGTCGAGGACAACACGGCGTGGGACTACATATCCGGCGCGCGCTCCGAGCTGGTGAAATACGAAAAGGCCCTGAAGGGCACGCCTGAATACGAGAGCAAAAAAGAGGCCATTAGCGAGGCTTGGGAAGAGGTCTACGCGTCCGAGGGGAGCGACTGGTTCTGGTGGTACGGCGAAGAGCACTCGTCAATGAGCGACGAGGACTTTGATTCGCTCTTCAGGAAGCACATCAAGAGGATATATCAGCTCATCGAGAAGGAGCCGCCAGATTATCTCGACATATCCATATCGTCGGACATCAAGAGCTACAGGCCGCCGTCCGAGCCGAGGGCGTTCATAAAGCCTGCCATAGATGGCATGGTCTCGAACTACTTTGAATGGCTCTCTTCGGGCTCTCTTGAGCGCACGTATTTCGGAAGCGCCATGCACAAGGAGATACAGGGAGGTCTCATAAATTCCATATCCTACGGCTTTTCCAATGACGCGCTCTACATGCGGTTCGACTACCTCGAAGAGCTCGGCCTCTTCACCGGTCCCTGGAACTTTACCGTGAACTTCGTTCATCCCAAACAGGTGCGCGTTGCCGCAGAGATAGAAGGAAGCTCGTCTTCGGCGGAGGCCTTCACGAAGACCTCTGAGAAGGAGAGATGGGCACATAGCGGCCCTCTTGAGATCGCCTCCGATAATGTCGTGGAGCTTGCAATCCCGTTCACTGTTCTCGGGGCGGTGAAGGGCGAGGAGATGAAGCTCTACATCACGATAAACGGCAGGGAGAGGGGAGTGGAGAGGTGGCCTGTAAAGGGTTATCTGCTCTTTGCCGTACCCCCGGAAGATTTTGAACAGCAGGACTGGATTGTTTGAAGCAGTATTCTTAATCTGAATTCATTTTAGAACCTTCTGGATTGTGACCGATGAAAAGCGCTACGACTCCAGCGATGCGCCAGTACCTTGAGATAAAGGCGCACAACAACGACTCCATCCTGTTTTTCAGGATGGGGGATTTCTACGAGATGTTCTTCGACGACGCCAGGGCCGCTTCTGCCGTGCTGGGCATCGCCCTTACATCGAGGGACAGGGAGCGCGATATTCCCATGTGCGGCGTGCCTTACCAT
>MGPL01000117.1:16590-20708 GCA_001797415.1 Deltaproteobacteria bacterium GWA2_55_10
GCATAGCCCTCGATGACGAGCTGCTTGACCCCAAGGCCAATAACTTCATAGCAGCAGCCTTTACGGGTCAGAATGTGTGCGGCTTCTCGTACATGGACATCTCTACCGGAGAGTTCAGGGCGACCAGGCCGCGTGATATCCCGTCGCTCATGGAAGAGATAAGAAGGCTGAGACCCCTGGAGCTGCTCCTTCCCGAAGGCGTTCAAGACTCGTTCAGCCTTCCTGATTCCCCGGTCAAAAAAGTAACCGTGCTGCCGCCTCGGCTTTTCGATAATCAGGACGCGCAAGAGTGCCTCAAGAGGCATTTCGGGACAGCCACGCTCGACGGCTTTGGCTGCTCGTCGATGCCGGAGGCTATTCGAGCGGCAGGGGCGCTCCTCTACTACATTCGCGAGAGCCAGAAGACCGAGCTTGGCCATGTAAGGAAGCTCTCGCCGTATTACGCGGACGATTTTCTCGTGATGGACTCGTCCACGAGCAGGAACCTCGAAGTGACGAGGAACATGCGCACAGGGGATAAGGACGGCACCCTGCTGGCCGCCATCGACAGGACCAGGACGGCAATGGGCGGCAGACGGCTCAAATCCTGGCTACTTCATCCGCTCAAGGATGTGAAGGCCATTAACAGCCGTCTCGACGCCGTAAGCGAGCTCCTTGAGGCAAGGGAATTGCGCGCGAGCATACAGGAGGCGATGACGCGCGTATACGACCTTGAGAGGCTCACGGCAAGGCTCACGCTCGGCGCTGCCGGGCCGCGGGACCTCGTCTCTCTCAAGGACTCACTGAAGAAGGTCCCCCTCATAAAGGACTACATGAGGATGCTTTCTTCTGCGATGCTCTCAGGCCTTGTTGATTCCATAGACGAGGTCAGTGAGGCATCCGACAGGATAGAGAAGGCGTTGGTCGATTCCCCGCCCTTTTCAGTGAAGGACGGAGGCGTGATAAGGGACGGATACTCGGCAGAGCTCGATGAGCTGCGGAAAATCGGCTCCGGCGGCAAGGACAACATAGCCTCGCTTGAGGCAAGCGAGCGGGCCCGCACAGGCATCAACTCGCTTAAAGTCGGCTACAACAGGGTCTTCGGCTATTATATCGAGGTCACCAGGGCGAACCTCCAGAGCGTCCCCGACGATTACATAAGAAAGCAGACCCTTACGAACGCAGAGCGCTTCATAACGCCCCAGCTCAAGGAATGGGAAGAGAAGGTGCTCACGGCAGAGGAGAGGTCCTTGAAGCTCGAGGCAGCCCTCTTTATCGCGCTTGCCGATGATGTGAAGAGTTATTCCAGCCGCGTGCTCTCAACCGCCGACGCGATAGCCACGCTCGATTGTCTCGCGTCTTTTGCGGAAGCTGCAGAGGCGCTCGATTATACCCGGCCTGATGTCAACGACAGTGAGAGCCTTGAGTTAGAAGGGGGACGCCATCCGGTCGTGGAGGCCGCGACCAGGGAGTTTGTCTCAAACGACCTCAAGCTCGATACGGAAAAGCGCCTCATCATCCTCACCGGCCCGAACATGGCAGGCAAATCGACCTACCTCCGCCAGAACGCGCTTATTATCATCATGGCTCAGATAGGCTCGTTCGTACCTGCCCAGAGGGCGTCTATCGGCGTTGTGGACAGGGTCTTCACAAGGGTCGGCGCGTCGGACGACCTCTCAAGGGGGCAATCGACATTTATGGTGGAGATGAGCGAGACGGCCAATATCCTGAACAACGCTACGTCCCGGAGCTTCATCGTCCTCGACGAGATAGGACGCGGCACCTCGACGTTCGACGGCCTATCGATAGCCTGGGCCGTTGTCGAGCACATACACGACAGCCCTGATCTCGGCTCCAGGACGCTTTTCGCAACCCATTACCACGAGCTTACAGACCTTTCCTTGACAAAGGAAAGAGTCAAAAATTATAATATGGCGGTCAAAGAGTGGAATGACAGGATAATTTTCCTGAGGAAGGTCCTCCCCGGAGGCAGCAGCCGGAGCTACGGCATACAGGTCGCGAAGCTCGCGGGCGTGCCTGAAGAGGTCATAGCAAGGGCAAAGGAAATTTTGAAGAACCTCGAATCAGGCGAGCTGACCGAGTCAGGCATGCCCAGGATAGCGGCAAGGGACACAAGGCCTGAGATGAAGCAGTTGAACCTGCTTGGCGGGTCAGACGGGCTGCACCGGGAGCTCAAACGCATCGACGTGGAGAGGATGACGCCCCTGGAGGCTATCGCCGCGCTCCACAAACTCAAGGAGATGGTAGAGAATTGAAGTCCATTTTCGCAAGGCCTGTCCTGCTCCTAATAGCTATCTTCTTTTTTCTCCTGTCAGCCGGCCTTGCCGAGGCAGCGCCGTCCAGGTCTGTCGTCAAGAGCATACGCCACTGGTCGAACCCCAGCTACACGAGGATAGTCATAAGCCTTAACAAGAAGGCGCAATTCAGCCACAGGCTCCTGAAGAAAGACCCTTCCATCCAGATGGAGTGGAGGCGTCTTTACGTCGATATCGACGGAGCTGAGCTCTCGTCGAGCCTCAAGAAATCCATTCCCATAAACGACGGCCTTCTGAAGGCGGCAAGGGCAGGCCAGTTCAACCCTGATACGGTCCGTGTCGTCCTCGACATCGAGTCCATCGAGGACTTCAAGATATTCTACCTTACAGACCCCTACAGGATAGTAATAGACGTAACCGGAGAGAAGCCGCCGGCGGCCGCTCAAGAGCTACTCCAGCCTGCGACGGACAGCTCTGGCAAGGCTATACCTCAGATAACCCAGGACCGATCGAGGCCGATAATCCCGGACCCGTCGCTTATCCAGCAGCTCGGCCTCAAGGTAAAGAAGATAGTCATCGACCCTGGACATGGCGGCAAGGACCCGGGCGCCATAGGCAGGGGCGGCCTCATGGAAAAGGAGGTCACCCTGAAGCTCGGCAAGCTGCTTAAGGATAAGCTCGAAGGGGAGGCCGGGGCCAAGGTCGTAATGACAAGGGATACGGACGTCTTCATACCCCTTGAAGAGAGGACAGCCATCGCCAACAGCCAGGACGCCGACCTCTTCGTGTCGCTGCATATCAACGCCAGCCCCAGGAGGGCCGCTTCAGGCATAGAGACGTATATCCTGAGCATCTCGAACAACGAAGAGGCAAAGAGGGTGGCCGCCAGGGAGAACGCGACCTCTACGAGGTCCGTAAGCGATCTGGAGTTCATACTGAACGACCTTATAAAGACTGCCAAGACGAACGATTCGGCGAGGCTCGCGACCGTAGTCCAGGACAACCTGGTCATGAAGCTCAAACAAAAGTTCGACGGCATAAAGAGCCACGGGGTAAAAGGCGCGCCCTTCTACGTCCTTATAGGCACAAAGATGCCCGCGATACTGGTTGAGGTCTCCTTTATCAGCAACCCTGAAGAGGAAAAGCGGCTCAGGGACGAGGCCTATCTCCAGGAGGTCGTCAACGGCATTGCCGCAGGTATTTTGAATTACATGAACGGGTCAGGCGAGACATAAATATCCTATGCCGCATACAATAGTGCTCGACGCGCTCAATAAGACCTCAGGGCCCCTGGCCCCGGTCGTAAAGGAGCATCTCCTCAAAGCAGAAGAGGAGCTCAGGACCAGGCATCTCTCAGGAGAGGCTGGCAGGGAGGTCTGCCGCGCCTATACCATAGTAATAGACAACCTCCTCAAGGCCCTCTTTACCCATAAGAAAGACGTCCTTGCCCCGAACGACACAGCTGCGCTTATCGCGATCGGCGGGTACGGCAGGGGAGAGCTTAACCTCAAGTCTGATATCGACCTTCTCCTCGTGTACAAGGGGCGCCTCACAAAGGGCGTTGAGGAGTTCACTCAGGCCATGCTCTACGTCTTATGGGACACGGGCCTTGACCTCGGCTTTGCCATCAGGTCTGTTTCCGAGTGCATTACGCTTGCCAAGGACGACCTCAAGACGATGACCGCGCTCCTTGACTTGAGGTTCCTCACCGGAGACAAGGCGCTCTTCGAAACGCTGCACAAGAACATCAGGAAGGACCTCTTCAACCGGGCAAGGACCGAAGCCTTCATAAAGGACAAAATCGAGGAGACCAGGCAGCGCCACGCCAAATACGGCGGGTCGGTCTATATCCTCGAACCGAAC
>MGPL01000118.1:0-601 GCA_001797415.1 Deltaproteobacteria bacterium GWA2_55_10
CCTCGCGCCTGGCATTCCCGTGCTTGCCGAGCGATATGATCGCCCTCATGCACTCGTCATAGGGCGCACCCGCAGGCGCTCCGCAGGTATTGCCTGTTCCGAAGGCAGACTCCTGCGGATGGGCTATCCTCAACCTGTACGAGTCCCCTGCTGTTCCGACTACCCTGACCGTATATGTCAGAGGCGGCGGGGAAGCGGCGGTTATCCTGTACCTTATCCTCTCAGGCTTGCCCGCGGTAAGCGAGCTTGTCAAGAGGTTTGCCGAGGCGGTCGGGTTCGAGCAGTCCGCCACCGCGTTGTCATAGAGCTCAACGCCCATATTGCTGGCAGAGGCCCAGGAAAGCAGCACATAGACGGTACGTGGCGGGTTTGCCGCCGCGGGGTCTATTGTGCTCTCAAAGAGCTCGCAGGCAAAGGCGGCCGCGAGCGTAGAGTCGCGCTCCTCGTACTGGAGCACCTCGACGTCAAAGCTGCCGCTGCCGACAGCCTTGTCATTATATCCGTCATGCCAGCCCCAGTTTGTTGATACCGGGTTCATCTTGAGCCGTCCTATGGCTGTCTCGACGCCTGCTTCGGCGGCATATAGGGCGCGAGTGGATAA
>MGPL01000118.1:641-4066 GCA_001797415.1 Deltaproteobacteria bacterium GWA2_55_10
GAATGACTCCGCGCCGCTTACGAGCGTCATCTGAACGTTTATCATCCATACCTCGTCAGGGGTCGACGCGGCGCTCCCGTCGTCTTGCAGATATTCGAAGGAGAGCGCGCTGACCTTGTCGGTAAGCGCATACTCAGGGTCCCCTGCCCCGGAGCCGTCTCTGGCCTTTAGAGTGCTGCCGTCGAGCCTGAAGCCCCTGCCCTCAAGCCCCGTGTTGACGAACCGGAGTTCGCTCGCGGTCATAGCCAGTATGTCGGAAGCACCCGCGGTGCAGGCGTTCCCGGATTCGGTGCAATTTATGAGACGAAGTTCCCTTGAGAGCCTCTCCATGGCAAGAGTGCCCTGCTGGGCGATCTCCTTCTGGGAAGAGAGCATGTCATATGACCTCGTGCCCTGATAGATGAGCATGCCTACGGTCACCGCTACAAGGCCAAGCAGCGTTATCGAAAGTATCATCTCTATGAGCGTAAAGCCCTTATCATTGCAGCGCATGCTAATGGTCCGTTATTACTGTAGTGAACGCGGCGGAGCCGCCTGTCCATGAGATAGTGACATCGACCCTCTTGGCCCTTATGTCCGAATCGGCGCACGCAGGCATGGTGCCGCTCTGCGTATCAAGGTCTGCCTCGTTAACGCAGAAGACCTCGACCGACCTCGTGAAGCCGTCATAGGGCGCCGGAAGGGCTGCTGCCGCCTCTGAAACGACCGCGTTGAAGGACGACTTCCGAAGGGCCATTACTTCTTCCATCTTCGCCTGCGCCAGGGATGTGGCCTCGACGACGAGCGACTGGCTGGATGAGCTGAGCCCCACGAAGTACATGACAAGGCCAGTGCCCATGATGCCCAGGAGCACGATGACCATCAGGGTCTCTATGAGCGTGAAGCCGTTCTTATTTCTCATTGCAGCAGAGTCAGTCCAGTAAACGGCGTTATGACAATCGTTGACGTCTGGCCGTCCTTTGATATTGTTATGGTTCTGGTTGCCGTAAGCCTCGCGCCGTCGCTGTCGTACGGCACGCCTGACTGGTCAAAGGCCAGTATGCCGGGAGCAGAGCCGCCGAAATCGGCTGATACCGTGTAGCCCTGGTAATCGCCGCTCTCCAGGCTCACGCAGAAGGACTCGCTGCCGCTTGCTGGCTCACGGGCGCTCTCAGTCAGACCCGACCCGTTGGGGTTCTCGCCCCATGCGCCGTTGTTGTCGGCGTCGTTCGAGATGTTGTACTGGCTGGCGCCGGGGCAGAAAGGAGAGGCAGTGTTGAAGCCTATCCTGTACAGGAAGTACGGGTTGGCGGCCGGCGGCGTATCGAGCCCACTCCTCTGGAGGGCGAGCGACTGCGCGTAGCGTACGTCGTCGGCGACCTTGCGCGCAAAGGCCCGCACCGTCAACGCCGACGATCCGCCCTGCAGGTACGGGGCGGCTACAGCCGCGAGTAGCGCCATAAGGATCACCACCATGACGAGTTCTATCATGGTGAAGCCGCCCTGAGAGGCTTTTAAAAACCTTTTTATGAAAGCCATGTTCTGGTATAATCCTGGCTGTATTTTACTAAATTCATAGCCCTTTCTCACTTACTTTCTTTTTCCTTCTTTCTTTTTAAAAAAAGAAAGAAGGAAAGAAAAACAATTATTCAAATGCCGAGTCGAATCGCCATAAAAACGCTTCCGTTCCTCATCGTCCTTGCGCTCTCAATTCCTTTTTTTTCACCCCATCAGTTCTTCGACATAACCGACAGCATGGATATGCTCAATATCTCGGTATCGGTCTACGAGCTTGGAGACTTGAGCAGCGCGGTCAAGACCAACCTTGAGACGGGGGAGACTGTCACGGTATATTCGAAGTATGGCCTCGGGCTGCCATTTCTAATGGTGCCGTTTCTCTTCCTCTACGACCTGGTCTCCGCTGTTGCCTCCATCCCGCCGGATTACGTGCTCGGCCTCCTCAATCTCCTCGTCCTGGCCCTCACGGCATCCGCGCTGAACGAAGTGATCATAGAGCTTGGCTTCAGCTTCCGAAGGGCGCTCTTCCTCTCTGTGGCATCCGTATTCGGCACGTTCGCCTTCGTCTACATGAACAACTTTCTCTCAGAGCCGCTGCAGGGGCTCCTTATTACCCTGGCCTTTCTCTTCAGCCTGAGGCAAGGCAGGTCCGGCATTTATCCTGTGCTCTCGGCTGCCGCGCTTTCCGCCCTCATCCTGACAAAGGCGGCAAGCCTTATCCTTCTGCCCTTCTTTATGGTTTATTTCACATACCGGAGCGTAAAAGAAAGGGCCGTTATCCGCCTTGTCTTCTTCATCCTCCCGCTGGCAGCCTCAGGAGCGGCGATGATGTGGCTCAACTACAGCCGGTTCGGCTCGCCATTTGACTTCGGCTACGGTAGCGAGGCCGGGATGTTCGTGAACCCGATGCTCAAGGGGATAAAAGACCTCATGATAAACCCCGGCAAGGGCATACTCATATATGCGCCTTTGGCCATCCTCTTCCCGTTCGGCCTCTGGAGGCTTGCAAGGACGAGACGCATCGAGGCCCTTCTCATAGCCGCCCTGTTCACTTCCAACCTGTTGCTCTACTCGGCCTGGTGGGCCTGGGAAGGCGCAGGCACATGGGGGCCGAGGTTCCTCCTGCCGCTTGTGCCGCTCGTCGTTGCGCCGATCGCCGCCATACTGGACGCGGTTTACATAAAAGCGGCAAGCGCCGTTCTATCTGCCGCAGGTCTCATCGTCAACTCGATGGGCGTTATCGTCGACCCACCGGCCTATAACTACATGGTCATTGAATCCACGCCCCCGTCCCGGTTCGTCCTTGAGAGCACGCGGCCAAAGAGGGACTATCTGAAGTACAACGGCAAGCTCCAGCCGCCGCCGTACGTGATTACCTCCGAACTCTCTGAATTCAACTCCCTCTCAGGCCATTACTGGCTCTTGAAATCCAGGCTAATGGGCGATCCGTTGAACAGCCCGCCATGGCTCGATAAATATCCCTTATTAGAGCCCCCTCTTGTCCAGTCATTGCCAGCGGAGATAAGGATAAGGCTCGAATGCCCTCCCCCATTGCTTCTGTCAGCCTTTGCCTGTCCTGACAAGAGGCCGTCATCTCCGTATTACTATAACGCGTACACAACGCAGGCATCAAAGGCAGATGCCTGCGGGATGACTGAAGAGGCGCAGAAGCTCAATGAAAAGGCTAAGCGGGGTCTGGAGGGAAAGACGCTCAGGGTCCTTCAGTTCGGAGATTGAGCGATCAACGAGCGTCCGATTTCGGGAATACAAGAAAGAGCGCTATAAGCAGTAACGAAACGCCGCTTATGGCAAGCCCTGCCTTGAATGAGCGCGGAGAGTAGACGAACCTGACGATGTGGTCGCCCGCATCAAGGGGCACGGCCCTGAAGACAAGGTCTGCCTTGAGGAGCTTTTCCTCTTTTCCGTCT
>MGPL01000118.1:4109-5701 GCA_001797415.1 Deltaproteobacteria bacterium GWA2_55_10
TGTTGCGGTACGACGTTACGCCGACGCTGTAGTTGCCCTGCTCCATCTGAGCTTTCAGACCCGGCTCTCCATCAAGGAGCACAGTCTGCTCAGGCTTGAAGCCCTTGTCATTGAGCGTATCCATATATTCCCGGCCCTCTTTAATCACTTTGTATCCGTAGGCCATATAGAACCTCGGCAGATAATTGAGGTTCTCGTAAATCTTGAACCCGGCCTGCTGCTCTTTGCCGGTATCTTTCACGAGCCTGAACTCGGGTGACTTTATCTCAGGCACGGAAACGACATATTTGACGTTCATGAGGGCAAGAAGATTTGTAGCGTCAGGCGCAGCCTGCGCAGAGGCAAGGTCGTACAGGAAAGTGTAATCGGAGCGCTTCATTACCTCCGCACCGCCTGAATCGAATACCCTGTGGACGATGTTGTAGCCGGAGACCTTGTTTTTAAGTTCCTGCACAGCGTCGGATACTTTCGTCCCGGCTGAAGGCGATCCGTCCTTGGCTGTCTTTGGCGTTATAAAGACCCTGAAGAGCCCCTCGTCCCTTCCTGCCAGAAATTCCATTACCGGCCCCTTCTCGTAGTAAGTCTTTTGCGGGGTCGCCATGTAATAGCCCTTGTGCGCAAAGAAGAGGTCTATGGCGAGTATTGCCGGCAGTATAAGGAAAAGATATCTGAGCGTTCGTGCCGACCACGAGGCCAGATAAAGGACGACCGCCGCTACCATGTAGAAAAAGAGCACTCGCTTGGCGTTGAAGAGGTTGATATCGATGCTGTTGTACGCAGGATAATCGATGCCCCTTGCGGCAAGGTACTCCCCTATTCCGGTCTCGAAAAAATTCAAAGCCCCGAACGCGAGCGCGGCAATCGTCGAGATACCGAGGATTATTATGATCGCCCTTCGAGTCTTCCCGTCGCCGCTCTCAAGCCCTGACTTGAGGGCGTCGAAGCCGAGGCCGGAGGCGACGGCGATGAGCAGGAAGGGCGCAAAGAGGAATTTGACCGGATAGCGTATCTTGTCCAGGAACGGCAGGTAATCGAAGAGGAACGGATAAAAGGCCGTATACTTGCCCATCGCGAGGATAAGGAAGAATATCGAAAGGAAGGCGAACGGCAGGGCCTTCCTCTTCCTGTTGAGAAAGAAGAAGGCCGCGAGCACGAAGGGGATAAGCCCGAGATAGACGGTCTTCAACCAGCTCTGGTTGCTCCAGTATTTCTCGTTCGATGTGCCGTAGCCGTAAGGGTCCGGGATTAAGAACTGGATGAAGTCCTTCAAGTCGAATGACCAGGTCGTGGCCTCAGTGTACGAGAGCCCGCCTGCCCTCGTTGACTGGTTCGCCAGCTCCAGAAAAGGCAGGAGCTGGACAGCGGAAAGGGCCAGAAAAACGGCGGCAGCCGTTGCTAAAAACAAAATATTGCGAATTGGATTTTTTTCATGAACAAGCAGCGCCTGCGGGAAGAGCGCAAAGACAAAGAGAAGTAACAGGGTGCCGAAGAGCGCCTCTATGCCCCCGCCCAGGAACATGGCGGTGAGCGCGAGGCCGGTTAGAACGGCGTATCTGGAAGACTTCCCTGTAACGGCGCGCCTGAAAAGGAGT
>MGPL01000118.1:6029-6390 GCA_001797415.1 Deltaproteobacteria bacterium GWA2_55_10
ACAGGAGCCTCGGCGGGATGAAGAAGACCGAAAGGTCCCTTTCGGTCAAAAGAAGATCGCCTGAAATTACGGAACCGAACAGAAGAACAGAAAGAATGGCAAGGATGAGGATGGCAAATGCAGTCTTTACTTTTCCGCTCAAGCCTTCAGGCACACTAAGTACCCCTTAACGCGAAAGACCCGTTATCGCCTGAATACCCCAGAAGGGGGACCTGGCTAAAACGGGTCTCTCAAATGATGATGATTGTTACCAGTTATATGAGACCTTCGGGCCCTGGGTGGTCGAGCCCATGGTCAAATTCATCGTATAAGTGAGGCCGCCGACATTTATAGTTATGGTTTCCATCGTTGTCTCGCCTAC
>MGPL01000118.1:6659-8387 GCA_001797415.1 Deltaproteobacteria bacterium GWA2_55_10
CCATCACAAGCTCTATCAGGGTAAAACCTTTTTCGGTATTGCGCATAACTCCTCCTTAAATTAGTCAACTTACCTATATCTTATAACGGCACATTGTGTCAAGAACTTTAATACTCTATCCTACGGAAATCTAAGGACTTTTTCACCACCTCTCATATCCAGGCGACCCTGACCAGACCCTGCCGGTAGTTTTGTCGTAGCCGTATCTTTCCCCGAAAGGGTCCAGCGGCCAGCCGTCCGCGTCAACCGAGGCGGTCTCTACATATTTGCCGACTATCACTATCCTGTACTCGCCGGAGAGCTCTTTTTGGGGTATCGAGATGTCTGTCTTTGTAAGATTAGCAAGCGACTCCGGCAGTTTCTTTTCAAGTATCACGTAATGAGTTACAGCGCTCCTCAGGTTTGACAATTCCATGGTCAGCGCCGCTTCTTTGAGGAGCCTCTCTGACGCACTGTACTGCTCAATGGCAACTACCATCAGCACCGATACGAGCGCGACTACGAGGAGCGTCTCGTAGACAGTACGGCCCTCCTCGCGCCTCAAGAAGGCTCCGCAGGGCATGCTATCTCCTCACGACCTTGATGATGTCCCACATGGGCAGGAATATCGCGAGCGCAAGGAAAAGCACTATGACGAATATGAACGCCAGGAGTATGGGCTCGAGCGTTGTCGTAAGATTCCTTATGGAGGTGTCTATCTCCTGGTCGTAGTACTCGGACATTTTCGAGAGCATCTCGTCGAGCTTGCCGGTATCCTCACCGACCGTGACCATCTGCACCATTAACGGTGGGAACTCGCCCGAGGCGGCCATCTCAGCCGAAAGGCTCTTACCTGCCCTCACCTCGTCCTCTATTCTCTTCACCTCTCTCGATATGAGCCTGTTGTCGACCGCCCTTGATACTATGTCCAGCGACTGAAGTATCGGCAGGCCGCTCCTGTAGAGCTCGCCAAGGACCCTCGAGAACCTCGACAGGACGGATTTCAGGATTATCGGCCCAAAGACAGGCACCTTCAAGACAAGAGAGTCCCAGAGATCCTTGCCCGGCTCTGTCCTGAAAAAGACCCTCACGCCGAAATAGATCAGTACGGCCGCTGCTGCCATGAGATACCAGTACTCGCTGAAAAAACCCGATATCGCTATGAGCATGCGCGTGGGCAGCGGCAGCTCTATTTTAAATGAGCTGTAAAGTGTGGCGAATCTCGGGACAACGAAGGTCATGAGTATCGTTATCGCGACGAATATTCCGACAACGACTATCTTGGGGTAGAGCGTGGCTGATTTGACCTTTGCCCTGTTCTCCGCGGTCTTCTCGAGCATGAGGGAGAGCCTGTTGAGCACCGCCTCCAGTATGCCGCCCGCCTCGCCCGCCTCTATGAGGCTGCAGTAGAGCTCCGGGAACACGCGCGGGTGCTTTCTCAGGGACGCTGCGAAACCTACGCCTGCCTCGATGTCCTCCCTGATGGTTTTGACCACCTGGCTGAACCCGGCGGTCGTTGCCTGGCGCTCGAGCGTAAAGAGCGCCCTGCTCAAAGGCACGCCGGCCCCGAAAAGGGTCGCGAGCTGGCGGCTGAACATTATTATCTCCTGCTGGGGTATCTTCTCGAAGAGGTTCCTGATATCAGGAAAGCGGAAGGAGGATGCCTGTTTCGCGACCTTGATGGGGATGAGGCCCATCTTATCGAGCGCGGCTTCGGACTCCTCGATGCTCGCTGCATCGAGGCTCCCG
>MGPL01000118.1:8485-10760 GCA_001797415.1 Deltaproteobacteria bacterium GWA2_55_10
CTGAAGCCTTTCTTCCTGGCCGCTTCAAGAATTGCCGCCTCAGGGGCCCTTGAGAGTATGAGGCTCTTTATGACTTCGTCGATCATGAGGACCTCGTATATGCCCACCCTGCCCTTCAGGCCAGCCCCCTTGCACGACGGGCAGCCATTGCCCCTGTAGAAGACCGGGGGTTTTCCCTGGAACCGGACCCCGAGGTCCTCCATTGCCTTTGGGTCGACCTCGTAAGGAGAGCTGCATGATTTGCAGAGCTTCCGTATGAGCCTCTGACCGACTATGCAGGATACGGCGGATGATACCAGGTACGGTTCTATGCCCATATCCAGCAATCTCGATATCGTGCCGACGGAATCGTTCGTGTGGATGGTGGAGATGACGAGGTGGCCGGTAAGTGCCGCGTGTATGGCTATCTCCGCGGTCTCCCTGTCCCTTATCTCTCCTATCATGACGATATCAGGGTCCTGCCTCAGTATGTGACGGAGCGCGCCGGCAAAAGTGATGCCTACCTTCGTGTTCACCTGCACCTGGTTCACGCGCTTAAGGTGATACTCGACCGGGTCCTCGACCGTGACCAGGTTCTTATCGAGCGTGTTCACGAGATTGAGGAGCGTGTACGCCGTGGTGGTCTTGCCGCTTCCGGTGGGGCCTGTTATGAGTATCATGCCGAAAGGCCGCTTGACGACCTTCTTCAAAACATCCAGCGTATCCGTAAGCGGCGTGAGGCTCTCCAGCTCAAGGACCATCTTGCCCTTGTCAAGGAGCCTCATGACAGCCTTCTCGCCGAAGATGGTCGGCAGGGTGGATAGCCTTATGTCGATGTCCCGGCTTCCTACCTTGATGACGAACCTGCCGTCCTGCGGCAGCCTCTTCTCGGCTATGTCGAGCTCGCCCATTATCTTTATCCTCGAGAGCACCGCCGGATGGAGCTTCAACGGCAGGTTCACGGTCTCTCTGAGCACGCCGTCGACCCTGTAGCGCACCCTGAGAGTGTCCTCGTCAGGCTCGATATGGATATCAGACGCGCCGTCCACGACGGCCCTGGATATGAGCGAGTTGGCGAGCTGCACCACAGAGCTCTCGCCGGCTATCTTCTCGAGCTTGTCAGGCGCGTCCTCTCCCTTGAGAAGGTCAAGCCCGGTCGCCTGCACCTTGCTGACAATCTCTTCCAGCGACGCGTCCATGCCCCCGTACTGAGAGAGCGCCTTCATTACCTCGGTCTCTGTCGTGACCAGCGGGACTATGTGATAGCCGGTTATCTTGTTGAGCTCGTCGATGGCAAAGACGTTAAGGGGATCGAGCATCGCGACTTTAAGCGTGTCGCCCTCTATCGCAATCGGGATGACCATGTGCCTCTTGGCCGTCTGCTCGGGGACGAGCTTCAAGACCTGAGAGTCGAGGATGATGCTCGATAGCATTATGGAGGGGATTCCGTACTGGATGGCAAGTGCGTCGGCAATATTCTCCTCTGTCGCGTAGCCGACGTTGACGATGACCTTTCCTATCCTTGTGTTGGTCCTCTTGCCTATTGCGAGGACCTCTTCGAGCTGGGCGTGGGTGATCAGGCCCTTGTTCTTCAATATCTCACCCAGGGGCTGGAGCTTTCTTATGACGGCCATTATGCACCTGTCCGGCGCCGGATCAATCCGGTTGAAAAACGGAGCCGTTCCTTAATTTAGAAAGGTACTTTGGTACGATTGACTGATTATATATCAGGATACTATTGAAATAAAAGGGAATTTCCGGAAGGAATGAAAAAGGGGGGCCCGGCCTTTGCCGGCCCCCCCTTACATGTCGATCAGACTAACCTACGAAGCTGCACTTCGAAGCCGCTGTCCTTGTGTCCATGTTGCGGCCCCTGTTGATGTGGTCGTCTATCTCTGCCGCGCAGCCTATCATTCTGCCGAAGAGGAAGGTGGTGAACGCGGCGCTCTCCACTTCCCTGTCGGACATCTTGCCGGAGTTGAAGGCGTCCCAGACGATCTTCAGGAGGATGACGGCGATTACAGCGTCGATGTTTACGCAGTAGACGTCCTTGCTGACCTTCCAGTCGAAGAGCGACCTTACCAGGTTGTGATAGAAGTCGAAGAAGACGTTATATATCCCCTTCTCCTCGAAGAGCGAGTTCACGAACCTTTCCCTCGGGTCGTAGTTCACGTCCTTGCCCTTGAAGACCGGGTGGTTGACGCAGGGGATCTTGATGTACTCGATATTGCCGAGCGCCTTCTGGTCGGACTTGTACTTGGCGTAGCCCCTGGAGTACTCGTCTGCGACGGCCTTG
>MGPL01000119.1:0-16578 GCA_001797415.1 Deltaproteobacteria bacterium GWA2_55_10
GCGTTTATTACGCCTTTCATGAAAAGAGCGTTCGGCCCCGCCTCTTCGGGCGGGCCCACCAGGCTCTGAGGCACCTCTTTAACGCCAGCGAGCCTGTCGACCATGAGCCCCATCTTGAGGTCTTCGACCGCCACAACAAGTATCCTCGAAGACGGCCTGCTCTCGGAGGAGCCCAGACCGAGCCTCATCCTGAGATCGACTACGGGGACCATCTCGCCTCTTACGGAGAGTATGCCCTTTATGTAGGCCGGGGTCCTGGGCACCTCGGTAACCTGCCTGGGCCTCAATACCTCTACGGCATCCGCCACCTCGAAGGCGTACTCGTCGAGGCCGAGGAAAAAGGAGATGATGTTTATCGTGCCTTCGTCGCCGGACTTCTTCTGCTCGAAGCTCGATGTAAAGTGCTCCTCTGTCGGCGCGACCGTCTGCTGGCTGGAAGCTTCTTCGGCTATCTTGAGCCCGATCCCGTACTTGCTCGTCATACGCTGGCTGTCCTCAATGCGCCTGACTTCTTCTCCTTCAGGACCTGGTCGAGTATGCCGGTAACGTCGAGGACAAGTAAGGTGCCCTTCTCTCCCATGTCCGTCGCCCCGGCGATCCCCGGCACTTTTATCATGCGGGAGAGCGGCTTTATGACGACATCGAGTTCCTCGACGAGGTGGTCGACCACGATACAGAGCCTGTGTTCCGCAAGTCCGGCCACTATGCCGTAGACCGTCTCCTTGCCTGAAGGCGGGTAGCCGAAAAACCTTGAGAGCCTGACAGCGGGCATTGCCCTGTTATCCACCGTAATCGAGCCTTCGGCGTCGACCGTGGCAAGGGAGTTGGGCCTGAGCTCCAGTATCTCGACGACCGAATTGAGCGGCACCGCGTACCTTCTGCCGGCCTCCTCGATTATGAGGGCCTGAATTATGGCGAGCGTTATGGGTATTGTCAGGAGGAACCTCGTGCCCTTGCCCTTGACCGTCTCGATATCGATTATCCCGGAGAGCCGGGTTATGTTCTCCTTTACGACGTCCATGCCGACGCCCCTTCCCGATGTCTCGCTTACGACGTCGACGGTAGAGAAACCGGGCATGAAGATGAGTTCGAGCGACTCGAAACGCGAGAGTCCGTCCGCGTACTCCCTCGCAACAAGCCCCTTTGATATGGCCTTCTCCCTTACGAGCTCGGCATCAATGCCCGCGCCGTCGTCCTTGACCTCTATGACGACGTGGTTGCCCTTCTGGTACGCGGAGAGCGATATGGAGCCTGTCCTGGACTTGCCCATCGCTTCCCTTACGGCGGGGGCCTCTATTGCGTGGTCTACGACATTTCTTATTATGTGCATCAGCGGGTCCGAGAGCTCTTCGACAATGAGCTTGTCAAGTTCCGTATCGTCTCCGCGCGTCACTATCCTTATCTCTTTCCCCGCCTCCCTGGCGAGCTTTCCAAGGAATGTGTCGAACCTGCCGAATAGCTGGCCGATGGGGACCATCCTGACGTCGAGGACGCTGTCGCGGAGCTCCGAGAGCTTCCTTTCAAGGTTCTTCTCGGCCCTGGAGAGCTCCAGACCGTAGACCGAGAACTCGCCGTCGGCCTTTAGCTCGGTTGAAAGCGAAGAGATGCCGGATTTAAGTATTCCGAGCTCGCTTATGATGTTCATTATATAGTCGAGCTTGGAGATGTTCACGCGGACGGTATTGCTCACCCTCTTCAGGGTGCCGGTCTTTGAAGACTGGTGGCCCGTGCCCCTTATGATCTCGAGCACCGGCTCCCTATCGGGCCTTGACGACGGCTCGGCAAGGACCCTTATCTCGGATTCCGCCGTCATGTCCTTTATAATGCCGGATATGAACGCCCGGTCGCGGCTTGTGCCTATGAGTATGTCGAAGAAGAGGAGATCGTGGCTGGTCTTTGCGGAAGGGAGCGTGGCTATGACTTCTGATTCGGTCTTGAGGAGCTCAGTGAGGGCCATGTAGCCCTTGTCAAAGCTCGTTATGGGGAACCTGACGTTTACGATGAATATGTTCCTGCCGTCTCGCAGGCATTCCCTGAGCCTGTGCTCCTCGTACTCGGTGAGCACAGAGATGAATTCCTTTGTAAGCTCATCCCTGGGCCTGGGCTTCTTGGCGTGCACCCTTGAGAGGCCTGACTTGACGCTTTCTATTTCGCCGGAAAAATCACCTGAGCCCTTCGAGGCAAGTATCTTGGCCATCAGGTCGTGGGCGCTTATTATGCAGTAGAGGAGCTCGTCGGTCAGAGTTGCCCTGCCGAGCCGCAGGAGGTCGAGGGTGTCTTCGAGACAGTGGCTGAGTTCCGCGAGCGACCTGAACTCGAAGATGCCGCACATGCCCTTGAGCGTATGGGCCGACCGGAAGATGCCGTTCAAGACCGCCGGGTCTATGATGCCGGCCTTGACGCCCTTGCCCAGCTTGTTGAGGCCCTTCCCCATCGAGTTGAGGATATCTTCGGCCTCTGCCAGGAACTCCCTGAAACGCTCTGACTTCAAGTCTATTTTAGTCACTTACAGCGCCCGCCGAGATGAATGGTCCGGATTAAAAACGCATGGGTCTGAATCGATTACGCTGTTTACAGGAAATTCCGGTGAAAAAGCTCCAGGAAGGTGAAAGGCCGGACCGTTTCAGGCGGATGAGCCCCGCCCATAGGAAAGATAGTTCGTCCTGCCCGCTTGCAGGATAGCCTGTC
Source organism: Deltaproteobacteria bacterium GWA2_55_10 (assembly GCA_001797415.1). Lineage (GTDB taxonomy): Bacteria > Desulfobacterota > GWC2-55-46 > GWC2-55-46 > GWC2-55-46 > UBA5799. The sequence goes on from MGPL01000119.1 coordinate 2,689, forward strand.
ATAGGCTCTGCTTGCCTGCCTTATAGAAGGCAGCTATCCGGTCAGCCATCAACCTTAGATCGCCATTTTAGCACAACTTACGATTATGTAAAGGAATTTAAGAAATGCGCGTAACCGGACGGTTCATAAAAAAAAGGGCGGGGAGAACATGTCTCCCCGCCCCTGTACCTGGCTTATCCTATGTGCCCATCTCCCATGACGCGAGATACTTTTTCTGCTCCGGAGTGAGGACGTCTATCTTCATGCCCAGGGACGCCAGCTTGAGCCTGGCTATCTCCTTGTCTATCTCCTGGGGAACGGTATAGACATCGGTCGCAAGGGTGCGGCCCTTCTTGACAAGGAAGTCCGCTGCAAGCGCCTGGTTGGCGAAGCTCATGTCCATGACGCTCGCCGGGTGGCCTTCGGCTGCAGCCAGGTTTATGAGCCTGCCCTCGCCCAGCACGCAGACGGTCTTGCCGTTCCTGAGCGTGTACTCGTCTACGAACTCCCTGACGGTCTTCTTGCCCTTGCTCACGGCCTTGAGGCCCACGAGGTCGAGCTCGACGTTGAAATGCCCGGAGTTGCACACCAGTGCGCCGTCCCTCATCCTGAGGAAGTGCTCCTTCCTGATGACGTTCAGGTTGCCGGTGACGGTGCAGAACATGTCGCCTATCCTGGCGGCGTCGCCTATCGGCATGACCCTGAAGCCGTCCATCACGGCCTCGAGCGCCTTCAACGGGTCGATCTCGGTCACGACGACGTTGGCGCCCATGCCCTTTGCCCTCATTGCGACGCCCTTGCCGCACCAGCCGTAGCCGCAGACTACGAATGTCGATCCCGCGAAGAGGCGGTTGGTCGCGCGCAGTATGCCGTCGAGCGTGGACTGGCCGGTGCCGTAACGGTTGTCAAAAAAGTGTTTGGTCGAAGCATCGTTCACGGCTATGACCGGGAACTTCAATATCTTGTTCGCGGCGAGGCTCTTGAGCCTTATGACGCCGGTGGTAGTCTCTTCGGTCGAGCCTATGATGTTCTTCGCGGCGTTCTTCCTGTCGGTGTGAAGGAGAGAGACCAGGTCGGCGCCGTCGTCCATAGTGATATTGGGCTTTACGTCGAGGGCCGCGTTAAGGTGCTTGTAATAGGTCTTGTTGTCCTCGCCCTTTATGGCGAATACCGGTATGCCGTAGTCCTTTACGAGGGATGCCGCTACGTCGTCCTGGGTGCTCAGGGGGTTCGAGGCGCAGAGCACGGTATTGGCGCCGCCAGCCTTGAGGGTTATCATGAGGTTCGCTGTCTCGGTGGTGACGTGGAGGCACGCGGCGATGGTAGTGCCCTTCAAGGGCTTCTTCTTCGCGAAGCTCTCCTTCACCTTCCGGAGTACCGGCATGTCCAGCTCAGCCCACTCGATCCTTTTCTTGCCCATCTGGCTGAGCCCCATATTCTTTACATGGAAATCCATCTTCCCTCCACAGATTCGTTTTTTTTAATTACCCTACAAAAGAATGACTTTAGCGTAATTCGCTAAAGTCATTCCGTTACTGAAATCGTATTATTAAGCGACTACGCCAGCGGCCTTTCTCAATGCCCCAGCCTTATCCGTCAGCTCCCAGTTGAACTCCGCCTCGTTCCTGCCGAAGTGGCCGTAGGCCGCGGTCTTCCTGTATATGGGGCGAAGGAGCTGGAGGTCCTGTATGAGCTGCGAGGGCTTCATGCGGAAGTTCGCCTTTATAAGCTCCTCTATCTTCTCTACCGCTATCTTCTCGGTGCCGAATGTGTCGACCATGACCGAGACCGGGTCAGCGACGCCTATGGCGTACGCGAGCTGGACTTCGCACTCGGTCGCGAGGCCTGCCGCGACTACGTTCTTCGCGATATACCTTGCGAGGTAGGAAGCGCTCCTGTCGACCTTTGAGGGGTCCTTGCCCGAGAACGCGCCGCCGCCGTGGCTGCCGTGGCCGCCGTAGGTGTCGACGATTATCTTCCTGCCGGTAAGGCCGCAGTCGCCGTGGGGGCCGCCCACGATGAACTGGCCGGTCGGGTTGATGTGATATTTTGTCTTGGCGTTCAGAAGCTCGGCGGGCACGACCTTCTTGATGACCTCTTCTATTATGCCTTCCCTGAGCTTTGCCTGTGTGATATCGGGGGCGTGCTGACTCGATACGACGACAGTATCGACCGCCGCCGGCCTGCCGTTTACGTATCTGATGGTGACCTGGCTCTTGCCGTCCGGCCTTATGTAAGAGAGTATGCCTTTCTTCCTTACCTCGGCGAGCCTCTGGGTTATCTTATGGGCAAGCGCAATGGGCATGGGCATGAGCTCTTCGGTATGGTCGCAGGCGTAGCCGAACATGAGGCCCTGGTCGCCCGCGCCCTGCTCCTTCTGCTCCGAGCTGTCGACGCCCATGGCGATATCCGGGGACTGCCTGTCGAGCGCGACCATGACGGCGCAGGTCTTGTAGTCGAACCCCATGGCGGCGTCGGTATAGCCGATGTCCTTTATGGTCTCCCTTACGATGTCCTGGTAGTCTATGCGGGCCTTGGTCGTTATCTCGCCGGCTATTATGGCTACACCGGTGGTGACGAGGGTCTCGCAGGCGACCCTGCTATTCGGGTCTTCCTTCAAGAGCGCGTCGAGTATGGCGTCGGATACCTGGTCAGCGACTTTATCAGGATGTCCCTCGGTCACAGATTCCGAAGTAAAAAGGTACTCCCTTGTTCCCATTATTTTGCGCCTCCTTTTCAATGTGTACAGGCAAAGAATTCTCTATTATTCAGCCTTTTCAGAGGTTTGTCAATCAAAAAAGCCTCCGCCTGAAGGCCCCGCGGGTCAGCTCCAGAACTCTTCCTTGTAGAGGCCCGGAAGCTTCGAATTTATGAAGCCTTCGACCTCCTTGGCAGTAGCGAAACCGAGTATGCTCTTGCATATCTTTCTCGCCTCCGCGTGGCTGATGGACCGTATGAGCCTCTTTACACGGAGTATTGAGTATGCGTTCATTGAGAGCTGGTCCACCCCGAAGCCCAGGAGTATGAGCGCGTACTCGGGCTCCCCTGCCATCTCGCCGCATACGCTCACGCTCACTGAAGCCTTGTTCGCGGCCTCGGCGACGCTCTTTATGATGCGGAGCACGGCCGGGTGGAACGGCTCGTAGAGGTAAGCGACGTGTTCGTTTACCCTGTCTATTGCCAGCGAATACTGCAGGAGGTCGTTGGTCCCTATCGAGATGAACTTCACTTCCTTCACGATGAGGTCGGCTATCATTGCCGCGGACGGCACCTCTATCATGACGCCCACCTCTATGTCCGGGTTGAAGGCCTTGCCCTCGCCCTTCAATTCCCTCTTGCACTCTTCGAGTATCTGCCTGGCCCTGCGGAGCTCCTCGATGCCGGAGATCATGGGGAACATCACCTTTATGTCCCCGTGAGCGCTCGCTCTCAGTATCCCCCTGAGCTGGGTCTTGAATATGTCTATGTTCTTCAGGCAGAACCTTATCGCGCGGAGGCCCATCGCCGGGTTTATCTCCTTGGGCGCGGCCATGTGGGAGAGGAACTTGTCCCCGCCGATGTCGAGCGTGCGGATTACGACCGGGTGCGGGGCCATCTTCTTCGCGACCTGGCGGTATGCCTTCACATGCTCGTCTTCCGTAGGCAGGTCCTTCCTGTTGAGGTAGAGGAACTCGGTCCTGTAGAGGCCGATGCCCTCGGCGCCGTGCTCGATGAGGCCGTCTATCTCCTCTACTATTTCCATGTTGCCCATGAGCCTGACCCGTCTGCCGTCGGTCGTCTCGCTGGGCAGGTCCTTGTAATGGAAAAGGGCCTTGCCGTAGTTCTCGTATCTTTCCCTTCTCCTCTTATAAACCTCTATGACGCTCTCCGACGGGTTCAGTATTACGGTGCCGGTCGTGCCGTCGACTATGACCGTATCCCCGCCCTCGGCCTTGCGCGTGATGGACTCAAGGCCGACGACAGCGGGTATCTCGAGCGATCTCGCCATGATTGCCGTATGGGAGGTCTTGCCGCCGACGTCCGTAAGGAAGCCCAGCACAGTGCCCTTGGTCATCTGCGCGGTATCGCTCGGGGCCAGGTCGTGCGCGACGACCACCGAGGGCTCCTGTATCGAGGAGACCGACTCGTGCTTTCTGCCCATGAGGTTCAGGAGCACCCTGTTCACAAGGTGCTCTATGTCCATCGCGCGCTCCTTGAGATACTGGTCCTCCATCTTCTCGAAATATTCCATCAGGTCGTTGAGGACGGTCTTCAACGCCCACTCTGCGTTGACCTTCTGCTCGCGTATCACCTTTACGGTGTCGTTTATGAGCATGTTGTCCTTGAGGATCATCAGATGCGCGTCGATGATGCGGATGTGCTCCTTGCCCTTGCCGTCCTTCTCCATTCTCTGCTTGATGCGCATGAGCTGGTCCCTGGAGGCGCGCATCGCGTTCTTGAAACGCTCTATCTCGCTCTCGGTCTCGGAGGCGTCCAGGTAGCAGAACTGGGCAGGCTCGATCTTGCCCCTCTCAAGGACATAGACCTGCCCGATGACGATGCCCGAAGACACGCCTATGCCCTTCATCAATACGACTTGTTTTCTCGAATCAGTCATCAGTCCTCGCCGAAACCGGCGTTAATAAGTTCCCCGAGGGCCTCAAGAGCCGCTTCGGCGTCAGCCCCCCCGACCATCAGGGTGATATCCGAACCCTGCGCCGCGGCCAGTATCAGTATTCCCATTATGCTCTTGCCGTTCACCTCCTGATCGTTCTTCCTGACCAGGATCTCGGATTCGAACTTGTTCGAAAGCTGCACGAAAAGAGAGGCTGCCCTCGCGTGCAATCCAAGCTTGTTCGGTATGGTAAAGACCTTCTCAACGCGGGTGCCCTGCTTCTGTCCGCTCTCCATCACTGTCAAAATCCTCCGGCGATTGCGCTTAATGACACTGTCCGTCCACCAGGACTATCTCCGCCTGTACTCCACGGGCGCGTTCCTGGGAACATCCCTGATCTCTATCTCAACGCCGAGCGCCTCGAAGCGCTCCATAATGTCCTCGTCCCCGGTATCCACGATTATCGACGGGGTTATCCGCCTGCCTTCGTGATGGATATTGCCAAGGTTAATGCTGGTGAACCTCATCCCCTCGTCGTAGAGCCTCATGGCGTCCCTCAAATCGCCAACCACGAGCATTATCCTCTCCTCAGCCGGGCCGTTCGCTGCGTACTCGACCGCATCCCTCACCGTCTTCACGTAGACATGCAGTTCCCTGTTGCCGCAGGCCGCTATTATGTCGGAGACAAGCCTGTCGGCGGCAGCCTCGTCAGAGGCCACCATGAGGGCCTGGGCCTGGGTAAAGGGCACCCATGAGCATATTATCTGCCCATGCAGCAGCCGGTCGTCTACTCTGATAAAGGTGACCATGTCTTCTCAATCCGCGGGCTTTGCCCTGAATTATATTTTACCAAACAAATCAATAAGTTACGCTATTTCTTCTCTTTGAGCATATCCCCGGCCAGAACGATCGATTTCTGCCCGTAGTCGCGGAGCAGCACTGAGAGCTCGTCGAGCCCCTTCTCCGACCTGTGGCTCAGGTATTTGATCACCATAGGCAGGTTCACGCCTGTTATGACCTCGACCCTGCCCTTCTCAAAGGTGGAAAGGGCCATGTTGGTCGGCGTTCCGCCGAACATGTCGGTGAAGATGAGCACTCCGCCTCCGCTGTCCGCCTCTTTCAATGCCTGCGTGAGGACGTCTCTCAAGCCTTCGGTCGTGTCCGACTGCGAAATGGAAAGCGTGCTCACTCCCTCGACTTTGCCGGAAATCGACTCGGCAGCCGAAAGAAGCGCCTGGGCAAGCCGGCCGTGTGTGATTATTACCGCTCCTATCATATCGTCACCTTCGTGTTATGACTTGTTTATGTCCCTGTGCCTCTTCCGGATAAGGACCGTATCGGAACCCAGGCCCTCTGAGAGCGCCTCGACCATTGCCACGGACCTGTGCCTGCCTCCCGTGCAGCCCACGGCTATGGTAAGGTAAGACTTGCCCTCTTTCCCGTAAAGGGGAATAAGGTAATCGAGAAAATCCCTGAACCTCTCCAGAAATTCCTTTGCCTCTTTCCTTGAGAGAAGAAAATCCGTTATCCTGGGGTCCGTGCCGTCAAGGTGCTTCAAGGTGCTTATGAAATACGGGTTCGGCAGGAACCTGACGTCAATGACAATGTCAGCGTCGGTCGGTATGCCGTATCGGTAGCCGAAAGAGATGAAGTTCACCGCCATCTTCTCCCTTGAGACCGGCCCCGAGTAAATCTCCTTTATAAGGTCCCGGAGCTGATGGACGTTGAAGTCAGTCGTGTCAAAGACCCTGTCGGCATACGCCTTGAGCTCGCTTAAGATCTCCCTCTCCCGCGTTATGCCCTCAAGCGGGCTCTCGTCTGCCGCGAGCGGGTGCCGCCTCCTCGTCTCGCTGAACCTCCGTGCCAGCGACTCGTCCGAGGCCTCGAGATAAATGACCTCGAGCGAATACCCCGCGGCCTTGAGCTCCGCGAAGATGGGAGGCACGTCCTTGAGGAACTCCCTCTCCCTTACGTCTATGACCGCGGCGACCCTCAAGATCTCGCCTGAGCGCGCAAGGAGCTCCATGAACCTCGGAAGGAGCGCCACCGGCATGTTGTCGACGCAGTAATAGCCCAGGTCTTCCAATGCCTTTATGGCCGTGCTCTTGCCCGATCCGGAAGGGCCGCTCAAGACCACGAGCCTTATCTCTTTCACTTCCTGAACCCCTTCATGGCGTTGTCGAGCTCTCTCTCGAGCGCCTTTGCCGGGTGATGCCCCATTATCTTCAGTATCTGGTTCCTCGCCGCGACCTCGACAATGGTCGCGACGCTCCTGCCGGGGCTCACGGGCACTCTAAGGTACGGCAGGTCGACGCCGAGTATGTTGTAGGTGTTCTCCTCCAGGCCGAGCCTGTCGTACTCGGTCTCGCTCTCCCATTTAACGAGCTCCACGACTATGTCCATCTGCTTTTTTTCCCGGATGGCCGTGATGCCGTAGAGGTCTTTGACGTTGATAATCCCCAAGCCCCTTATCTCCATGTGGTACTTTATAAGCTCCGAGCTGGACCCGAAGAGGACCGAGGGCGGCATGCGCTTTACGATGACTACGTCGTCGGAGACGAGCCTGTACCCGCGCGCTACCAGGTCAAGGGCGCACTCGCTCTTGCCTATCCCGCTCTTCCCGATTATAAGCACGCCGACACCGAGCACGTCCACAAGGACGCCGTGAAGCGTCGTGGAAGGGGCGAGCCTCTCCTCGAGGTACTTGGTTACCCTCTCGATGAGGACTGAGGATGTGTGCTGGGTCCTGAAAAGGGGGATGCTGCTCTTCCTGCAGAGCTCTACGAGGAACTCCGGCGGTTCGAGTCCCCTCGCGACTATGATGGCCGGGAGCTCGGGCCTGAAGACCTTGAGCACGTCCTCGAGCTCGTCCGCCCCGAGCCGCTTGAGATAGTTAATCTCCGCGGCCCCGAATATCTGGAGCCTGTCCGCGTGAAGCTCTTCGAGAAGCCCGGTGAGGAGAAGGCCCGGCTTCTGTATGCGCGAAGTGGTTACTTCCCTGGTAAGCCCCTTCTCGCCTGCTATCAGCATCAGGCCGAGCCTCTCGTGCTGCACCCCTTCGAGAAGCTCTTTAACTGGTACGCCCATAAACCTCCCGGGCCGGCTAATTGACTCCGGTCTTCCTCTCGGCCTCGATTATGGTCCTGTAGATCTCGGACCTTCCGTTAGCGTTCAGTAGACTTACCCTGAACTCCTGGTTCTTCAAGAGCTGTGAGATGCCGGCGAGTACCTTGAGATGAGCTGCCGCGGAGTTCTCAGGGGCCATGATGAGAAAGAACAGGTGCACCGGCAGCCTGTCCATTGAATCGAAGTTGACGCCCTTCCTGCTCCTGCCAAAAAAGACCTTTATCTCCTTCAAGCCCTTTACCCTGCCGTGGGGTATGGCGACACCGTGGCCGATGCCTGTAGTGCCGAGCTTTTCCCTCTCGAGCAAGGCCTGCAAGACAGCCTCCTTGTCGAGCGCCGTCTCAAAGGATGCGATGTCGGTGACCATCTCGGCAAGGAGCTCCTGCTTCTCGCGCGCTTCCAGGTCTGTGATGATGTGGTCTTCACTGAGGACTTCCGCCAGTCTCATAGGCTTCACCTATACGGGGGGTGGTGCAGAAGGCCCGGGAAGGCCCGGGCCCTTAAAAACAAAAAATGAACAGAGAACCGCGGGGCTCTCTTACCTGGTTGTCTCGATGAGCCCGTAGTCGCCGTCCTTGAGCCTGTAGATGACGCAAGTCGAGCCGGTTGCCTGGTCCGTAAAGACGAGGAAGTCCTTGTTTATTATGTCCATCTGCATGGCCGCTTCCTCGACGGACATGGGCTTTACGAACTGGTTCTCCTTCTTTACTATCTTCTTTCTCTCGACAGCCGCGCCGCCCTCGCCTTCGGGCACCGAATACCTTATGGAGGAAGGCTCGCCGTTATGGGGCTTGTGGTCCTTGAGCTTTTCCTTGTGCTTCATGGCCTGGCCTTCGAGCTTGTCGATGACCGTGTCGATTGCCGAGTACATGTCCTGTGTATCGAACTGCGCCTTGAAGGTGGTGCCGTTGGCGGTCATGGTGGCGTCGGCTATGTGCCTTATCTTTTCGACTGAAAGCACCCAATGTATTTCGATCGGCTCCAGAAGGTACTTGGAAAGCCTGTCGGATTTTTCCTCGACATATTTTTTCAGGGCCTCTGAGGACTCCATGTGCCTGAATGTGACGCTCTTTTGCATTTACCTGACCTCCAATATGAGTTTAGAGCTAAAGACGAATAGGGCGAATCAGCGTGGAACCATATATTTTTAAGCTTTAAGAGGGAAAAAGTCAATACCATAAGAGCGTGGGGCGCTCCTGCCGCCTGGCGGGGCTTAAGGATCCCGGGGACCTCAATAATGGACCTTTCTCCTGGTGGAGGACTGGAAGCCAAGGGCTTCCCTGTACTTGGTCGCCGTCCTCCTGGCGACGGCTATGCCGGACTCCTTCAATATCTCCACTATCTGCTTGTCGCTCAAGGGCTTTTTCGAGTCCTCCGACTCAATTATCTTCTTTACCTTCTCCTTGATATATTCGGTAGCGACGGCCGCATTCCCGTCGTGGCCGGCAATGCCCGTCGAGAAGAAGTACTTGAGCTCGAAGATCCCGCGCGGGGTCTGGACATACTTGCTGGACGTTACCCTGCTCACGGTCGACTCGTGCACGCCTATTTCTGCAGCGACGTCCTTCAGGACAAGGGGCTTCAGGTGCTTCAATCCCTTATCCAGGAACTCCCTCTGGAACTTCACTATGCACTCGACGACCCTGTATATGGTGCGCTGCCTCTGGTGCACGCTCTTTATGAGCCACATGGCGCTGCGGACCTTGTCCTGTATGTAGCCCTTGGCCTTGTCGGCCTGCGACCCGCCCGCCTTCAGGAGCTGCCTGTAGTACGGGCTTATCTTGAGCTTTGGCATGCCGTCTTCGTTGAGAGATATTACGTAATCGTCCCCGACCTTGTGGATGTATATGTCAGGCACTATGGCCCTTGACTCGTCAGATCCGAAGCCGGAGCCCGGAGTCGGGTTCAGGTTCCTGTTGATCGATTTCGCGGCCTCGAAGACCTCTTCGGTCGTTATTCCGAGGGCCTTCGCTATTCCCTTGAAGTTCTTCCTCGCGAGCTTATCGAGGTGAGAGGCTATTACCTCTTCCATGACAGTGTCGCGTATAGGCATATTCCTTGCCTGCGTAAGAAGGCATTCGCGGAGCGTCCTCGAGCACGAGCCCAAGGGATCGAACTGCTGTATGATGCCCAGCACGCATTCGGCGTCCTCGGGGAGAGAGCCGGTGGAGCGGGCTATCTCCGCCAGAGATGCCGCCTCATACTCGTCGTCCGAAAGGCCGCCCCTGTCCACGAGCCTCAGGTATCCGTCATCGTCGGTGTTGCCGATTATGAATTCGCCGACTGAAAGCTCCTCGTCGGTGAAGCCGTACATCCGGAGCTGCCAGTTGAGGTGCTCGGAGAGGCTGCCGCCCGAAGAGGAGATGTTCGACATGATGTCGTTCTCCTCGTCGCGCACGCTGAAATCTATGCCACCCGACTTATACTCGCTCTGCTGCTCTATGTAGGTCTCCCAGTCTATCTCGGGCTTTTGCGGCGGCTCCTCGGGAGACTGCTCTTGCCCGCCGGCCTCCATGTCAGGGGCCGATACGTCCTCGAGGACAGGGTTGGTCTGCACCTCTTCCCTGACCATCTCGACAAGCTCGAGCCTCGAGAGCTGCAGCAGCTTTATCGCCAGCTGCAGCTGGGGCGTCATCACCAGGTTCTGCGTGAGCTTGAGTTCCTGTTTTAGTTCGTAGGCCATGATGCTCCAAGATGCTTGCGAATTTCCAATATCTTAAAGCTTGGTGCAAACCAGCTTCGTTCAGGCTGCTCAAAAAGTTCCATATGCGAGGCCCCGGTTAAATCGGGGAGCGAGGAACGAGTCGTACTCTTTATGTACGTCGCTTCTGCCGCTCCTGAAGCCAACAAAGATGGACTTATTTCATGCCTGCTAAAGTCTGAACCGCTCTCCCAGATAAACTTCCCTTACGCGTCTGGAATCGAGTATCTCCGTCGGCGTGCCTGCCTTAAGGAGCTTGCCGGAGCCTATGATATAGGCCCTGTCGCAAATACCGAGAGTCGCGCCGACATTATGGTCGGTGACGAGAATGCCTATGCCCTTTTTCTTGAGGTCGAGCATTATATCCTGTATGTCGCCTACCGCTATGGGGTCTATGCCTGAGAAGGGCTCGTCCAGGAGGAGGAATGACGGGGAGTTCACAAGCGCCCTTGCTATCTCTACCCTCCGCCTTTCTCCACCTGAAAGCGCGAAAGCCTTTGTCTTTGCCAGATGCAGCACGCCAAGCTCTTCAAGGAGCGTCCTCAGGCGCGTTTCGACCTCTGCCCTGGGTATATCGAGGTACTCGAGCACGCCCCTTACATTGTCCTCGACGTTGAGCTTCCGGAAGACGGAAGCTTCCTGCGGAAGATAGCTTACGCCAAGCCTCGCCCTCTCGTACATGGGCATCGTGGTGATGTCCTTGTCCCCGAAGGAGATGCTGCCCTCGTCAGGGGCGATCAGCCCGACTATCATATAGAATGTCGTCGTCTTGCCGGCGCCGTTCGGGCCAAGCAGGCCGACTATCTCCCCGGGCTCGATATCGAGGCTTACGCCGTCGACGACCTTTCTCTTTTTAAAGGATTTAGCGAGTCCCTTTACAGCGAGCTTCTTCACTAACGGGCTCCTCCGTTCCCTTGTTTTCAGGGCAGTTCTTATCCGGCATGATGACGGCCTTGACCCTGCCGCCGTCGCCGCTCTCGACAAGGGCGTTGTCCTTGTCGAGGTAAACCGTTATCCTGTCGCCTTTTATCGTGTCAGAGCACTGCCTTACAAGCGGATCTCCGGTGAGGACTATTATCCTCTCCTTCCTGTCGTAGACAGCCTTATTGGAAGTCGAGGTCTTCTGGCCCTGGAATATCCTGACGCTCCCGGCAGCCTCTATCTGGCTCACTTCCTTATTATTATCATACATTATCTGGAGCTCGTCGGAGCAGAGCGTGAAGTCCTCTACGGCGACCACATTGCCCTTGAAGACTACCCTGTTCTCGTTGGTGCTCGCTTCCATCGTATCTGATGTGACTGTAACGGGTTTCCGGGGTGTGTCTTTGGATGCCTTGGATGCCCCGGACTCTTGAGCCAGGGAAATGGAAGCCGGGGCCAGAAGGGCCGCGGCAAGGAGAGGCAATACCGCTTTTTTAAGAAATGGCATTCGGATTACCTTACGGCTGAGTCCCTGAAGACCGCCTTTACTTTGCTGAGAAGCCGGAACTCCTCGGAATCTATCCTGACCAGCAGCCCGACGCCTTCGAGGTCCATCTTTCCGGAGGTCATTGCGACCTTGTCAGGGGTGGTGATCTCCTTGGTGCCTATCATGTACTTGAGGGTGTCTGTCTTAAGAGTATAACCTTCTTTGACAGACTCGATCTTGACGTCTCCCGTTACATTTATCTCTCCGGCGCCCTCCTTGAAGGTGCCCTGCCGGGAGGTGAGGACGTAAGGCGTGCCGTCATCGGCAAAGAAGGTGATCTTTACGTCCTCGAAGAGCGTAAGGTCCTCTTCCCTGGAGCGCTCCGCCGATCTGGCGTCGAGCTCCCATTCCACCCTGCCCTCTTTGGTGCCGGAGTAATGTATCCTGTCTATCTTTACCTGTACCTTCTCGTCTTCCCTGAACTCCTGCGGGGGCTCCTGGGTCTTGTAATGAATAAAGACCAGCAGGGCCAGCCCCAGAATGGAAAGGACTATGAAGGCCGCTAGGGAAGCCCTTATCTTACGATTCATGGGCACGCATTTGAGAGCCCGTAAAAACTAATGATTTCAAAAACTTGCAACCAGACATTTAATCCTTGATTAGCAAAAATTATACCATCGGCCTTTTGGGCTGTAAAGGCTTTTTGCCCACTAAACATAGTAGGGTTTCACGACCTCATCCCACTTGCCCTGTGTTTTTAATATCAGTTCGACCATCTCTCTTACCGCTCCCCTGCCGCCCGGCTTGCTGGAGACAAAGTCCGCCATCTCCCTGACCTCGTCTACCGCGTCCGCGACCGTTGCCGACAGGCCGACCCTGGTAAGCACCGGCAAGTCTATGATGTCGTCTCCCATGTAGGCCATCTCGGCTAATGCTATGCCGGTCCTGGCCGCTATATCGTCGAGTGAGCGCTTCTTGTCCTTCACGCCCTGGTATACCAGCGCAATCCCTAAATCCTGTGCCCTGTGGAAGACCACCTTTGACTCCCTTGCCGTTATTATGGCAGTCTCTATCCCGGCCCGCATGAGGAGCTTTATGCCGTGGCCGTCCTTGACGTCGAAAAACTTTGTCTCGGTCCCGGCAGCGTCAAATATTATCCTGCCGTCGGTGAGCACGCCGTCAACGTCGAAGATGACGAGCCTTATCTTTTTTATTTTTTGCGCGAGCTTTGTATCGGGGGCAGGCATCAAAGACCTCCGGATTATCGGTTTAATACCTTTTACCACAGGTCTTGATTGAGGTCTATTCAGAAAGGCTTTTTGCGTTGACCCTGAAGGAGACCTTAAGCGGCCCCTTGCCAGGAAGCGCGGCAGGGAAAAGGAATAAGAGGCAGGAGCCCTGGTATATCTTCTCGAATCCTCCTTCGGAGAGCGATACGGTATGCACGGGATGCCGCCAGAGCGCGGCAGGCCTGCTTAGTTCGATTGTCGCGGCAACGCCCTTCCACATGTCAACGAGCTTGAGCCTCTGGACGCTCCCGGCGATGCCGGTGCTGCCGAGGCCTATGCCGCCGCTCTCCTCGAGGTCGGCGTCTGCCTGATACTGCGAGGCAGGGCCGTCGCAGCACGGCAGGATGATGTTGAGCTCGACTCCGAAAAAGCCTTTGGCGCGGCCTGCTCCTGAGACGGCGTAGCTCATCTCGAACGAATTCCTGCCAAAGGTCGAAAGGGTCTTCTCAATGGTGTGAACGCTTCCGAAGGCAAGGGCCTTCCTCTTCATGACCACCCTGTTCGGAAGTATTTCCCTGTCGTACTTTTTGCAGGCAAAGTCGCCTTCCTCTGTCCATGAGTTGGCGTAGAAGCTCTCCATCGTCAAATCCTCGCCGAAGAAATGGTCGATGAACGAAGACCTGCGGTTCCTGTCGTACCTGAGATAACGGTGCAGCCCCTCTTCCTTGACCTTTACGATATCGTGAATTGATTTTGTCCCGGTCTCGTTGCCGTCCTTCCCTGACTCCTCGAGCTTGTAATGATAACCCTCCAGGTATCTGGTGAGCGTATTCATGAGGTTCACGCCCTTGGG
>MGPL01000119.1:16648-18002 GCA_001797415.1 Deltaproteobacteria bacterium GWA2_55_10
TGCGCAGGTGCGGCAGATAGAGACCGCCGAATACGCCGTGCCAGTATGCGTCGTTGCACTGGGCCTTGTAGAGAAGCCTCTCCCCTTGCGCCTGAAGGGCGTCTTTCTTATCCCCATGCTTTCCATCTGCCCGCTTCTTCAATTCCCTGCTCACCATGAGCATGCGCTTGTGGAGCCAGTTCGATTCAGGGTACTTGGCCAGGAAGTTCCTCCACGTGCCGCCCTGCAGAAACCTCTTTACGCGCTCACCTGTCTCTCCCCAGCCGGAAACCTCTTCGATAAGGCGCGTGTACTCCCTTGATGAATCAGCGGGCAGCGACCACTCCCCCATCTCCATGTACGATGTATTGGGCAGATAGGTGTGGCCCACAGGCTCCTCGTGGTCAAGGTACTCGCCCAAAGTCGACGGCTTTATCCAGTCGAGATTTTTTTCAATGGTCTCAAAGAAGCTCTCCAGCCATCCGTCGTCAAATACCCACTTGTGAGTGCCAGGCCATACCCCGAACTTCTCGCCGTCGTCTCCGTAGATCGCCGCGTTGCCGCGCGTAAAAAAACTGCCGTTCTTGATGCCCAGCATGTACTCTTCAAATTTATCCGCTGTTTTGAACGGTATGAGATACCTCAATGCCTCGTTGCCAGGAAATATCTTTATAAGGTTTCCCTGGTCCTCAGTAGTGTAATATCCTCCAAGCTCATCCTTCTTGAGCCCGGCCTTTACGAAATGATAATCGTCCACCACAAGGTACTCAAGCCCCGCCTTCCTTATGATGCTGGGGTGCGTCGGCTCCCAGACCCTCTCCGCAAGCCATATCCCCCTGGGCCTTTTTCCGAAAAGCTCCTCTATCCTGTCCGAGAGCATCGTCACCTGCCCGACCCGGTCCTCTTCAGGGATGACCGAGAGCACAGGCTCGTAATACCCACCCCCGACGACCTCGACCTGCCCCCTCGATACCATTTCCCTCATAAGCTCAATATACTCAGGGTGCTTCTCGGCTATCCAGTCCAGCAGATAACCCGTATTGTGAAGCGATAATTTCACGGCAGGATGCTTTGACAGGGCCTTCAAGAAAGGCCAATAGGAATCCTGATACGCCTCCTCTATGACGCTATCAAAATTCCCGACAGGCTGATGGTTGTGAATGCAAAAGACAAAATAGGTCATTTATCTTTTCCCGCCTCTGTTGTGATTGCGCAGGACGCTGAATCCTGGGGGAACCTTTCTGTAGAAAGTTTCCCCCAGACCCCCCTTCAAAGACTTTTAGTTCCCGTCCTGACCCCCAAGTACTACCGGGGGTCAGGACGGGAAGAACTGAAAGTTTTTCGGAGAGAGTTTGAGAGAACCTTTTTTACAAAA
>MGPL01000119.1:18054-18675 GCA_001797415.1 Deltaproteobacteria bacterium GWA2_55_10
GCCTTTATGCGCGCGATGTCCATTGAGAGTTCGTAGTTGTTATACATGAGGCCTCCGCCGAGACCGCAGCACAGGCAAGGGTTTTTCATTTCTTTGAGTGTGGCATTGCCGGACATTTTGATTATGTCCCGCGGCTCTTCGCGCAGCCCCTGCGCCCTGCCGAGGTGGCACGGGTCGTGATAGGTGACTATGCGTTTCTGCCCGCTGGAAGAGCCTGTTTTGAAGCCCAATTCATGGATGAGGAGTTCGGAGATGTCCCTGACCTTTGAGGCGACCTTTTCCGCGCGCGCCTTGAGTTCCGGTTCATCGGACAGGATATCGACCATCAGACGCTTGAGCCCGTGTCCGCAGGTGGCGCAGGAGGTCGCTATGAAATCGGCGTCAGCGCGCTCAAGCTCTTCGAGATTTTTTAATGCCATCGCCCTCGCGGCCTTGATGTCTCCCATTGCGTACGCGGGCATGCCGCAGCAGACCTGGCCCTGCGGAACGAACGCGTCAGCTCCAGCCTTTTTTATGACATCAATCGACTTTGAGCCGAGCTCGGGCATGAGGTAGTTGATGCCGCAGCCAGAATAGAATGCGACCTTCGGCCGCCCTGACTTCGATTCAACGCCTGAGAGG
>MGPL01000119.1:18738-22858 GCA_001797415.1 Deltaproteobacteria bacterium GWA2_55_10
GTTCCTGAAGACAAGCGAGGCGGCCAGGGGCACGCCGTTCTTTTCAATTGCCTCTGCCCTTGCTGACGCGAATATGGCAATGGTATCTACGCCGTTGGGGCAGTTCGAGCGGCAGGCCCCGCAGAGCGTGCATTCCTTCAAGTGCTTGAGGTAGACCTCGGTAAGGCCTATCTCATTTTTTGAGTAAGCATCGACGAGCGATACCCTGCCCCTCGGGGAAGCGGTCTCAATGCCCAGCGCCTTTGTGGTGGGGCAGGTAGCCCGGCAGGTGCCGCACCTTACGCATTTGTCTATTTCATCCCTGAGGAGTTCGAGGCGCTTCATCTTCTGACCAGCTTAGTTTGCAAGAGCCCCTGACAGGGCCGGGTCTTTTTCTGCTGCCGGGAATATCTTTCCGGGGTTGAGGATGCCTTTGGGATCAAGGGCAGCCTTTATCTTCTTCATGCTATCTATCGCGGCCTGAGTAAGCTCCATCTCAAGATACTTCATCTTGGCCGTGCCCACGCCGTGCTCGCCGGAGATGGTCCCGCCAAGTCCGAGCGTGAGTTTGAATATTTCGACCACCGCATCATTGGCGTTGGCCGCTTCTGAGGCGTCTTTCCTGTCGTACATCACATTGACATGTATGTTGCCGTCGCCCGCGTGGCCAAAGCTCGCGATAAGGACGTTGTACTTCTCTGAAATGATTTTGAGCCCTTCGACAAGATCCGATATCCTGGACCTGGGCACGACGATGTCCTCGTTAATCTTGTGAGGCTTTACCCTGTAGAGAGATGCCGATATGGCGCGCCGTGCCTTCCAGAGGTCCTTTACCTCGTGCTTGTCCCTTGCCGTCCTGAAATCCGTTGCTCCGTTATCGAGACATACGCCTGCGACTGCCTCTGCCTCTTTCTTTACAGCGTCGACATTGCCGTCGACCTCTATCAGAAGCAGCGCGCCTGCCTTAGGCAGGCCCACATTTGCGTACTCTTCGACGCACCTGAGAGAGGTGCTGTCCACTATCTCAAGGGTCGACGGGACGACCTTGGCCTTAATGATGGCGGCAGTGGCCCTTGCAGCGTCCTTGAGGTCATCGAAGAGCGCGAGCATTGTCCTTGTCACTTCAGGAAGAGGAAGGAGCTTTAAAATAGCCTTCGTTACTATGCCGAGCGTGCCTTCAGAACCGACGATAAGCCTCGTAAGGTCGTAGCCGACAACGCCCTTTGCCGTCCTGACGCCGGTGTTGACTATCTCGCCCGTGGGCAGAACCACCTCGAGGCCCAGCACATAATCCCTGGTCACGCCATACTTTATGGCCCTGGGGCCGCCAGCGCACTCGGCGATGTTGCCGCCTATCGTGGACATCTTCAGGCTTGACGGGTCAGGCGGGTAGAATAGACCCAGCTTCTCTACAGATTGCTGCAGGTCCCAGGTAACTACACCCGGCTCAACTACCGCGATGAGGTTCTCGGTGTCTATTTCGAGTATCCTCTTCATCTTCTCGAAGGAGATGACGACCCCGCCGTTGACAGGCAGACTGCCCCCCGAAAAACCGGTCCCGGCCCCTCTCGGGATAACGGGAAAGCCTTCGGAGTTGGCCATCTTGAGGATCAGGGAAATCTCTTCAGGGCCTGACGGGAATACGACCGCATCAGGAAGGTGAAGCTTGTTTGTCGCGTCATAGGAATAGCAGAGGAGCTCTTCCTTTGAGAAAGAGACATTCCCCTCCCCTGCTATCCTCTTGAGTTCTGTCTTTACGGTATTTGAGAGCATACGCCTGCCTATGAATTTCCCTCACGGGAAGCCCATCAATTCATTATACTACTATTCGGAAAAATATCAAAAAAGGAAGGGTATTTTGAAGGGATTGCCGGCTGAAAGGCGCTACTCGTCTTTCAAGACATAGCCCACACCGCGGACGGTATGAATGATTTTCCTGGGGAAGTCCTTGTCTATCTTGGACCTGAGGTGGTTTATATATACGTCGACTACGTTCGTCTCGCTGTCAAAGGACTGGTCCCATACGTGCTCGGCAATGAGCGTCCTTGTAAGCACCCTGTTGGGGTTCCTCAAAAGGTACTCGAGAAGGGCGTACTCCTTTACCGTAAGCTCTACCTCGACCTCTCCCCGCTTTGCCCTTCGCGTGGCCGGATCAAGACTCAAATCTGCGAACTTCAATACAGGCGTCCCGGACATGCCCCTTCTCATGAGCACGCGAAGCCTCGCCAGAAGCTCCTCAAATGCGAACGGTTTGGTAAGGTAATCGTCAGCGCCTACGTTCAACCCCTTTACCCTGTCCTCGACAGAGTCGCGCGCCGTCAAGAGCAGCACAGGCGCCCTCACCCCGGCAGATTTGAGGTCCTTCAATACCTCAAGCCCGTTCTTTTTGGGCAGCATGATATCCAATATTATCGCGTCGTAGTCGTTCATCTCGGCAAAGCTCTGCCCCTCGACGCCGTCCTCGACCACATCTACCGCATAGCTCTCCTGCTCAAGCCCGCGCTTGATAAAGGCAGCTACCTTCTTCTCATCCTCTACGACAAGTATCCTCATAATTCCGCTTATATTTAAATAACATATCCAGCCTTGCCGCGCAAGGCTGACGGGCTGGCAGGGCCTCCTGGGGGGAAACTTTCTGTAGAAACTTTCCCCCCAGACCCCCCTTCAAAGACTTTTAGTTCCAGTCCTGCCCCCCGATCAGTACAGGGGGGCAGGACTGGAAGAACTGAATTTTTTTGGAGAGAGTTTGAGAGAACTTTTTACAAAAAGGTGCTCTCAAGAATCCCGTCAAGCCATCGCCTTTAGCTGCGAGGGCAGGTGTCGCGAGCTGACCTTGCCGATTGCGGTCATGGTGATGCGCTCCGGCGAGAGGAGTTCGGCTGCCGATCTTTTCATCTCAGCGAGCGTGACCTTGTCTATTTCCCCGACGATTTCTTTAACAGACACTGCCCTGCCGAAGTATATCTCGTCCCTTGCGAGCTTCATCATGCGGCTGTCGCTGGTCTCGAGGCCCAGGAGCATGCCGCCCTTTAGCTGCTCTTTAGCGTTTTTGAGCTCTAACGGGGTCATGTCTTTGGCGAGCCTCTCGAACTCTTTCAGCACAAGGCCAGAGACCTCCGCGAACTTGTCCCTGGTGGTGCCTGCGTAGCAGACCAGCGCGCCTGCGTCTTTACAGAGGTTCAAGTATGTGTAGACCGAGTAGGCGAGCCCGCGTTTTTCCCTTATCTCCTGGAAAAGGCGCGAGCTCATTCCGCCGCCGAGGATCGTGTTCATGAGGTATAGCTTGTATTTATCCGGGTGCGACTGAGGCGGGACCGGCACGCCCAGGCACATGTGCACCTGTTCGAGGTCTTTCTTTATGAGCTTCACGCCGGGTTCGGCCACGGGCGTCATGAGCTGCGAGGGCGCGGCGCTCTTTTTGATCTTGCCGAAGGCAGGCTTCAGGAGGCGCGTTACTTTCGAGTGGCTTAAGCCTCCTGCGGCGGTGATAAAGACATTATGGGCAGCGTACTGGTCCTTGAAATACTTGAGCACGCTCGCCCGATCAAGAGTCTTTATGTTCTTTGAAGGGCCGAGTATGGACCAGCCGAGCGGGTGGCCTTCCCAGAACCTTTCGGCGAACAAGTCGTGGATGAGGTCGTCGGGCGTGTCCTCGACCATCTTTATTTCCTGGAGAACGACAAGGCGCTCCCTGTCCATCTCGTTCCGGTCGAATCGGGAATTTATGAATATATCGGAGAGGAGGTCGATTGCCTTCGGGAGGTCCTTGTTGAGGATCTTGGCGTAGAAGCAGGTGTACTCCCTGCCCGTGAAGGCGTTCAGGACGCCGCCTACGCTCTCTATCTCGCGCGAGATATCGAGTGCGGTCCGCTTTTCAGTGCCTTTGAACAGGAGGTGCTCGATGAAATGAGAGACGCCGTTGACGCCGCGGGTCTCGTACCTTGAACCGGTGTTCACCCAGATCCCTATTGATGACGATTCGACGTCGGGCATCTCTTCGGTGATCACGGCAATTCCGCTCTCTAATCTGGTCTTCTGGACTAAGGACATTGGTAAGGCCCCTTATGCCGGGATTTTTTAGAAAGCGGCTTGGAAGCCGAAATCCGGGAGGGGCTTCCGGTTGAAAGCCCCTCCCGAACGG
>MGPL01000120.1:0-1854 GCA_001797415.1 Deltaproteobacteria bacterium GWA2_55_10
GTTAAAGGGCGAGACCTCCGGCAATTTTCAGGAGGTCGTATCTGTCAGGTTCGACTGCGACGGAGATACGCTCCTGCTGCATGTCGAGCCAAAGGGCCCTGCATGCCACACCGGCGAGAGGACCTGTTTTTACAGGTCAATTGTCGGCGGGGAAGTTAAGCCCGGCGGCCCGGCGGTCCTCTCTCTTCTTGAAAGGGTCCTCGCAGAGCGCAAGCAGGCAGACCCCTCGAAATCATACGTCGCGTCGCTCTACAGTAAGGGGCTGCCGAAGATACTCGGTAAGATAGAGGAAGAATCAGGGGAGCTTATAGAGGCCGCCAACGTGAAGGAGAACGCGGAGGTACTCTATGAGTTCTGCGACCTGCTCTTCCATTCGATGGTGCTCCTGCAGCACAAGGGCATAAAGATGGATGATGTCTACGACGAGCTCGGGCGCAGGTTCGGCATCTCAGGCATTGCGGAGAAGGAGGCCAGGGTCAAGAAATGAGCGATTGCATATTCTGCAAGATAGCGAGAAAAGAGCTCAAGTCGACGATAGTGCTCGAGACCGAGAAGCTCGTAGCCATAAAGGACATCAACCCGCAGGCGCCGACTCACATACTCATTATGCCGAAGGCGCACTACTCGACCATGAATGACTGCGACGACAGGGAGATACTCGCGGACATGCTCGATGCCGCCAAGAAGATAGCGCGTGATTTAGGGATAGACAAGCGGGGCTACAGGACAGTAATAAATACGAACTCCGAAGGCGGCCAGACCGTATTTCACCTCCACATGCATTTCATGGGAGGCAAACCCCTGGCCGGACGGATGGGATAGATAAAGGAACAGGAGGAGAGCAACGCCATGTCAGAGATACTACCGGGACCCGTATGCCACAGCTGCGGCATGTTAATTATGAAGCAGGAAGAGTTCGGCTCAGAGGCCAACCACGTGATGAACACCTCCTATTGCAAGTACTGCTACTGGAAGGGCCAGTTCACCGAGCCGGATATCACAAAAGAGCAGATGATAGAGAAGCTCGCGGATGCCATGAAAGTCGGCAAGAATATTTCCGACGAAGAGGCCAAAGAGATGGCTTGGGGCAGGATGAAGCTTCTGAAGAGGTGGAAGGACAAGTAGGTCCTTCAACCCCTCTTTTCTAAAGGGGGACATAGGGGGATTATGGAAAAAGATAATCTCCCCTTCCCCTCTTTAGAAAAGAGGGGTTTTCTTTTCAAAACAGTTTATTTTTCAGGATCTATCCACTTGAGGTATCGATGGTCTCCATGATACCTGACCTCAAAAATTGCATTCTCTTTTGAAAAAGCGCCTTGGTTTACAATCTCCGAACAATCCAAGCCTTGTCTTGAGGGCTTAAATGTCCTAACGGTCTTTTTCTCTTTTTCAAAGATGTAAATACAATGACCCTCATCAAGATAACCTGGCTCCAGAATGCTCCAAAAATCCGTACCATGCTTTTTGTTTATTTCTTCCAATGAAGAATATGGACCATATACAAAAACAGTATCCCAATCAAAATCGGTCAATTCAGAAAATTTAATGGGCGCATTGTTAGAACCTTTTTCCGCTTCTTCCACCAGGTTTCTGATAAAAGGCCCTCCTGAAGTGACCTTTTCACATCCCAAAAGCAAAAAAACGCTCAACAGCAAAAGGTAAAAATTCATCTTCTTGTTTTTCAATTCTGCCTGCTCTCTTACGGAAAATTCTTTCTGTGTAGTGAATTTATACCAAATAATACAACTAAAATAACCTGCACATATAGACCGAACTCACCCACCTATCCCATACCCCTTCTCCTTTAGCGCCTTCAATATCCTCCTCGAATGCTCATGCCCCTCGACCTCTAAT
>MGPL01000120.1:2004-3047 GCA_001797415.1 Deltaproteobacteria bacterium GWA2_55_10
ATCCTGCCTTCGCGCAGCAGTCCCAGCCTTATAACTTTATCCAGGGTAGTGACATCTATATTGCCGCCGCTCAGGACAAATACCGCCTTCTTCGTGGATTTCGGCAGCTTGCCTTCGATTGCCGCCGCGACCGGCACCGCGCCCGCGCCTTCGACGATGAGTTTTTTTCTCTCAAGGAGCTGTACTATCGCTCCCGCGATAGAGTCCTCGCCCACATCCACAACCCTGTCCACGAGCTTCTTTATGATCTCAAAGGTCTTCTCTCCGACCCGCTTCACGGCTATGCCGTCGGCTATTGTAGGCCCCTGCACGACTTCGGTCGGGCGGCCTGTCTTTATCGATTCCACGCACGAGTTGGACGCCGAGGCCTCAACGCCAATGACCGTCATATCCGGCCTCTGTGCCTTCACGGCGGAAGCTATGCCGGATATGAGCCCGCCCCCGCCGACGGGCACTACTACCGTATCGACATCAGGCACGGCATCGAGTATCTCAAGGCCGATCGTCCCCTGCCCTGCCATTATCTGGTAATCATCGAACGGGTGGATGAAGGCGAGACCCCTTTCAGCGGCAAGAGCTTTCGCATGGGAGTACGCCTCGAAAAAGGTCCTGCCGTGGAAGAGGACTTCACCGCCGTAGCCCTTTGTGGCAACGAACTTTACGATGGGAGTCGTCTCGGGCATGACGATGAGGGATTTCACTCCGAGCAGGCTGGAAGCCCAGGCAACGCCCTGCGCGTGGTTGCCTGAAGAGGCTGCGATGACCCCGGCTGCCTTCTCCTTGTCGGTCAAAGAGGATATCTTGTAGTACGCGCCCCTTGCCTTGAACGAGCCGGTCTTCTGAAAGTTCTCAAGTTTAAGGTATGATTCGAATCCGAACTGCCTGGAGAGGCTTGAAGAGTAGATGATGGGCGTGACGCTTGCGACTTTTTTTATCCGTTTGGCGGCTTCGGCTATAAGCTCAATCATTCATCCCTCCAGGAATGAACCTCCCCGCAGCAAGTGCGGAGTTCCATATCCGTTGAGCTTCTGTGTTTCTCCTTC
>MGPL01000120.1:3155-3420 GCA_001797415.1 Deltaproteobacteria bacterium GWA2_55_10
AGAAGGTTGGGATGAGGGGGTTTTGTAGAAAGACCCCCCTCACCTTAGTCCTCTCCCCCACGGGGAGAGGATAATGAAAAACACAACGGCAAGCTGCAGGGTATTAGACCAAAAAAAATAAACGAATCTGCCGCCAAATTACCTCCCCTCCCTTGACGGGAGGGGACTGAGGGGAGGGTGAAGTATTTCACCCCCACCGTGACTGAGCGCAATAAGGAGAGGTTACAATGTAACCTGGTAGCCTATCTGGAGCTGCTACGTTGTC
>MGPL01000120.1:3499-5052 GCA_001797415.1 Deltaproteobacteria bacterium GWA2_55_10
GCAGAAATCGCACCTCTCGCGCACGAGCCGCCTTATGCCCATGCCCTCGCTGCCGATGACTATTGCCAGGTCCCTGTCAAGGTCGGCGCTCCAGACCGTATCCTTGCACCCGGCCTCCACGGCAGCGACCCAGACCCCTTCCTCTTTCAGGCGCTCTATGACCCGCGAGATATTGACCTCTCTGGCGATGCGCGTGTGCTCGGTCGCGCCTGCAGCCGCCTTGACGACAGCCGCCGTTACCTCGCTTGCCCTGTCCTTCGGAATGATTATGCCGTGCACGCCAGCCGCGTTCGCGGTCCTCACCAGCGACCCGAGATTTTGCGGGTCCTGTATTGAGTCGAGTATGAGGAAAAAGGCCTGATTGCCCTTTTCCTTCCAGATGGCGATGAGGTCTTCGATATCATAATATTTGAACTCTTCATGGAGCACGGCCGCGACGCCCTGGTGCCTGTCCGTTCCGGAGATCCTTCTCAACTCTTCCTCGGGCATGCGGCTGACCTCTATCTTCTTCTCGCGCGCGAGCCTTAAGACTTCAGCAGGTGCCTTGCCTGTCCTGCCCTCTGATATCAATATCCTGTCGATAGCTACAGAGGCGCGGAGCGCCTCAAGCACCGGGTTTACTCCGTAAACAGTCCTCACAGTCCCTCACCAGCTTCCGGCGTCTTCAATACATTTATCTTCTCATCCATCACTGCGGCCTTTTGTTTCTGGCCGGTCTTCTTATATAGCTCGCTCAGATGGCCATATATCTCAAAGAGCGCATCTTTCTTCTTGGCAGGCACCGCCCCTGCCGCGTCAAGGAAGCTCTTCTCAGCCTTGCCAAGCTCACCGGCCCTCATCTGCACGACACCCAGGGTGTCCAGATAGATATAGCCGCCCCCCGTTGCCATTCTTACGGCCTCTTCGACGGACTTGAGCGCGCCTTTCATGTCGCCCTTTTCCATCAGAAGCCAGCCCATGTTGTTGTAGAACTCTGGCTTTGGCTCAAGCTCTATGGCCCTCCGGTAGTGCCGCTCGGCCCTGGGAAAGTCCTTGAGGCGCAGGTAGACATTGCCGAGCGCGAAGCAGGCGTTCGCCTCCCTGGTGTCTATGACCTGCGCGCTCTCGTACTCTCTCAAGGCAAGCTCGTATTTGCCCTGGTTCTCATATATGGCCCCGAGCCTCATGTGCTCGTTGAAGGTGAGCGAATCCGTCTCCTTCACCTCTACCATTCCGCAGGACTGGATGAACGCCGCAAGCAGCAAAACTGCGATGAGCTTTTTCATTGCGTCCTCCCGTTGGGCCTTATGAGAAGGGTCGAGTAGCCTGTCTTTGACCATGCCGCCTCTAACTCTCTGAAGCTGTATGCCTTTTCCTTTTCAGCGCCTGAATGGGCAAGCACCGCGCCTTCCTTATCGCTCATGCCGACGGCCACTATGTAATGACCGACAGGGTAGAAGTCGTACCCGAGATTAAGGAATAAAATAAGCGGCTCTCTCTTTTTGAGGCTCTCCTTGAGGTCGTCGAGGCTCCCCTTGTAATAGCGCGCCTCAAAGCCCCTCTCCTTTGCGTAA
>MGPL01000120.1:5071-5267 GCA_001797415.1 Deltaproteobacteria bacterium GWA2_55_10
GCGAGCCCCTGAGCTTTTCATTATACACGCGGCCCTTTATCTCGCCGATTTCAGCAGCCGCCCCGTAAAACGATATTACAGAGGCCAGGGCAGCCGGGCCGCAGTCATAGCCGTCCTGGGGAAAGAAGGGCACGCCTTCGATTATGGCCCCTGTGCCGGCGCCGCTTTTAATGGATGAAAGTACAGCCTCCCGGCC
>MGPL01000120.1:5434-5850 GCA_001797415.1 Deltaproteobacteria bacterium GWA2_55_10
CTTTATCTTGCCCTGTATTTCGTCCTGAGTGAGGCCTGTCTGCTGGAGCCTGTCAGAGACGAGCTTGCTCTCCAATACCCGCTGGATCCTTGCGATGTCAGCTTCCCTCGAGTGCTCCGCGGAGGCCGCGACTACAGCGTCCGTATTGACGACGATCGCCATGCTCTTCGTGGGAACTGCCCCGATGACCAGCATCGTGAACGCGAGGATTACGGCTATCTGCCTGAAGTACCAGCTCTTTACGACTTTCATTATGCACTCCCCCTTCTTCTGATTTGTAGACTGTTATAGAAAAGCGCGATGGCGATGAGTGCCGCTGCAACCGACGTCGAACGGGGGATTAAGATGACCCTGAACTCTTCAGTAGTGAGGCCGCCTGACGCCTCTTTGCTTACATAGCTTACCTCTGGAAAGAT
>MGPL01000120.1:5892-7521 GCA_001797415.1 Deltaproteobacteria bacterium GWA2_55_10
TTCGCCAATATGAAGCTTTCCAGGGAACAGGTGGAGAAACTCGTCCGCGCCTCGATCGAGAGGCTCAAAGAGAAGGAGCTTATCGAGTTCAAGGCCGACGAGAAGAAGGTATACGAGCGCATGGTCGAGATATTCGTTGGCGACCTCAAGGCCGAGGACGACCTTGACAAGGAGGTCGAGGCCCTGCTCAAGTCCCATTCGGGCGCAATGGATTCCCAGAGGGTCGACTACAGGAAGATGTTCAGCATGATAAAGAACAAGCTTGCCAGAGAAAGGGGCATCGTGCTTTGAGGCTCTCGGACGACAGGATATCCCACATAGCCCACCTCTTGTCAGACGGCATCTGGAAGGACGACCTCGTTGATTTCACGGACGAGGGCAAGGCCCTGAGCGAGATAAAGAAGGCAATCGCCGACTACCTCAAGGTAGAGGACGAGGCAGACACCATGGCCCGCAACAAGATCCGTTCGCTTTCCAGGGATGTGCCTGAGGGGAGCAGGGAATGGGACATCCTCTATAAGAAGTACTTCGAGGAAGAGGCCTCGAAAAAGGGCTTTACCTCCTGATATCGGCAGTTCGTCCCAGCCAGCAGTCCTGAAAGCTTTCCAATAATCTAAACATTTTGCGGAGTTATTGATGCAGATGAGCCTTTTCCTGCCCCCTGTAATAGGGGCCGCGATAGGCTGGCTCACGAACTATGTGGCTATAAAGCTCCTTTTCAGGCCGCACGTGCCCTTCAATGTGCTCGGCTGGCGCGTCCAGGGGGTCATACCCAAGCGCAGGAAGGAGATAGCGCGCTCAATAGCCAGGACTATCGAGAAAGAGCTGCTCTCATCCGAAGACCTCGCCAAGGCGCTCTCGGGCCTCAACTGGGAGCGCGAGATAGAGCGGACGGTCGAAGAGGTCGTAGAGCACAGGTTCTCGTCAAGGTTCCTTCAGCTCCCTGTCGTCGGCATGGTCTCCCAGGGGCTCAAGAGCCAGATAAAGTACATACTCACACGAGAGATAGTCACTCACCTCGACAGGAAAAAAGGCGCGCTTGCCGCAAAGGTAAGGCAAAATATAGATGTTAAGGACCTGCTGGTAACGAAGATAGACCAGCTCGACCTCATGCGCTTCGAGAGGCTCCTTACTGACTTTATCGCAAGGGAATTGAAGCACCTCGAGTACCTCGGCGGCGTAATGGGCTTCCTTATCGGCGTATTCCAGTCTCTTTTCACCTACTTTTTCGGAACATAAATGAAGACAGTCCTCACCATAGCAGGCTCAGACCCCTCTGGCGGAGCCGGCCTTCAGAGGGACCTTGAGACCTTCCGCGACCTCAAAGCAAGGGGCCTCTCGGTTGTCGCTGCCCTTACGGCGCAGAACTCGACCGTGGTACGGGCAATTGAGCCGGTCTCAGCCGGGTTTCTGAAGAGACAGGTAAATGCACTGCTGGAAGAGTTCCGGATTGATGCCGTGAAGATAGGCATGACCGGGAGCGCGGAGAACCTCAGGGCCATACGAATCCTTATCAAGAAATATGGTTTGAAAAAAGTCGTACTCGACCCGGTAATGCGCTCGACAAGCGGAAGACCGCTCCTTGACAAGGACGGCATTGCCGAACTGAAGGCGCTCCTTCCCCTTGTC
>MGPL01000120.1:7556-7723 GCA_001797415.1 Deltaproteobacteria bacterium GWA2_55_10
TCTTACCGGAATAAAAGAGGTTACGGATATAAAAGGAATGGAAGAGGCCGTAAGGAGACTGCACGAGATGGGCGCGCCAAATGTGCTCGTCAAGGG
This sequence comes from Deltaproteobacteria bacterium GWA2_55_10, assembly GCA_001797415.1. Taxonomy (GTDB): domain Bacteria; phylum Desulfobacterota; class GWC2-55-46; order GWC2-55-46; family GWC2-55-46; genus UBA5799. The sequence goes on from MGPL01000120.1 coordinate 7,653, forward strand.
CGGCCATCTCGAAGGAGCGCCCCAGGACCTGCTCTATGACGGGAGGTCTTTCAATTATTTCGCGGGAAAGC
>MGPL01000120.1:7872-9368 GCA_001797415.1 Deltaproteobacteria bacterium GWA2_55_10
GCTTGAGCCAGCCCATCTCCTTCGCGCTCATAAAGCCCTGCGAGCCTGCCACGATGTAGTCGTGCACGAGTATGTCGATGGACGAGGCCGCTGCCTCTATCTCGTTCGCGAGCGCCCGCTCTTCCTTTGAGGCAGAGGCCCTGCCCTGCTTCAGATGCACCATGATGACCGACCTCGCGTTGTGGCTGAAGGCCTTCTGTATGACAGCCTTTGGAGCAACACCCTTTTCAAGGGGCCCCATGTGGATGCATTCCACTCCGAGGACCTCGTTCTTCGAGTTCAGGAAGAAGGCGTAGACCCCCTCCTCGGAATCCCCTTCCGATACCTCCCTGGCTATCCTGACGGCGTCCCCTGGCGAGCTTACGGCCCCTTTGGAGGAGGAGACCTTCTCAGAGAGATAGGCCCTCGAGGCCTCCCTTACGAGCCCGAGGAGCACCACACTCGCCTCGCCGAGGCCGCTTATCTCCCGGAGCCGCTCCGGGTCCGCCTCGAAGATCCCCTTGAGTCCCTTGAAGTCCGCGAGCAGCTTCTTCGAAAGAGGCTTCACGTCCCTTCGCGGTATGGCATAGGTAAGCAGGAGCTCAAGGACCTCGTAGTCATGGAACCCCTGAAGCGACGACTTCAGGAACCTGTCCTTTAGCCTCTTTCTGTGGCCTGCCCCCTGCCCCCCGGCGTACATCGGCTACTCCGTCTTCAGTCCCTTGATGAACGGCTTCACGAGGTCCATGGGCAGCGGGAAGAGTATGGTCGAGTTCTTCTCAGCCGCTATCTCGGTCAATGTCTGGAGGTACCTCAACTGGAGAGATACCGGGTTTTGGGACATGAGCTCGGCTGCGGCGAGTATCTGCTTCGCCGCCATGAACTCGCCTTCGGCGTGTATTACCTTGGCCCTCTTCTCCCTCTCGGCCTCGGCCTGCTTTGCCATCGCCCTCTTCATCTCTTCCGGCAGGTCTATGGCCTTTACCTCTACCAGGCCGACCTTTATGCCCCAGGGGTCGGTCTGCTTGTCGAGTATCTCCTGTATGTTCTTGTTTATCTTGTCCCTCTCGGTCAAAAGCTCGTCAAGCTCGGCCTGTCCGCATACGCTCCTGAGCGTCGTCTGCGAGAGCTGGCTCGTGGCGTAGAGGAAGTTCTCGACCGCGATGATAGCTTTCTCAGGCATCATGACCCTGAAGTAGACGACCGCGTTCACCCTGACTGAAACGTTGTCCCTTGTGATGACCTCCTGCGGCGGGACGTCCATGGTCACCGTCCGGAGGCTTACCTTTACCATCTTCTGCACGCCCGGTATGAGGAGTATCAGGCCAGGCCCCTTTACAGCCTGGAACCTTCCGAGGAAGAAGATGACGCCCCTCTCGTATTCAGGCAGTATCTTTATCGCGCTCCATACTAAGAGCAGGATAAGCGCTGCCAGTATTATCGTTCCTGTTCCAATGCCGAATTCCATGTTACCTCCCCTTGATTTTAGGCTGCCTCTCAGGCCTTCGTCACTTTAA
>MGPL01000121.1:0-966 GCA_001797415.1 Deltaproteobacteria bacterium GWA2_55_10
GAGGCGGCTTCACTCGTCACAAGGGCGTACATAAGGGAGCTTGGCGGCGCGGGCTTCGTGATAGCCCCGAAGAAAGACGGCGCGGACTTCATCGCAGAGGGCGAAGTTCGCGCCCTGAGCTATTCGATAGAGGGCAGGGACGAATATAATGTCGAGCTCGCCTTCTCGATCTTCGAGACGGAGACAGGGCGGGCCGTCTGGTCAGGGGTCGAATCAGAGAAGGGCTCGCGCTTTGCAGGGGTCATGGGCAACAGCAGGGCGACCATCTCGGCCTCTCTCACAGACGCCCTTTCAAAGGCCATGAGTAGGGCGCTCGCAAAGGCAAACCCGATGATACACAATACTACCGCCTCATACGCGCCCGCGAAAGAGGCCGCAGAGGCAGCCGCGCCGCCGCCAGAGGGCACAGGCAGGCTCGTTATAAAGAGCAGCCCCGGACGGGCAAAGGTCTACATGGGAGACGTCTATTACGGGATGACGCCCCTTTCGCTCGACCTCGGGCCAGGGGTCTATGAGATAACACTGAAGCGCAAGGGATACAAGGACTCGGGCGAGAAGGTCTCTGTTCGGACCGGCCAGTTCACAGAGCTTGAATTGGATTTGGAAAAGGAGCGGCAGGAACAAACGTATTAAAATCGTTATACATAAGTCCCCCCGCCTTAGAGGATAGGAAAGAGTTGCTATGGCAGTGCGAGAGCTGAGCGTCAGAACGCAGGTATGCGAAGTTATGACGCTCAGCTAATTTTGGCGGAAGGGGGAGGGAGTCGGTCTCCGCTCGCTCGCCGTCCTGGCTCACTCGCTCCGACCCCGGTCTTGCTCGCTTCCGGGCGCATCCTGCGCCCTTATCCTCGCTTTCGCTCGGCGCTCGCAAGCCGTTCGACTTCCTGAAATTGTCTTAGCTAATTTTGGCGGAAGGGGGAGGGAGTCGAACCCCCCGGCCCCCTTCTCAGGCGACAGACAGGTTTT
>MGPL01000121.1:1028-5281 GCA_001797415.1 Deltaproteobacteria bacterium GWA2_55_10
AAAGAGTCAAGGAAGCGGGCGGTCCTGAGTAAAAAAGAAATTCCCCGCAACAATCTGCGGGGAATCAATATCCGTTGGGAATTGGCATTTCTCCTTCTCCCCGTCCGGGGAGAAGGTTGGGATGAGGGGGCTTTAGTATGGAAAGCCCCCCTCACCTTAATCCTCTCCCCCGAGGGGAGAGGATTGAAAAATTCGCAGCAAGCTACGAGGTATTAGACCCTAAGAGAATAAAAAAAAGGCCCTTTCCGACCTCCAAATGTAAACAGGCGTTATTATGACTGCTCTTGTCCAATCCGCCGATCTTTTGGCCGTTACCTCTTCCGGGCCTTCCCCTCCTGGCCCCTTCGAATCGCGGCCATTCAGGGCTGCGGTTCATTCAGGCACCGGCTTCCAAGACCTCCTTAGGTGGTTTGCACGCACCCTGCGGATGGGGGTCACGGACCCTTTCGCCAGTCAATATAACGCCTATTTGCTAATATAATTATATCAAAAAAAGGGAAATCCTGCAACAGGGAACCTGTACAAAACGAGTTGAAAAATAAGGTTTTTTTTGATTTTCGTGAATGACTGAAAAGAGGTAAGCAAATGTAAAAGGCACATCATTTAGGAGAAGAAGCCTCTACAGCAGGTGGTAGTCCATGGGAACGGTTCAGGCGTCCCGAATTCTGGGGATGCTCTCGCATACCCAGCCGGGCTTGCTCACCCCGTCCTGGAAGGACCCCTAACGGAACCAACTGAAGCTCATCTCCATCAGATGCGCCTTTTATCTAATTAATATCATACCCCCATGGAAAAAACTTGTCAATTACCTTCCAGGGTCCCTTCACTTCGCCCGGACTCTTTCCGAGGCCTTGTCTTCCATCTCCTGTGCACCCAGAACCATTCATCCGGACAGCGCCTTATCATCTCTTCGACCGTCCTGGTGAACCTTGCCGTGTTGACAAGCGCGTCCTGCTCCCTGTCCCCGGTATTTATGACCTCAAGCTCTTCGAGCACCACAACCCTGTGGCCTCCGCCCTCTCTCATTATGAAGGCCGGGACAACGGCTGCGCCGCTGACGAGCGCGAGATGGGCAGGGCCCTTGTTGGTGCAGGCGCTCCTGCCGAAGAAATCGACGAAAAAGCCCTCGACCGCGGATACGTTCTGGTCGACCAGGATGGCGACTATTGAATTGGACTCAAGGCTCTTCAGGAGCTTCCGCATGGCCCTGTTCTTGTAGACTATCCTGTTGCCTGAAGAGGTCCTTGTCCATGATACGAACTCTTCGAAGACAGGGTGGTCGAGCATCCTGACTACGATGTCGAGCTTGTACCCCATCTGACCGAGAGACGAGCCGAGGAGCTCCCAGTTGCCGAAGTGCCCCGTAAGAAGTATGGCGCCCTTCCCCTTTGCGAGCGCCTTGTCGAAGTTCTCAAGGCCGCTGAACTTAACGAGCCGCTCCACATCGGCGCGCTCCATCCAGGGGATGCGCGTGAACTCGAAGAACATGGTGGCGAGATTGCGGAAGACAGCCTTTGTTATACGCTCTCTTTCGCTGTTTGAAATAGAATCGCCGAAAGCGAGATCAAGGTTGGAGAGCGCGATATTCCTGTGCCTCTTGAGGAACCTGTACCCGACGGCGCCGACGATCCTGCCGAGGAGCGATGCGATACTCATCGGCATGCGGCCGAGGAGAAAAGAGAGGGCCTTCAGGAGGGAGAGCATCAGAGCACACCCCGCAAAAGCGGCGCGAGAGCCGACTGCATAAGGGCCTCCTCGACCTCGACAGAGATCTTGAGAGCGAATACGGGGATGGACTTTACAAGCCCGCCGAGTTTCACGCCGTCCTTTTCAGTGGTGATTATCATATCCCTTCCGGAAGCCCGCTGCTCGATATTGCGCCCGTCTGAAGCCGAATAGGCATGGTGGTCCGGGAAATCCAGCTGAGCTTCCACTACAGCGCCCAGCTCCTTCAAGCTCTTCTGGAACGAGGCAGGGTTGGCTATGCCGGAAACCGCGACGACCCTTGCGCCTTTTAGAGCCTCAAGTTCCATTTCCTCGCCCGAGTCGATATTGTAAAGGGCGGATGGCCTGTACAGGAAAGGGATAAAGGGGATCGAATATTCGTGGAGCGCCTCCCAGACCCTGCCCTGAGGCTGCCCGCCCTTGATGAGAGCAAAATCCGCCCTCCTGATGGAAGACAAAGGCTCGCGGAGGATGCCGCGCGGCAGGAGATGCGCGTTGCCAAAGCCCTCGTTGGCGTCAACCAGGAGTATGTTTATATCGCGCCTCAAGCGTATATGCTGGAAGGCGTCGTCGAGGAGGAGCACATTGGGCGAGAACCGCTCGATTATGAATCTGCCACCCCGGACCCTGTCGGCGCATACGACTACAGGTACTCCTTCGAGGCTCTTTGCCATGAGATACGGCTCGTCTCCCGCTTCATTCGGGCCAGTCAGTATCTTCTTTCCGTCGGAAACGACAGCAATGCCCTTTGCGCTCCCTTTATAGCCGCGGCTTAAGACCGCAACGCGCTGGCCGTCCCTTTTGAAAAACTCCGCAAGGAAGATGGCGACCGGGGTTTTGCCTGTGCCGCCTACAGTAAGATTGCCGACCGAGACTACCTTGATGGGAAGGCTGTAGCTTGGGAGCATGCCGAGACTATATGAGAGCAATCTCGTGCGCACGCCCATTCCGTAGAGCCCGGAAAGGGCGTGGAGAAGAGCGCCCGTGAGACCGCTGGCCTCGCCCCTCATGAGCGCTTCGACCTTTCCTGAAAAGGACACCGCTACCTCCTCAAGAGCTTTTCAAGGGCATTCGCGGTGCGCTCGGAAGCGCCCCTGTTCTCCTCGACAACGCCGCGGGCAAGGGCACCTGTCCGCTTCTTGAGGACCTCGTCTGAAAGGAAGCCCTTCAAGGCATCGGTGAGCTCCTTTTGTCCGCTCACGCGCACGCCGCCCCCGTTTTTCTCCAGCAGCTCGGCCATGCCCATATATGTCGTGAGATGGCTGCCGTAGATGACTGGCTTGCCGAAATACGCTGGCTCAAGGAGGTTGTGGCCTCCGATGCCCGGCACAAGGGAGCCGCCCACGATGGCGATATCCGAGAGCGAATAGACGGTCATCAGCTCGCCGATGGAATCGAGGAGCACCACATCGGCGCTGCCGCCTTTCGAGCGTCTTGCGTAGGCAACGCCGGATTTCCTCAGCAGGGCTTCCACGTCATTGAACCTCTCAGGGTGGCGCGGCGCGATTATGAGCTTGAGCCCGGAGAACTCGGCGGAAAGGGCCTTGTATGACGAGAGGACTATCTCCTCCTCGCCCGGGTGCGTAGAGCCGGCGGCTATCAGGGTGGAGCCGGGCCTTACGCCGATGGCCTCCTTGAGATTGGCTACGAAATGCCTGTCCATGAGACTGGGGGAGAGGTCGAACTTGAGGTTGCCGGTGAGCTCAGCGGCAGCAGCCGGCACTCCTATGGAGATGGCCTTTTCCATGTCGTCATCCGTTCTGGCCAGAAAGGCGTTCACCTTTGAAAAGACATCCCTGAAAAGAAAGCCGAACCTGGCGTATCCTCTCGCGGACTTGTCAGATATTGTGCCGTTGACGATGGCAACTGGAGCGCCGAGAGAGCGCATGGTCCTGAAGGCGTTGGGCCATATCTCTTTTTCGACAACGACGAAAAGTGAGGGCTTTGCCGCGGATGCCACCTTGCGGATAGACCACGGAAGATCGAGGGGAAAATAAATGAGGGCGTCGATGAGGCCCCTGCCTTCCTGGGCAGCGGTCCTGTTCCCCGTGGCGGTAACGGTAGAGAACAGTATCTTCACATCGGGCCGTCTGCGCTTCAATATCCTCAATACCGGAAGCACGGCCTTAGTCTCTCCGACAGAGACGGCATGCACCCAGACGACCTTGCCTTTTCTGAGTGCCCGGAGCTTCCTCTTATCTACAAAACCGAACCTCTCGGGTATGCCTTCCCTGTACTTGCTCGCGGTCGCCATCTTTATGAGAAAATACGGGAGAAGGAGCGCCGCCGCGATATGGAGGAGCACGTTATAGAGGAAATAGGCCATTGAAGAGGAGAGGCTATCTTTCGAAGCGCTTGTCAGCGGCAGAGGTGATCTCAATGAGGTTCTTCTCCAAACGTGCCCTTGCGTCTTCCATCTCTTCAGGGGTAGCCTCAGGGCTGACCTTCAGCGGCTCGCCGCAAATGAAGACCCCCCGCGAGAAGGGGTAGGGCATCAAGAAGCCATCCCAGCTGCCAAAGGTTTTTTT
>MGPL01000121.1:5403-14479 GCA_001797415.1 Deltaproteobacteria bacterium GWA2_55_10
CCCGTTTTTCGCGGCCCTCAAGAGGCCCTTAATGCCGCCCAGCCAGCCCCTCGTCGTCGAGCCGCGCACAGAATCCATGCCGAACCCGGCGACAGTCCTGGCGATAAGCTCACCGTCCTTGCTCTGGCTCACGAGGATGGAGATCCTCCTGCCCAGATAGCAGTAAGGCATCATCAGGAGTCTGCCGTGCCAGAACGCGATTATTACCTGAGAGCCCTTTGATGCAAGCTCGCGGTAGCGCTCGTAGTTGACGTACTCGATGCGCATGGTGGCGCGAAGCGCCCTTATTATTCCCTGCGCAAGCAGCGGAAGAGCTGCGACTATTATCTTTTCACCGGTCTTTGCCATAGATTCAACAGACCTTGAGATTAGCACGTACGGCCGATTTTCTCAATACTGCAAAGTTCGCCAAAAAAGATGAACTCGATACAAGCGGTCGTTCATAACTGAGCGTAGCGATATTCCAACCCGGGCTGGTGCTCATATCATTTCCTCTCCCCCTGGGGGAGAGGATTTAGGTGAGGGGGGCTTTTAAGGTCGTCCGCAATTACCTCGCACACACCTCCCATATTATTCAAAATATCTTCGTTGCTGATGAACCTTAATACCCTGATACCGATCTTCTCAAGCGCCATCTTTCTCAGTTCATCTTGTCTCACGCCTGCTTGGCTATAATGGCTTCCGCCATCAGCCTCAATGCACACCCTGTGCTCCGGGGAATAAATATCGAGTATAAAGGATCCGACAGCGAACTGCCTTCTGAACTTCACTCCATGCAATTGTCTATTTCGTAGAACTGACCAGAGTTTTTGCTCGGCATCGGTCTGTTTTTTTCGGAGTGCTCTGCATAAAGAGATGTTCTTTCTCTTCACTCCCCCTCACCCCTGCCTTCTCCCCCAGGGGAGAGGGATTATAAGGCTTTTTAAAATATATGCCTCACCCCTGGAACTGCATCGAGTACAGGCGCGAGTACTCCCCGCCCGTCGAAAGGAGCTCGTCGTGGTTGCCTATTTCCTTTATAGCGCCGCCGGAGAGGACTATTATCCTGTCCGCGTTCCTCACCGTCGAGAGCCTGTGCGCTATTACAAAGGTGGTGCGCCCTGACATCAGGTTGGTTATGGCCTTCTGGACCTCCGCCTCCGACTCCGTGTCAAGGGATGATGTCGCCTCGTCGAGGATCAGTATCGGCGCGTTCTTCAGTATCGCCCTCGCGATGGATCCCCTCTGCCTCTCGCCGCCTGAGAGCCTCACTCCGCCCTCGCCGATGACGGTTTCATATCCCTGGGGGAGCCTCATTATGAAGTCATGGGCGTTGGCGGCCTTTGCCGCGGCGATTATTTCATTATCGCTCAGCTCCACTGCGCCGTAGGCGATATTCCTTTTGACGCTGTCGTTGAAAAGTATGACCTGCTGGGAGACTATGGCTATCTTTGACCTGAGCGAATTTAACGAGAGCTCGCGAATGTCCCTGCCGTCTATGAGGATGGCCCCGCCTGTCGCGTCATAGAACCTCGGTATGAGGTTGACGAAGGTCGATTTGCCGGCGCCGGAGCTGCCGACGATGGCTATGACCTCGCCGCGCCTCACCTTGAGGTCTATCCCGTTGAGGACAGGCTCTGCCCCGTACTTGAACTCTACCCCGCGCCACTCTATGGACTCGTTCACGCCTGATATCTCAGCGCCCCTGGTATCATGCTCTCCGGGCCGGTCTATTAGCTCGAATATCCTCACGGCCGCGGCAAGGCCCTGCTGGATATTGAGGTTCACGCCGTTCAACGCCTTTATGGGCTGGTAGAACATGATGACGGAGGCGAAGAAAGATATGAATGTCTCGGGCTTCAACGTGCCCTGGCCTATCCTGTAGGCCGCGTACCAGATGGTTATCGCGAAGGCGAAGGCCCCCAGGGTCTCCATCAGGGGCGAGGCGAGGGAGCGCACCTTTATGGTCTTTATCTGGTTTCTGGTATAGGCCTCGTTCTCCTTCTGGAAGCGGGTTGACTCGTAGCCTTCCATACAGAAGGCCTTCACTATCCTTATCCCGGCTATGGCCTCGTGCAGAAGGCCCGTAAGCGCGCCCATCGTCACCTGACCCTGGGTGGAGACCTTCTTCATCCTCTTGCCGAGCTTCTGCATCGGATAGATGGAAAGGGGCAGGGCGACCGCGGCAGCGAGCGAGAGCTTCCAGTCGAGGCTCACGATGACCGCGCCGAGCACGATTATCGTGAGGCTCTGCTTCAGTATCTGGGTAACCGCGTCCGAGGTCGAGGTCTGGATAAGATTGACGTCATGTGTAAGCCGCGATGTAAGGACGCCTGTAGAGGTGTTTGAGAAAAACCCCAGAGGCAGGTTCAGTATCCGGTCGTAGAGCATCTTTCTCAGGTCGCGGACAATGCCCTGTCCGACGTAGCCCATGAAATAGGACTGCCCGTAAGATGAGAGGCCCTTGACGGCCGCGACCACGAATATGGCAACCGGTATCGCCATCATCATGCCCTCTTTCGGTACCGTGAAAAGGTCGAACGGGACGAGGTTTATCTCTGATCCGCCGCCGCTGGTAAAGAGGAACTTCATGACAGGGCCGATAAGATAGGCCATGGCGCCGTTGGAGAGCGCGAAACCTACCATGCAGCCGAAGGCCAGAAGGAAATGGCCCTTGTACCGGGGCAGGAATTTAAGCAAACGGAAGTATGTGTTCATGTCTTTCTCACCAGGTCAGGGCTTACGTTGTAGTCATGGTAGTCAAGGTTGGTTATGAGGTTATATATCGACCTCGCCGCCTTACTCGCTGCGCCGCCCCTGCCGAGGTTCTTCCTTATCTCCTCATAGCCCTTTAATACGGCCTCCCTCTTCGGCCCTTCGAGCATGGAGAGGACTTCACCGGCAATCCTCTCGGGCGTGGCATTGCCCTGCAAAAGCTCTGGCACTACCTCCCGTTCAGCCACGATGTTCGGAAGGCCCACGTGCTTGAGCTTTACCATGGTCTTCGCTATCGCGTAAGAGACAGGGGCCATCCTGTAGACGATAACCATCGGCGTGCCGATAAGCGCCGTCTCAAGCGTCGCTGTGCCGGAGGCCACGACAGAGGCGTCGGAAGCGCGCAGCGCCTCGTACATCTTGCCCCTTACGACCCTGATATCCGCCTGAGCGCCCTTGAGAGGGCCTGTCAGGAGCGTTTCGTCTACGCTCCGCGCAGCGGGCAGGAGGAATACGGTCCCCCTGACACTCCTTGAGATGATATTCGCCGCTTCCACCATCGAGGGCAGAAGCCTTTTTACCTCTCCGGAGCGGCTGCCAGGAAGGAGGGCTATCACCTTATCCCGGCCGTTCAGGCCGAGTAAAGCCCGCGCCTGGGCCTGAGTAAGGCTGCATTGCGCGGTATCCGCCAGCGGATGTCCGACGTACTCGACATCGACACCGGCTTTTTTGTAGATATAATACTCGAACGGGAAGACGACCAGCATCCTGTTCACCAGGCGCGCGATCTTGCCTATCCGGCCCTTTCTCCATGCCCAGACCTGCGGGCTTATATAATATATGACCGGAATGCCGAGCCTCTGCGCCTCTTTCGCGATATTGAGATTGAAATCAGGGAAGTCTATGAGCACCACGGCATCAAAGCGCTCGCCCCTCATCTGGCGCTTGAGCGCACCCATCGACTTTAAAATCTTCGGGAGCCGGCTCAATACCTCAACAACCCCGACCACGGAGACCTCCTTTGAATCAAGGCCCACCATGCCCTCTTCCTTCATCCTCCAGCCGCCCATGCCCGCCACATTGAGCCCGGGTATGAGCTTCTTCAATGACCTGATGAGGGCCGCGCCGTGAAGGTCGCCTGATTCCTCACCGCTTACTATGAGTATGCTTTTATCCATTAGGGAGTTGCAGCAAGAGGGATTGCAAGGGGCTTTGAGAGAACCTTTTTGTAAAAGGTTCTCTCAAAAGCATCTGCAAAGCCAATTATACGTTAGCGGCTGCCTGTATCTGTTCAGCCAGTTCAAGGGCAGCCGTGCCGTCTATGCCTGATACGACTGGCTGTTTGCCGGTTTTTATCGAGTTTATAAAACTTTTGAGCTCTTCCAGGAGCGAGTCCTTTTTCTCAACGGTTATATCGTCGTCTACCTGAGAGGCTACGGGGCCGCCCGGCAGAGTCCTTGTGATCGTGAGGCCCTGGGCAGCGTAGTCTATGGTTATCATTGCGTCGGGCTGTACGACGTTTATCTTGCGCACGCGCTCTTTCGATACCCTGCTTGCGGTTATATTGGCGACACAGCCGCTCTTGAAGGTAACGCGGGCGTTCGCGAAGTCGGACTTGCCGTTGGAGACGACCGGGATTGCGATTGCCTCGACCTTGATGGGCTCTGACCTTGCGATCGAGAGCACGAGGTCTATATCGTGGATCATGACATCCAGGATGACATCGACATCAGTCGACCTGTTGGGGAAGGGCGACATCCTCACGGCCTCGATATAGAGCGGGTCTTTTATGGTATCGCCCAAGGCGAGCATCGCGCCGTTGAAGCGCTCGAGGTGTCCGACCTGGAGGACTGCCTTCGAGGCTTGAGCCTCTTTTACGAGGGCGCGGGCCTCTTTGGAGACGGCGGCAATGGGCTTTTCCATCATGACATGGACGCCCCTTGAGAGGAAGTCCATGCCGAGCCTGTAATGGCGCTCAGTGGGCGTTACTATGCTTACGGCGTCAACCTCTCCGTAGAGGCTCGCCGGGTCCTTGAATGCCTTTGCCTTGACCTCTTCGGCGACCGCTTGCGCCCTCGCGGGGTCGGAATCGACTACGCCGACGAGCTCGGCCTCTTCCATCATGGCGTACTTCTGTGCGTGGAACCTGCCGAGGTAGCCGACGCCTATTACCGCTACCTTAATCTTCGTCCTGGAGCTCACCTTTTCTTTTCGTCCTTTCGCGCGCAATGCCTCTCCTGGAGCCCCGCAGGAACTCCATGAACCTCTTGGCATGGACCGAGCCCGGAAGCTCCTGAGCGAGCCTTTCGATTGCTTCCGCTATGGTAAGCGATGACCTGAACACGATGTTGTAGGACTTCTTTATCTCATCGAGCTCCACCCTTGAGAAGCCCTGCCTCCGTATGCCGACGGAGTTCAATCTGTAGACCCTGGCCCTGTTGCCGACCGCCATGACATAGGGAGGGATGTCCTTGCTCACGGCAGAGGCGCCGCCGATTATGCAGTACGCGCCAATGCGCACGTGCTGATGGACGGCCACGAGGCCGCCGACTATGGCGTTGCTGTCTATCTTCACGTGGCCGCCGAGCGTGGCCGAGTTCGCCATTATGATGTTGTTGCCGAGCTCGCAGTCATGGGCTATGTGCACGTAGTTCATGAACAGACTGTTGCTGCCGCAGACGGTCTTGAGCTTCTCCTTGGTCGTGGCCCTGTGTATGGTGACGAACTCCCTTATGTTGTTGTTGTCGCCGATTATGGTCTCGGTCCGCTCGCCCTTGTAGCCCAGGTCCTGGGGGGCCGCTCCTATCGAGACGAACTGGAATATGGCGTTATTCTTGCCGATGGTCGTCCACTTGTCTATTACGACATGAGAGCTGATCTTCGTATCAGCGCCTATGCGCACGCCTTCGCCTATTACGGTAAACGGGCCTATTTCAACGCCGGAGTCGAGCTCCGCCGTGGGGTGCACGTACGCAGTGGGGTCTATCCTGACTTCTTTTAATGCCGCGGTCCTGCTCATATATGATAACCCTCGCTTATGTTTACTACTTGTCCACGATGGTGGCCAGAAGCTCGGCCTCTGCCACGAGGGTTCCTGCCACGAAGGCCTCTCCCTTGAACGCCCATATCGTGCCCCTGCATTTGGTGACGTTCAGCACGAACTCTATCGCGTCGCCGGGAAGGACCGGCTTTCTGAACCTTGCCTTGTCTATGCCCATGAAGTAGACGACCTTGTTGGTGACGTCAGCCGACTTGAAGGCCAGCACTCCGCCGACCTGGGCCATTGCCTCTATTATGAGGACGCCCGGCATTATGGGGTGGCCGGGGAAGTGTCCGTTGAAGAACGGCTCGTTTATCGTGCCGTTCTTCAATCCCCTGGCCGATTTGCCGGGGTCGAGATCGAGTATCCTGTCTATCAACAGAAAGGGGTAGCGGTGAGGGAGGATATTCATTATTTCCTTGATATCGATAGTCATGGAGCCTCCTTTTACGGTCTGTCCCTGCGTCAATGTCTCGGTCATAGTTCCCCCTTATCGGCTGCTGAAAAAGTCCATCTGCTTTGTTGTCATCGTCGCGGCATAAGCGGCGTACGGAAAGAGTACGCCTCATTCCTCGCTCCCCGATTTGACGGGGTCTCGCATATGGAGCTTTTTGAGCAGCCTTAACGAATTGGAAATTTAGCAAGCATTTATATTTATTTGGGATCGTGCTTTTTTTCAATCTCGGCAAGCCTCTTTTCAAGCTCCGACACCTTTTTCCTGAGCTCCGGGAGCTTTGCGTAAATATTCTGTGCCTTCAGCCAGTCCGTATGAGGTATGGCGGGTATGCCGGAGCAGACGCTCCGGGAGGGCACGTCCTGCACAACGCCGGATTTCGCGCCTATGCCTACGTCGTCGCCGACGTTCAGGTGGCCTGAGATGCCAACCTGGCCGCCGAACTGGACCCTGCTGCCCACCTTCGTGGAGCCGGCTATGCCGGACTGCGCTGCCAGCGCCGAGTCCTCGCCGATCCTGACGTTATGCGCTATATGTACTAGGTTGTCTATCTTGGTGCCCCTGCCTATCGAGGTCTCGCCTAAGGCCGCCCTGTCTATGGCCGCCGAGGCGCCTATCTCAACGTCGTCGCCTATCCTGACGATACCCCTCTGCGGGACCTTTACGTACTTGCCAGAGTCCCGCGCGTAGCCGAAGCCGTCGCTGCCTATAACGGTGTTGCTGTGGACGATGACCCTGTCCCCGACAACGCAGCCTTCCCTTATGGAGACTCCGGGATAGATGACGCAGTCAGCGCCGATGGCCGCGCCCCTGCCTATGTACACGCCGGGGAATATGATCGTGCGCTCCCCGACAACAGCGCCGTCTTCGATGACGGAGAAGGCCTGCACCGAGACGTCTTTTGCGAGCCTGGCCCCGGGGTGGACCTCTGCCTTTGGATGGACGCCGGGGCCGGGCAGATATTGAGGCCTTAAGACCTCGACTATCCGGGCGAACGCGAGCTGAGGGTTCCTGACTACGATAAGATCAAGGCTGCCCGCGGCATTTTCAGCCCCTTCCGGCACGACCACGGCTGAAGCCCGCGTAGTCGAGAGAAGGCCGAAGTACTTCCTGTCAGCCGCAAAGGTTATGTCTCCGGGGCCGGCGTCCTCAAGGGGAGCGGCGCCGGTTATTACGGCTGCCTCATTGCCCCGGACTATCCCGCCGGCTATGGCCGCAAGCTCTGCAAGGCTCTTCTCAGGCATGGTCCTTATTTCTTCTTCCTGCTGTTGTGGGTCTTTATGACCTCGTCAGTGAGGTCGAGCTCTTTGGGGGCGTAGAGGATGCCGCCTACCGACCTCTCGAACACGAAGGTCATGCCCTTTTTCTTTGCTATCTCTTCGACTATGTCGCGCAGGTCCGCTATTATCCTGGACTCGGTCTCCTGCTTTTTCTTGTTCAGCTGCTCGCCGTACTCCATGAACTTCTTCTGGAACTCGGCTGTCCTTGCCTTGAACTCCTTTTCCTTTGAGTCTCTGGTCTCCTTGTTCCAGACGCTGCCCTTCTTGTCCAGCTCTTCCTTGAGCTTCTTCAATGACTCCTGTTCCTTGTTGAGCTCGCCCTCGAGCTTCTCGGCCTGTTCCTTGATATCGTCCTTTGCCTTTTTGCCGGCATCGCATTCGTTCAGGGCCTTCTGAAGGTTGGCATAGCCCAGCTTGAGCTCGGCGGCAGACACGGGGCCTGATATAAAGAGTGCGAAAGCGATTACAATAAAGGCGCTGATTAATTTCGTTGTCATCATGTTCTCCTTCTTTTAATTAAGCCTCTGCAGGCGTAGTTGACCTTTTAAAAGGACTATCTGAAGAAAGCCCTTCCCTTAAACAGCAATCCCTAAAACAGGGTGCCTATGGCGAAGTCCCATTCTGAGCCGCTCTCTTCGTCCTTGGGGTCGAGGTTGAAGCCGACCTCTATCCTTATGGGGCCGAGCGGCGAGAACCACCTTATTCCGCCGCCGACCGCCGTTTTGAACCTGAATGCTTCTATTTCTTCCCTGTTCCGGTACGCGTTGCCGGCGTCAAAGAAGACGAGGCCCCTGATATTCTGCTCCGGGAAGAGCGAAAAGAGGTATTCCAGGTTCATGACGACCATCGAGCTGCCGCCGATGAGGTCGCCGGTGGCCTCATCCTTAGGGCTTATGGACCTGGTCTCGAACCCGCGTATGCTGTTGATGCCGCCCAGGAAGTAGCGCTCGTATATGGGCGGGAACTTCCCGTCGTAGCCGTGTACGTAGCCGGCCGAGCCGTGTATTGAGAAGACCGTGTCCCAGGGCATCGGGAAGAACTTTACGGCGTCAGCCTCGTATTTGATGAAGTAGCTCGTGCCGCCGAGCGGCCCGCCAGCGAATTCAGTGGTGAGGTTTATTACCGACCCTTCGGAGGGGAAAAAGGCGTCGTTCCTGGAATCCCTCCTCACCTGCAGGCGTATGCTGCTCTCGGTGCTCGTGCCCTCCTGGTCCTTTATAATGCTTGAAGCGGTCGTCTCGACATTGCTTATGTGGACGTCCTCGAGCTTGTAGGTTATATAGCCCCTGGTATACCGTTTGGTAAGGGGGAAGCCGAAGCGCAGGTCAAAGCCCTGCTTCCTCAGGTCGAAATCAGGGTACTCGCGCTCGGTGTTGTAGAGGTCGAAACCGGCTGAAATGGGCCTGTCAAAGAGCCAGGGCTCGGTGATGCCCAATACGTAGCGCGAGCTCGACGCGCTGACGGTGCCCGAGAGGTCGAGCTTCAATCCGGTGCCCATGAAGTTCGACTGGGATACGGACGCGGTGCCGATGACCTTGTCGACCGAGCTGTAGCCCAGGCCGAGCGAAATGGAGCCGGTCGGCCTCTCCTGCACGTCCACGCCCAGGT
>MGPL01000121.1:14490-16260 GCA_001797415.1 Deltaproteobacteria bacterium GWA2_55_10
CTCGAGGAGCCCCGTGTCTCGGTTATCTGAACGTTCTCGAAATAGCCGAGCCTCTTGAGGTTGCCCCTGGACCTCTTGAGCTCGCTTGAAGAGAACAGGTCGCCCTCGCCGAGCTCGACTTCCCTCCTGATGACCTTGTCCCTTGTCCTGACATTTCCCGTGATGTCTATTTTTTCGATATAGACCAGGTCGTACTTCTTTATGTCGAGCGTGATGTCGATGGTCTTGTCAGCCGGGTTTACCCTGGTAAGGGGCTTCACCTCGGCGTATGCATAGCCCTTGTCGCCGTAGAAATAGTTTATGGCCTCAACGCCCTGGGAGAGCTTCCTGCGGCTGAAGATCTCGTTGCCCTCTATTTTGAGCATCGCTGTGAGTTCTTCCTTCGAAGCGAGGAGGTCAGCATCCCCGCTGACGTCGAGCTTGCCGATCCTGTACTGCTCGCCCTCGGTGAGCGCGATCGTGATATAGAACCAGCGTTTGTCCTCGCTCAGCAGAACGCGGGAGTCGAGCACGTCCGCGTTTATATAGCCGTTGTCGAAGTAATGGCTCATTATTATTGCAAGGTCGTTCTGGTATACGTACTCGTTGAACTTGCCGGATTTGGTGAGGGCGGTAAAGAACCCTACCTCCTCGGTGTTCATGAGGTCCATGAGGTCATCGTCGGAGAAGGCCTGGTTGCCGATGACGGTTATCCTCTTGACCTTGACCTCGGGGCCTTCCTCGATCTTGAAGACCACGGTCGCGTCCGTGCCGTCGGACTCGACGACCGGATTCACTTTCGAGAGATAGTACCCGTCTTCCTCATAGAGCGCCTTGATCTTCTCCGCGTTCTCGGCCAGCACCACCCTGTCAAGGACCCTGTTGGTCTTGAGGGTAACTGCGTCCGAGAGGCGGTCTTCCTTTATCTGGCTGTTGCCCCTGAACTCGATGCGCCTTATGAAGGGCAGCTCCTTCACGGTAAAGGTGAGCGCCTTCCCGGAGGCGGTCTCCGCGAGCGAGGCGGTGACATCGTCGAAGTATCCCGTCGCGTATATGGTCCTTATATCCTCTTTTATGGCGTCGGAGGAGAAGGGTTCGCCCTCTTTGCTCGATATCTTTTTTGCTATGGCCTCTGTGTCGACCCTCCTGTTGCCCGTTACAGTTATCCTGTCGATGTTCCCGGCCCTCTCAGCGGGCCCTTCTCTCAGGGCAGCGGCCATATCCTCTGCCATCTTGCCGGATTTTGCCCTTATCTGGCGCAAAAGCTCCGCGTCTGACTCGGAGCTTTCATAGAAGAAGGCCTTTACGGTCCTGTCCTTCAAATCGATAATGCGCCAGTCCGCGTTAGAGGTCCTCCCTGCCTTTGTAACGGCGCCAAGCACCGCGAAGTCGGCCTTTACGCGACTGGCGAGCTCAAAGGCGGCCTCTTCGTTGAAAAAGGCGACCTTCTTCTCGACCATCAGCTGCCTGGTCTCCTCTATCCCCACGACCTCGATGCCGCTGTCTTCAAGGGAAGAGGCAACGGCCTCCATAATGCTCCTTCTCAGCCCCGAAATATCGGTGGCGGCGTGCATATCAAAGGGCAGGACGAGCGCCTTTATCTCCTCGGCCATTGCAGAGGCCGGCAGGAGCACAACGATGAGCGTCAACAGACAGAAGCGTAAAACGGACAAGAGAGGCTACCTTCCAGAACAGTTTAGGCTGCCTCTAAAAATTGTTATTTTTCCTGATCTCTGTGTCAGGGCGAAAATAAAAATGCTCACATATAAACAACATATGCTGCGCTTTTTA
>MGPL01000121.1:16292-20598 GCA_001797415.1 Deltaproteobacteria bacterium GWA2_55_10
GGGACGCGAGCGTCTCGTTATGGGTCACGATTATCATCGTAGTCTTCCTTGAGCGGTTGAGCTCAAGGATAAGGTCAAAGACCTCGGCCCCGGTCTTTGTGTCAAGGTTGCCGGTAGGCTCGTCCGCAAGGAGCACCTCCGGCTCCTGTATGAGGGCGCGTACTATCGCGGTCCTCTGCTGCTCCCCTCCGGAGAGCTCGCCGGGCTTGTGGTTGACCCTCGCTTCAAGGCCGACCTCTGCAAGAAGGCGGGCTGCCTTCTGACTTGCCGCACTGAAGTCCGCCCCGCCAATGAGCAGCGGGAGCATTACATTCTCAAGGGCCGTGAACTCCGGGAGCAGGTGGTGAAACTGGAATACGAAACCCACATACCTGTTCCTGAAAGCCGCGAGCTTTCTATCGTCATACCTGAATATCGGCTCGCCGTTGTAGAAGACATCTCCTGAGGTCGGCCTGTCGAGCGCGCCCAATATGTTCAACAAAGTAGACTTGCCCACGCCCGAGGCCCCGACAACGGCAACGGTAGAGCCCTTTTCAAGGACCAGGTCTATGCCCTTCAAAACCTCTACCCTCTTGCCAGCGTCCCCGTAGGTCTTCTTGAGCCCGGTTGTCTTTATCAGTTCCATCTATGCTTTCGTGAACCCTATTCGTACCTCAAGCCCTCGACAGGGTCAAACCGCGAAGCCTGCCACGAGGGGTAGAGCGTCGCAATGAAGCTTATGCCTATGGATATCGCGGCTATTGCCACGACCATCATGGGCTCGACCTTTGAGGGGAACTTGTCGATGTAGTAGATAGAGGGCGGCAGGACCTTGAAGTTGAAGACCTGCTCGATGAGCTGGATTATGCTCTCAAGGTTCAAGGCCGCGGCAAGGCCGAGAGCCGTGCCGAGCAGCGTGCCTGTAACGCCTATGATAAGCCCCTCTATCATGAAAATCTTCATTATGCTGCCGGATGTCGCGCCGAGGCTCTTCAATATCGCGATATCCTTGCCCTTTTCCATCACGACCATTATGAGGGTGCTTATGATGTTGAGGGCCGCGACCAGTATTATGAGCGTGAGTATGATGAACATGGCGACCTTCTCGAGTTTTAACGCGGAGAAGAGGTTCCTGTTCATCTCCATCCATGTGCGAGTCCAGTATGGGCCCCTTATCTCCATCATGATTTCGTCGGCGGCCTCTTCGGCCTTGTAGATGTCCTTTATCTTGACCTCGACGCCAGAGACCGCATCCCCCATGCGGAAGAAGGCCTGCGCGTTCTCAAGGGAAATGAAGGCAAGGGACGAATCGTACTCGTACATGCCGAGCTCGAATATGCCCGCCACCTTGAAGGCGGCCATCCTGGGCACAGGGCCGGCCGGGGTGGATGTGCCCATTGGGGATATCACGTTCAGCGTATCTCCGACCGAGATGCCCATGTTCCTGGCAAGTTCCCTGCCGATGACTATGCCCGCGCCGCCGTCAGTGCCGATGCGGGGCTTCAGGCCTTCTAAAGAGCCTTCCTTCATCTTGCCCGGGAGGACAGTGACCTGCTCGACGGATTGCATGTCAAGGCCGCGTATGACCGCGCCGACGACGCCGCCGGAAGAGGATATCATGGCCTGGTTATAGGTGAAGGGGGCGGCTCCGACGACGCCCTCCATCTTGCGGACCTTGTCGGTGACCTCCCTGTAGCCGGACATGGGCGCGCCAAGCTCGGTTATGACGACATTGGCGTTGATGCCCAAAATCTTCTCGCGGAGGTTCTCCTCAAAGCCGGTCATGACGGAGAGGACTATGATAAGGGCCGTTACTCCGACCGTTATGCCGAGGATGGAGATGAAGGTGATGACCGATATGAAGGTCTGTTTCCTCTTGGCCTTGAGGTATCGTAGCCCTATGAAAAGTTCGTAAGACATCTTGTTGAGGCAAACTCCTGTCCGGGGAATCAGTCCCGGCCCCTGATGTGATAAGGCGCGCTAAGGCGCGTTAAAACGCTATTGAAAGAGCGACCCGGTTACACATTGTCGCCCGCAGCCGAAGGCGATGACTGAGATACCGCCTTCTTGAGCTGGGGAAAGAGGATGACATCCCTTATGGAAGGCGAATCCGTCAGGAGCATGACAAGCCTGTCTATGCCTATGCCCTCTCCGGCGGTCGGCGGCATGCCGTACTCGAGGGCGCGGACAAAGTCCTCGTCCATCTCATGGGCCTCAGCGTCTCCGGCTGCCTTTTCCTTCAACTGGTTCTCGAACCTCTCCCTCTGGTCAATGGGGTCGTTGAGCTCAGAGAAGGCGTTGGCAATCTCCCTGCCTGCCACCAGAAGCTCGAACCTGTCGACAATAGAAGGGTCCTTGGCGTTCTTCCTGGAGAGCGGGGACACGTCCAGAGGGTAATGCGTGACGAAGGTCGGCTGTATGAACTTCGGCTCAGCCACCTCCTCGAATATCTCCGTGAGTATCTTGCCGTGGCTCAGGCCTTCGGGTATCTTGAGGCCGAGTTTCTTCGAGAACAGGACCGCCTTGTCCTTGTCCTCGAATATATCTTCTGCAGCGTCGGAATATTTGAGTATCGCGTCCCTTACGGATATCCTTGTCCAGCGCGGGGTAAAGTCTATCTCAGCGCCCTGATAGGTTATCTTCATGGAGCCTGTAAGCTCTCGTATCAGTGAAGAGATCATCTCTTCCGTGAGGTCCATGAGGTCGTCGAAGGTCGCGTACGCGAGGTAGAACTCGAGCATCGTGAACTCGGGGTTGTGGCGGGTCGAGATGCCCTCGTTCCTGAAGTTCCTGTTTATCTCGAAAACGCGCTCCAATCCGGCTACGATGAGCCTCTTCAAATAGAGCTCAGGCGCGATCCTCATGTAAAGCTCCATCTGGAGCGCGTTGTGATACGTCTTGAAGGGCTTTGCCGCCGCGCCGCCCGGAATGGACTGGAGCATGGGGGTCTCCACCTCCATGAAATCCCGGCCAGTGAGAAAGTCCCTTATGAACTTTATTATGCGGGACCTTTTTACGAAGACGTCCTTGACCTCGGGGTTTACCATGAGGTCAAGATACCTCTGCCTGTACCTGGCCTCGACGTCCGAGAGGCCGTGCCACTTCTCGGGCAGCGGATGGAGTCCCTTTGCCAGCAGGCGGAGCGAGGTCGCCTCTATCGTGAGCTCGCCGGTCTTTGTCCTGAAGAGATGGCCTTCGAAGCCGATGATATCGCCCATGTCGCAGAGCTTGAAGGTATTATAGGCCGCTTCGCCGAGGATGTCCTTTTTCGCGTAGGCCTGTATGCGGCCTGACCTGTCCTGGATCTGTACGAAAGAGGCCTTGCCAAAGTCCCTCTTTGCCATTATGCGGCCGGCAATGGAGACGCTCTCTCCCTTGCGGGCCTCGAGCTCCTCAGGCGTGAGGGGGCCGTACTTCTCCGTAACCGCTGCTGCGGTAGTCGAGGGCTTGAAGTCGTTAGGATAGGGGTCTACGCCAGACTCCCGTAATTGCCCGAGCTTGGCAAGCCGCTGCTGAAATTCAACGCTCCTGTCTTCCACCAATGATTCCCCTGCAGATTTTTTGAAGGCAAGCCCGAAAACGCCCTTCGTTGCGGGCACTTTTTACTTTATGGGGCCTGAAAAGAGCAATGTTAAAAAGTAACTTATTTGGGGGAGTGAGTCAAGGGAAAACCACGGATTTTCAGGGGGTTTAAGCAGTAAAAGGGGGTTGTCGAGGGGCGTTTGAAACGGCTCAGAGCTTCCACGCCGCTCCCAATTCATTATACGGCCTTCCGATAGAGTCGGCCACATTCCTGTTGACGACCTTGCCGTCGATTATGTTGAGGGCCTTCTTCAGGGGCGTTGAGGATTCTACGGCTTTTTTCGTACCGAGGCTGGCAAGCGTAAGCACATAGGGCAATGTCGCGTTGGTGAGGGCAAAGGTCGATGTCCTGGGCACGGCGCCCGGCATGTTGGCGACCCCGTAATGTATTACGCCGTCCACCTCATATACAGGGTTTGAATGGGTCGTAGGCCTTATTGTCTCGATGCAGCCGCCCTGGTCGACAGAGACATCTACTATTACGGAGCCCTTTTTCATGAGGCCTAACATCGCCCTTTTCACGAGCTTGGGCGTCCTCAGGCCGGGTATATGGACCGCGCCGACGAGAAGGTCGCATTCCGTAAGACATTTTTCGATATTATGCGAATTGGAGTAGAGGGTCTGAACCCTTCCTCCCCCTCCTCCAAAGATGTCGTCGATATACCTCATCCTGCCGGCATTCGTATCCAGTATGGTAACGCGGGCGCCGAGTCCGACGGCGATTTTGGCCGCGTTCACTCCCACA
>MGPL01000121.1:20634-21223 GCA_001797415.1 Deltaproteobacteria bacterium GWA2_55_10
ACGCCAGGGACGCCGCTCAAGAGCACGCCCCTGCCGCCGTGGGATTTCAAGAGGTGATAGGCCCCTGCCTGAACCGAGAGGCGGCCTGCCACCTCGCTCATGGGCGCGAGTATGGGCAGGCTCCTGTCGTCTATCTCAAGGGTCTCGTAGGCTATGGCCGCGACATTCCTGTTTATGAGCTCGTCCGCAAGCCTTATGTCTGCGGCGAGATGGAAGAAGGTGAATATCGAAAGGCCGGGTCTTAAGTAGGGATATTCCTCTGGACGCGGCTCCTTTACCTTGATGACGAGTGAAGAACGCGACCAGGCCTCTTCTGTAGAGACTATCTCTGCCCCGGCATTGGCGTACTCGCTGTCGTCAATCGCGCTTCCAAGTCCAGCGCCCTTCTCGACCAAAACCGTATGCCCGGCCTCTTTCAAGGCCCTTGCGCCGGCGGGCACCAGCCCGACGCGGAACTCGTTGTCCTTTATCTCTTTGGGTACGCCTATTATCATCTAGGGAATCTCTGATTTATTCCTCTCCGGCCTTATGATAATTTATATGCATCAAGCAGCCCGGAGGTTGACCGAATGCGCCAGAAGACTTTCGC